>JBAWZW010000021.1:0-30924 GCA_037142835.1 Verrucomicrobiota bacterium
TGACTGTAATAAGTAATCTCATCGGCCAGATTGGCGATCTGGGCTTCAAGTGAAGGCCAGGCGATCAAGGGAGGCGAATCGGTGACCTCGGGCAAATTTCGGTGATACTTCGGATGCTTTTGCAAACCCTGACGAACCTCCCAAGAGAGGTTCAACCCTCGAAACCGAGGGTACTTTTGCTCGATAACCTCCACCACGCGAAGACTTTGCTCGTTATGCTCAAAGCCACCGTGCCCGCGCATTAATCCATTGAGCATCTCCTCCCCGCTATGTCCGAAAGGAGAATGGCCGAGGTCGTGAGCAAGTGCGATTGTCTCCGCCAAATCTTCATTGAGACCAAGAGCCCGAGCAATCGTTCGGCTGATTGATGCCACCTCAATCGTATGCGTTAACCGAGTCCGAAGATGATCGCCCGTCCCATTGAGAAAGACTTGGGTTTTATACTCAAGCCGGCGAAAGGCCCGGGAGTGAATAATCCGCGCCCGATCCCGCTCATATTCCGTGCGATGAGGATGCGCGGGTTCGGGGTGAGCTCGACCCGCAGATTCCCCCGCCTTCTGGGCGTACGGGGCGAGGGCTTGGCTCTCGAGCGCTTCCTTTTCAGCGCGGGTCCGGATCATGAGATTCTCGATTGGATTTGCGCGCCTGAAGATCTCGGGCCAACTGGCGTCGCTCGAACCTCGCTGCGCGGCGCACCTTAAGGAGATCACTCAGGGCAAGAAGCACGGCAAGCAAAGTCAGCCAAGTTGTTCCACCCCAGTAACAAATAAAAATCCAAGGATGCTGCTCAAGAGTCGATGAAAGGAAAGTCGATCCCCCAAAGACGAGAAAAAGCGCCAGGAGCAGGCTATAAAACATCATCGCCCGCCGCGCCTGAGGGGTGAGGAGCAGCCCGCGACTGATTTGGAGAATCAAGTGGAAGGTTTTCATCAGGGGAATCACTAACGAACGACCATCATCAAAAGAAAGCCAACGGCGGACAATCATTGGAGATCAATCCGTGGAGCACGAGTAATTGCCGAAACTTCTCCAATCCCGCCTTCTCTCGGGGACCGAGATCAAAGCGGATGTGATCAGTGAGATAGCGTCTGCTAAAGTCAGACGGATGATCGTCCCCAGCAATCACCTCGCCAAGATGGGCGATCCCATAGTCTTTGAGGGCCCGAAGCTCCTCGGCCACCGCTTGAACTTCTGGCAGGTCTGCCCGAATCAGCCAAGCGGCGTAGACAAACGGCAGGCCAGTCCGCAACTTCCACTCAGCACCGAGATCAAGAATCTGCGTGGCGCCCGGATCACGCTCCCGAAAGGCAATCGCTTGGTTTCCGATCAAGAGTACCGCCGAAGTTTTCTGGGGATAATCTGCAAACTCACGAAGCAATGGGCGTATCCCATAATACTCCGCAAGAATGACTTGCAATGCATTCACCGAAGTGAGGGATGCGGGATCGATGGCGATACTCTCGATCTCCTCAATCGGGCACTGATGGGCGAGAAAAACGCTAAAAACCGGGCCATCACTCGCAATAGCGACACCATCGGCCAACCCATAACTCGGATGACGCAAGGCTTCAAAAATTGGCACGAGGGCGACATCCAGTTTTCCCTCGACCAGGTCGGCGGCGAGCCCTGAAGGGTGATCAAAAACCACGGGGCCATCGTATCCACAAATCAGGGGTTTTGAGTTAAGATACTGCACGCAACCCACCCGGAGTCCACGGAGCAGAGGAGAGGAAATCACGCGGCAGTCTGACTGTTGGGGGCGTCTGATTTCTGCCAAGTCGAGCCGATCCGGCGGTACCAAGTATCGCGTTGCATCGGCTCACGCCCCGCTTCGCGGATGGCCTTTTCAAGAGCCGCGCAAGTTTGTTGCTGTGGGGTGGTCGACCCAGCCATATGAAAAATTTTCTCCTCCATGATCGTCCCGTGAAGGTCATCGACTCCATAGCCGATCGCTTGTTGAGCGAGAGGCAACCCAAGGCTCACCCAGTAAGCGGTAATGTGATCAAAATTATCGAGGTAGATTCTCGCCACAGCGAGGTTTTTTAACTCTTCAAAGGCGGTAACATGGCGAATGTTTTGCAAGACTCCCGGACGTGCGCCCGCGGCTTCAAAAGCGAAGGGAATAAATCCCGTAAACCCACGAGTGACATCCTGCCAACTGCGCAAGCGACTAAGGTGATCTACCCGCTGGGGAATACTCTCGATATGGCCATAGAGCATGGTTGCCGTGCTCCGCATCCCCATTTCGTGCCAAGTCCGGTGGACTTCCCACCACTCCTCCGCGCTCTCTTTTCCCCGACAGATTTGCTGACGAATTTCTGGAGCAAAAATCTCCGCACCTCCACCAGTCAAGGCACAGAGACCAGCCTCGCGGAGTTCCTCCAAAGTATGGCGAATCGACTTTTTAAAAACCCTAAAAGCGAGGTGCCGAATCTCCACCGCGGTGAAAGCTTTCACAAAAAAATTCGGATCGAGGCCACGGAGGGCGCGGATGAGCTCCAGGTACCAACTAGCCTCGAGGGTGGGGTGAAGACCGCCGACCATGTGGATCTCGGTGATCCCCAGAGCGATCCCCAGACGGGCTTTCTCGACGATCTCCTCGATCGACATTTCAAAGGCGTGAGCCTCACGTTTTTTCGCTCCAAAAGCACAGAACTGGCAGGAAAGCAGGCAGTGGTTGGCGTAGTTGATGTATTGATTGTGAATGTAGGTCGCCACATTACCGTTCTTCCGCTCGCGAATCACATTGGCGATCATCCCCAATCCATTGAGATCGTTTGACTGGTAAAGACCAATGGCATCCGCATCCGTAATCCGATTCCCATTGATGACCTGATCAAGAATCGGGCGGAGGAGAGGAGAAATGAGCTTTTCGATCATAATAAATTCGACGTCTTTTTAGGATGGTTTACGAGGCCAACCTTAGGCAAGACGCTTTACCTAACCATGACTTGTCCTTGAAAAAAAATCCATCGCATTGCAAAATCGTTAGGAGGTTTTCTACCCTTAATCTCCTCCAGATGAATCGTCATTTAATGCACCTCGTTTCCCTTTGATGTTTGACGAACCACTTGACCAACCTCCCGAGCATTCCGACCAATCTGCCCAGGACTGGGCATGGATGGCACGGATCAAACTTGGGGACGAGTTGGCTTTTCAATCACTCATCGAAGCCCATCAGCAACGAGTCATTGGGGTGGTGGCAAAAATGCTCGGCAACCTCACCGACGCCGAGGATATCGCCCAGCAAGTTTTTGTGCGGATTTGGAAAAGTGCCCACCGTTACGAACCGACCGCCAAGTTCACCACTTGGATGTATAAGATCACCCGCAACCTCGTCTTTAACGAGTTACGACGACGCAAACGACATCCTACCCAGTCCATCGATGTCCTCAATGACTTCGATCAACCAATGCAAGTCGCCGACGAACAGGCCAAAGGAGCGGACAACCTCCTGCTCGATGCCGAAGTTCAAGAGGCCATTCAAAAAGCCATCGATTCTCTCCCTGAAACCCAACGGATGGCCATCATTCTTCGGCGCTACGATGAAGTGCCTTATGAGGAAATCGCCGAAATTCTCGACCTCTCCGTCCCCGCAGTGAAGAGCGTGCTTTTCCGCGCGCGCACCGAGCTCCGCGAACAACTCAAACGCTACCTCGACGCCTAACCCCGAATAAAAAATTGCTCTCGACGGCGTTTCTCCTTTGTCTTCCCGCCCTATGAAAAAGTCGTTGGCTTTCCTCACTTGGCTGTTCGTCGCGATCGGTGGTGCTCTCGCCTATCTAACCATCGCCCTCCATCGCGGTGAACCCCTCAACTCAGGCTACATTCTCATCGCCGCCGTTTGCACCTATGCCATCGGCTACCGCTTCTACTCAAAGTGGATCGCCACCCGCGTCTTCTGTTTGGACGATCGCCGCGCCACCCCATCGGCGATCCATGAAGACGGTCGGGACTTTGTCAAAACCAACCCGTGGATCGTTTTCGGACATCACTTCGCCGCCATCAGTGGCCCCGGCCCCCTCGTCGGCCCCGTGCTCGCCGCGCAGTTTGGGTACCTCCCCGGGACCCTCTGGATCTTGATCGGCGTCGTCCTCGGCGGAGCCGTCCAAGACTTCGTCATCCTTTGCGCATCCATGCGACGCAACGGCAAATCCCTCGGCCAGATGCTCAAAGAGGAAATCAATCCCGCCACAGGAGCCATCGGTACAGTAGCCGTGCTGGCGATCATGATCGTTTTACTCGCCGTACTCGGACTGGTGGTGGTCAATGCCCTCGCCGATAGTCCCTGGGGCGTCTTCACCGTTTCGGCAACCATTCCCATCGCCTTAGGCATGGGGACCTACCTCCGATTTATTCGCGTCGGCAAAGTCCTCGAGGCCTCCGTCGCTGGGGTGGTGCTCCTCCTCCTCTCCGTCTGGGGTGGCCAATGGATTTCTCAACACGAAGTCCTCAGGGCGGTTTTTCGTCAAGACGCCGATGTCCTCGCTTGGGGGGTAATCATTTACGGCTTCGCCGCCAGCGTGCTCCCCGTTTGGCTACTCCTCGCCCCTCGCGATTACCTGAGCACTTTTCTGAAACTCGGCACCATCCTCGCCCTCGCCCTCGGCACGCTGTGGATTCTTCCCGATTTAAAAATGCCCGCACTCACCCCGTTCATTGATGGCTCGGGTCCCGTGGTCCCCGGCAAACTCTTTCCCTTCTGTTTTATCACCATTGCCTGCGGGGCCATCAGTGGCTTTCACTCCCTCATTTCCAGCGGGATCACCCCAAAAATTATCGACCGCGAATCCTCTGCCCGCGCGGTCGGTTATGGGGCGATGTGCCTAGAATCTCTCGTCGCCATCATGGCGATGATCGCCGCTTGCACCCTCGATCCCGGCGTCTATCTGGCCATCAATATCGCGGGCGAACCCACCGCGGTAGTCCAGCGAATCAATGCCCTCGGATTCCCCGTGACCACCGAACAAATGACCACCCTCGCCGCCGAGGTCGACGAAGATTCTCTCTTCGGCAGAACCGGTGGAGCCGCCACCCTCGCCGTAGGCATGGCAGGACTCTTTTCCAAAATCGTCGGCGGCAAGATGATCAGCATCTGGTATCACTTCGTCTTAATGTTCGAGGCGTTGTTTATCCTCACCACTCTCGATGCCGGAACGCGGGTCGGTCGCTACCTCCTCCAAGACGCCCTCGCCCACTTCTGGAAACCACTCGGCAATACCAAAAGCTTCGCCTCTGGCCTCCTCCCGGGAGCGGCCATCGTGGCTCTCTGGGGCTACTTTCTCCTCGCCGCCGTCCACGATCCCGATGGCGGCATCAAAGCCCTCTGGCCGATCTTTGGCATCGCCAACCAACTCCTCGCCAGCATCGCTCTCTGCCTCGCCACCACGATCATTGTAAAAATTCGCCTCCGTGATCGACTCCACCTCGGCCCCGCACTCATCACCCTCCTGCCATTAATCGCTCTGGTAGCGATTACGGGAACCGCCGCCCTTGAAAAAATCTATCACCCTGCCCCAGCGATCGGATTCCTTGCCAAAGCCCAACTCCTCAAACTGCGATCCATCCCCGCTGCCGAATCCTCGCTAGCGGCCTCGAGACTGACCACCCTTCAGGCAATCCAAGCCGAAGACGATTTGATCAAAAATGAGGGAAGCGCCTCCGCGATCGCCACCGCCCAACTGACCACCACTCAAGCCCAGAAAAAAGTTGCTAGCACGGAGAAGTTGCTCATCAGCCTCGGTAAACAATTGCAAAATCAATACATCGACGCCCTCGTCACCGCGGTGTTCCTCGCCCTTGTCGTAGGAATTATCACTCTCAGCGTCCGGGAATGGCTCAAATTAATCCGCGGAAATCAGCCCCCCATCCTTCATGAAACCGAACCCGTATGGCTCCCCTTAGAAACCGCCGCCCGCCCCTTACCGATCCTCGGAGCGGTGGCCTTTAGCCTGACCATGCTCAAAGAACTTTCTGGCCAAGCGGCCATCGACCGCGAACAAGCCTTCTTCGAAAAATGCCCATGTGCCGAAACCGTCGGTTCAAAGAACCCGCGAAAAAATGTCTTTTTAACGAGCACAGAACACCGTTACCGCGGAATCAATCATTGCTGCTAATCCTCCTCCACTCCCCCCAGCTCAAGATCTCCGCCCCAAGCGCTCCCGCGAAAGTCCCTGGAAACGACGAAAACTCGGCGCGAAAACGCCAGAATCATTTTGACCTGTTGACCGTAAGGCGAGTCAGTCGCATATTTGGCGTCTTTTCTCATGTCACTTTCCCTGATTCGTAACTTTTGTATCATCGCCCACATCGATCATGGGAAAACCACCCTCTCGGATCGACTCCTCCAAATGACGGGGACGGTGGCAGACCGCGATGCCCAGGATCAACACCTCGACGCCATGGATTTAGAGCGGGAGCGAGGGATCACCATCAAGATGCATCCCGTGGCCATGACTTACCGGGCGAAGGATGGGCTGACCTATAAATTAAACCTCCTCGATACCCCTGGCCATGTGGACTTTGCCTATGAGGTTTCGCGATCCTTGGCCGCCTGTGAGGGGGCGCTGGTGATTGTCGATGCTGCGCAAGGGGTTGAGGCACAGACGGTCGCGACCGTTCATCTGGCAAATAAGCAGGGTTTAACCATCGTGCCGGTGATCAACAAAATCGATTTGCCAAACTCGGATATCCCCACCGTGAAAAAGCAACTCGAAGAAATTTTGTCGATCCCTGGGGAAGAGGCGATTTTGGCAAGTGCGAAGGCAGGGATTGGCATTGAAGAGATTCTCGAAGCGGTGATTGCCCGGATTCCTCCCCCGAAAGCGTGGCCCGACGAAAAAGTGCGGGCCTTGGTCTTTGATTCGACCTTCGACACCTACCGAGGGGTGGTGACCTATGTGCGGATGATGAGTGGATCGATTAAGGCTGGCGATGGGGTGAAAATGATGAGCAACAACCGCCCCTACGAAGTGAAGGAAGTGGGCGTCTTTCGTCCGAAGATGCAGGCGATCCCTGTGCTCCGAGGCGGAGAAACTGGCTATGTGATCGCGAACATCAAGACGACTTCCGAGATCAAGATCGGCGATACTTTGACGGGAACATTTGCCCCGTCCACCGAACCTCTGGCAGGTTTCCAAGTGGTTCAACCGATGGTTTTTAGTGGAATTTACCCGATCAACACCGCCGACTTCGAACATCTCAAAGCCGCCATGGGCAAACTCCAACTCAACGACTCCTCCTTCGTCTTTCAAGCGGAGAGCAGTGTGGCTTTGGGCTTTGGCTTTCGCTGTGGATTTCTCGGTCTCCTCCACATGGAAATCATCCAGGAACGACTTCGCCGAGAGTATAACATGGACATCATCGCCACCTATCCCTCGGTGATTTATGAGGTGGAGAAAACCAACGGAGAAATTCTTACCGTCGACAATCCTGAGTTTCTTCCCGACGCCAGCGTGATCGCGGAAATCCGCGAGCCCATCGTCCAGTGCTTCATCATGGTGCCGAACGAATATATTTCTCCGCTCATGCAGCTGATCATGGACAAGCGCGGAATTCTTGACCATACGGAAACCCTTGATTCCAAGCGGGTAATGCTCACCTGCGTCTTACCGCTGAATGAAATCGTTGTCGACTTTAACGACAAAATTAAATCCATCACCCGGGGCTACGGCTCGATGGATTACGAGCACGCCGGACACCGTGCGGAGAAGTTGGTTAAGCTGGATATCTTGGTCAATGGGGAACCCGTCGACGCTTTCAGCTCGATCGTCCACCGGGACAAAGCGGAATCTCGGGGCCGGCAGTTGGCGGCGAAACTCAAGGAAGTCATTCCCACCCAGATGTATCAAGTGGCTATCCAAGCGGCGGTTGGCGGAAAAATTGTCGCCCGCGAGAGCATCAGTGCCATGCGAAAAGATGTCACCGCGAAGTGTTACGGCGGAGATATCAGTCGGAAGCGCAAGCTTTTAGAGAAGCAGAAAGAGGGAAAGAAGCGGATGAAATCGATCGGTCGGGTGAATATTCCTCAAGAGGCGTTTATTGCCGTCTTGAAAACCAACTGATGAAACCATTCCTCGTCCTCGCCGGGATGACCCTCCTCGCGGGATGCGCCAAGGACACCGAAGATCGGATGTTCTTTGAACAAGGCTGGCTAAAGCCGGAACGGGCGGCAGAGCTTCGAATGTATGGGGAGCGGGAGAAAGTCACTCTCAAACAACTCACCAAGGCAGAGAACGAATAGGATCCCATCCCATTGGGAAACCCGCTGAGCAGCAACGCGTTAAAGGATAATTCCCCAGGCCGCCAGATCGGCTTCGAGAGCGTGATGGGCGGTGTGATCGTAATGATGGGTGCGAAATCCCAGAGCTTGGGCGGTGCGGATATTCGGGAGCAGATCGTCGATAAAAACCGTGTCTGAGGGAACCAGACGATGGTCACGAATCGCCTGCTCATAGATTTCTGGGCCCGGCTTGGCGGCCCCAGCGAGATAGCTGTAAGTACCTGCGGTGAATCGGGAAAAAACCGGGTAAGTGCGAAAAAGATAGGCGTGATGGAGATCACCCGTGTTGCTGAGGAGAAAGAGAGGAAACCGCCCGTGGAGACGCTCGACGAGATCACAGATGGGGAGATTCGGTTGAAAAATCTCTTCCCAAGCGGTGATAAAATCGGCCTCAGTGCCCCGGTAGCGAAGGAGATCAAACGCTGTGTGGAGGAAGGTTGAGCGGTCGATGCTCCCGACCTCGTAGTCTTGCTTGAGGTGGTCGATTTTCGCGAGAACCTCAGCGGGATTAGCGACCTCGCTTTGGTCTGCCACCTTTTTGAGGGTCAGGGAAAAGTCGAAGCGCACGATCACGTTGCCAATATCGAAAACCAAGGCGGTGGGTGGATTCATCGGAAGAAAATCTAGGCGAGTTGCACAAGCAACGCTCGGTTGAGCCGGCAACCAGCGTCGAGGTGGGCGAGAGGAAAGTTTTCGTTGGGAGCGTGCATCCGACTATCGGGAAGGGCGAGGCCGAGGAGCAGGGTATCCGCACCGAGGATGCGCTTAAAAGTATTGACGATCGGGATGCTTCCTCCTTCACGGATGATGGCAAGATCATTGTCTGGAAAGACTTCCTGGAGAGCCCGTTGAGCGGCTTGCCCATCTGAAGAATGAGGATCAGTGGCATAGGGTTCGCCAGAGTGACCCCCGAGCAATTCGAGGGAGACGCCGGGCGGGCAAAGGGAGCGGAGATGAGCGGAAACCTGTTCGAGAATCACGCTGGGAGTTTGCCCAGGAACAAGGCGGAAAGTGAGCTTGGCCATTGCCAGGCTAGGAAGCACGGTTTTTGTGCCGACGCCTTGGAAGCCACTGGAGAGACCATTGACTTCCGCAGTGGGCCGACCCCAGAGGCGTTCCGTGGTCGTGAACCCGACCTCGCCAGCAATCGCAGGAGAACCCGTGGCGGTGAGGATTTGGGCATCGCCAAAAGGCAAGCGGGCCCAAGCCTCACGCTCCCAAGGCTCTAGCGGAATCACCTCATCATAAAAGCCAGGGACGGCCACGCGTCCATCAGGGTGATGAAGGCTAGCGAGGAGGCGGGCGAGAACCGTAGCGGGGTTGGCGACCGCTCCGCCGTAGATACCCGAATGCAGATCGGTGGCGGGGCCGGTGACCCGGACTTCGAGGGCGGCGATGCCACGCAGTCCGTAGGTGAAGGTAGGAACGCCGGGCGCGATCATTCCTGTGTCAGAAATAGCGATGACATCGCAGGCGAGATCGTTGCGGTGAGCGAGGAGAAACTCCTCAAGATGGATGCTCCCGATTTCCTCTTCGCCTTCGATGAGCACGAGGAGGTTCACGGGGAGATCTCCGAACTCCTTGAGCGTTTCCGTGATCCCGAGGAGATGAGAAAAGATTTGTCCTTTGTTGTCGGCAGCACCGCGAGCAAAGACGAGGCCATCGGCGATGCGCGGGTCAAAGGGTGGAGTAATCCAGAGGTCGAGAGGATCGACGGGTTGGACATCATAGTGGCCGTAAATCAGAACCGTGCGGCGCCCCGGTTGATGAACATTGCGAGCGAGAACGATCGGATGACCTGCAGTGGGGTGGAGAGTAGACTGGAGACCATTTTCATTGAGCCAAGTATTCAGCCAAGTGGCACAAGCGAGGACATCCTCTCGGCGATCGGGGTCAGTGGAGATGCTCGGAAAACGAAGAAAGGTCAGAAAGGATTCGAGGGCGGCTGGATTCATGAATTGAAGAGATGACGACGAGGAATTCGGTGAAGAAGTGAAGGGATTCATTAGAGCACGGAAGGTTGAATGGCGAAACAGATTACGAGCGAGCGCCAGCGGGGACCCGGGGGGATTTTCTTCCAGCCTCACAACCTGCGGGACTTCAACCTTCCAGAGCAGATTGATCCGCGCGGCTAAAAAGTCGAAGAGCGCTCCACGGCGGCGATCCCATTACCATTCCGACTGAGGCTTAATCGGAATGGAGAGACAAGGATATCTCTCACAATGAGTTTGATGATTTGCGGGCAGGAACGGGCTTTTTACTACGGATAATTTCCGCCTCGCTGGGCAGGTCCCGTTCTTTCCCGCTGAAGATGATCCGGTTAGGCTTTTCGGCGAGAGATTGGGTGAGCGATTTGGCGTAAGTGGAAACGACTTTGAGGTTTTCTAAGACGACGCTCAATTCTTCCATTCGTCCGCTAAGATTGCGGTCGGTATGGGACACCAGTTGTTGAGCGGCCGCCATCGTCTGTTCGATTTGGACGAGGGTTTTTCGGAGTTCGAGGACATCGGCTTTGACTGGTTGCTCGAGGTCACCGATCAGTTTGTCGACCCGCTTAATCGCCAAGTCCGCGGAATCGGAAGTCGCCTTCAACCCGTCGACCAGTTTGGAGACTTTGGGAAGGGCTTCCCCCATTCCATGATTAAAAGTATCCACTGCAGCGGTGGTCTTTTTGAAGAGGGGGGCGAGGTCTTGAAGCATCGTTTCGGCGGTTTTAAACATCGGACCGACCGATTCGATCAGGGCATCGAGTCCCGCGGCGGACTGGCCTTGGAGAATGGCATGGGGTGGAAGGGTGGGGCCATCGGGATTGCCTGCGGAAAAAGCCACAAACTTATCGCTGAGCATGGTGTCCGAAGTGATCGATGCGCGGACATCGGCGGGAAGTGCGGGGAGATCTTCCCTAAGGATGGCGGTGACGCGGACGGCGTTGCGCTTGGGGGAATCGCCTTGGGCATTTTTCCGCTCCGCAGGGGTGAGCAGGCGAACGGCACTGATACTTCCTGCGGGAGCCCCAGCGTAGCGAACCTCTGAATGAAGGTGAATCCCCGTGACATCGATGAAGTCAATTTCCACCACTCGCCCGCTCTTTTTGCCTTGGGTCCAGCCAGAAAGAGCGAAGGCGAGAGAACCAACGATGAGGAGACTGCAGGCGATGACGAAGGTCGCGATGAAGAAATCCGTGAGATGTTTTTTCATAGGATAGCGTTTTTCTTAACCCGAGGGTGACCGAGTAACCGGGTGACATAATCGTCTTTGGAGAGCTTAAAAGGAACTGGGCCATCGGGTTCGCCGTTGATGAACTGTTGGACTTCTCCGTTGGAGCAGGCGCGGATTTCTTCTGGGGTACCAGTGGCGATGATCTTCCCTTGATTGGGCCCAGTCCCGAGCATGATCATCCGGGTTCCGATGCGAAAAGCGCTTGTCATATCATGGGTGACGACCACCGCGGTCACTCCGAGTTTTCGAGTCATCTCTTTGGTGAGAATATCGACCACGCTGACCATAATGGGGTCGAGACCGGCGGTGGGTTCGTCGCTGAAGAGGAGTTCGGGATCGAGGGCGAGGGCTCTGGCGAGGCCGACGCGCTTTTTCATTCCGCCGCTAATCTCGGCGGGTTTGAGATGTTCGAAACCCGTGAGACCGACCATTTCGAGTTTCAATTTCACGATCAGATCGACGATGGAGGGATCGAGTTTTCCGTGTTCTAGAATGGGCAGGGCGACATTTTCGCCGACCGTCATCGACTGAAGGAGAGCCCCACTTTGGAAGAGCATCCCGAAACGCTTCCGAATTCCCGCGAGGGCGTCTTCATTCATGGTGGTGACCTCTTGGCCAAAAAGTTTGATGGAGCCCGAGGTCGGTTTCATGGAACCGATGACATGGCGAAGGAGGGTGGACTTTCCGCAACCGGACCCGCCCATAATGATCATCGTGTCGCCCTTCATTACCTTGAAAGAGATGCCGTTGAGGACTTTGCGGCCATGGAATTCCCTAACGAGATTCGTGACCTCGATCACAGGAACGGCGGGATCAGTGGGGACGGTCATGTAAAAAAGAAGATTCCCGTGAGGAGAGCGTTGGCGATGAGCATGACGAGGAGACACCAGACGACCGAATCGGTGGTCGCCTGCCCCACCCCTTCGGCGCCACCTTCAACAGCGAGGCCTTTGGCGCAGGAGATGGTGATGACCAGCCAAGCGAAGACCCCGCTTTTGATGAGGCCAGAGAAGAAGTCCCAAGTTTGGGCACTGGAGACCGATCGAAAAATGTAGGCGGCGGTCCCGATATTGAGAGCGAAGTGGCAGACCGACCAACCCCCGATCATCCCAATGCAATCGCCGAAGACCGTGAGGACGGGGAGCATCACGAGCATGGCGAGGAAGCGAGGCACGACGAGGAAACGGATGGGATTAATCGCCATCACTTCAAGGGCTTCGATTTCCTCGGAGACCTTCATGGTGCCGAGTTCGGCGGTGACCGCGGAAGCGCTCCGACCGATGACGATGACGGCGACAATCAGCGGTCCGAGTTCACGAAGAAGGGAGAGGGTGACGAGATCGGGGACGAAGCTCAGTCCGCCCATTTTTCGGAGGGCGCCGGCTCCTTGCATGGCCATGGTGAGGCCGATACTAAAGGAAGTGAGGGCGGCCATGGGGAGGGCGCGGACCCCGATGAGCACCATCTGATGGAAGACCTCACCGAAATTAAAAAGTTGTCCGCGAAAAGGGGCGATGAGCGTCCAGTAAAGAATCTGGCCGTTCAGGGCGAAGAAATTTTTCACGCTCCGGGAGGATGAAGAAGAGCGACACGAGCTTCGGCGAGAGTGGAATAAATCGGGAGAAATTCCCGAAGCCGAACGAGATCAAAAATGGTTTGGACGCGTTGACTGACTTCGACGAGGGCGAAGCGACCATTGAAGGATTGGGCGTTGCGCACATACTCGATGAGGGTGGCGAGTCCTGAGGAGTCGACGTAGGTCACGGCGGCGAAGTCGAGCACGAGCAGTGGGCATTTCGCTTTAGAATGAACACCGAGAACCGCCCGAAGTTCGGGTGAAGAAGCGAGATCGATTTCTCCATCAATGGAGAGAATCTGCAGACCGTCTGAAGAATGCTCGCGAGTTTGCATAAGGGCATGAGGATAACAGCCAGCGAGATGAGACGAAAGGGAAAAGTGGGAGGGATCTGCCTCGGTGGTGGCTAGGGAGCTCCTTCGCCGAGGGCAGGTGCGGGGGCATCCACCCACTTCCCATGTTCGCGGATCAAGTCCTGGAGAAGATTGACCGCCTCGGCTTCGGGAATATTGAACTTCACTGGGGTACGACCGACATAGAGGTTGACCTTCCCTGGAGCTCCACCGACGTAGCCGAAGTCGGCATCGGCCATTTCGCCGGGGCCATTGACGATGCACCCCATGATGGCGATTTTTACGCCCTTGAGATGGGCGGTCGCCGCCTTAATTTTAGCGGTGGTGGTTTGGAGATTAAAGAGGGTGCGTCCGCAACTCGGGCAAGCGACATAATCAGTTTTGAAGGTCCGAGTGCCGGCGGCTTGGAGGAGATTGAAGCCCACCCGCAAGAGTTGACCGGGGCCATCCCAGCCGACGAGACAGATGGCATCGCCGATCCCATCGCAGAGGAGGGAGCCGAGATGCGCGGAGGTCTGGAGAAGATAATCGGTGAAGTCAGATGACGCAACGGCTTCGAGAGGTGAAGCGAGGGAATCGAAAAGGAGGATGGGGTGGCGCTCGTCGAGTTTGGCGGCGAGCGTGCGAAAGGCGACCACGGGGTGGGTGAGGCGACCACCCGCTTTGACCGTGACGAGGAGAGGGAGAGGGGAAGCATTGATCGTGGCGAGGGCGAGATCATCTTCGGGATCGACCGCCACGAAGTCCTCAGGGGTGAGCTTTCCATCAGGGCGATAGTCGCCCATTCGATCAAGTTTATGAGCGATCCGATCATAATCATCGGGGCGGATAAAAACCTTCACCACTTCGCTCCCACCCACCGCGGTGGACCCAGCGGTCACGGGCACAGTGAGCCGGCGAGCGTATTGGAAGGGATCGAGCTTGGGGATGGGCTCCGCCTTTGGAGTAAGAGTCAAAGGAGATCGAATGTGAGCGACCAACTTCTGGGCGACGGGAATTTCGTGGACGCTATCTTCGGTGAGCGAAACGCGAATCGTGTCTCCGATCCCATCGTCTAAAAGGCTCCCAATCCCGATCGCTGATTTGATTCTCCCATCCTCGCCGTCTCCCGCCTCGGTGACGCCGAGATGGATCGGATAATTCCAATCGGGCCCTTCTTCAGCGAGGCGAGCGACGAGCAACCGGTAAGCGGCGATCATCACCTTGGGATTGCTGGACTTCATCGAGAAGACGAAATCATGATAATGGAGATCGCGGGCGATGCGGGCAAACTCGAGAGCGCTTTCCACCATGCCCAGTGGCGTATCGCCATAGCGATTCATGATGCGATCACTGAGCGATCCGTGATTGGTCCCGATGCGAATGGCGACGCCCCGAGACTGGCAAAGCGAGACGAGTGGAGTGAACCGTTCGCGAATCCGTTCGAGCTCTGCCGCGTATTGGGCATCCGTATACTCAATGATTTTGAACTTTTTCGAGTCCGCGTAGTTGCCGGGATTGATCCGGACTTTTTCGACCCATCGGGCGGCTTCAAGGGCCGCCTCAGGCTTGAAATGGATGTCGGCAACGATCGGAACCGAACAACCCACCGCCCGCAAACCAGCGACAATCTGCTGGAGATTAGCCGCGTCTTTGACTGTGGGGGCAGTGATGCGGACGATTTCGCAACCGACCGCGACGAGCTCCAGCGTCTGGGCGATGGAAGCCGCGGTATCCATCGTGTCGCAAGTAATCATCGACTGCACGCGGATGGGATGATCGCCCCCGACGCCGATTCCACCGATGGCGACCTCGCGGGTCACTCGGCGGGCGGAGTGGAACGGTGATTCTGCGTATTTCATTGGAGCCGAATGGATTGAGAACTACTTTTGGTTTGCTGCAGGGGCGGGCTTAAACTTCATCTGCGAAGATTTGCCACCGAGAAATGGCAGGTCTTGGACATCAAAAAAGGCGATAAAAATCATGAAGGTAATGATGACGAGAGCGCAACCCGTTTGGACAAATTCGAGGATGCGAATATTCACCGGCTTTCTGCGGATTGCCTCAATAATGGCGAGGGTGATGTGACCGCCGTCGAGCACGGGAATGGGGAGCATATTGAGCATCGCGAGGTTGACATTGAGGACGACGCTGAACCAGAGCGCCATGCGGATGCCTTCGGGATTGGAGAGCATATTGTAGTAGGCATTCATCATCATCACTGGTCCACCCATGTGTTGGACGCTGACGCTCGATTTGCGAGAGATCACCGCGTCGACGGTATTAACGATGCTCATCATTCCTGCGCGGAGCTGTTCGGTGGGGCTTGGATGGGCGAGGGTATATCGACCCATTTGCTGGAAGAGCAGACCGTCGCCTTCTTCAGGAATGAAGCCGATCTTCGCCCGCTTGAGGGGGTCGGGGGTGGAGACGGGCACTTCGGGAGTGACGGTGATCTCGATCGGCGCGCCATTTCGGCGAACCGACAAGCGGATGGGGACGCCGTCGTGGTTGCCGACATAAGCGATCAAGGAGGCGACGACGGGAACTTTTTCCCCGTCCATGGCAAGAATGACGTCCCCTTTTTGGAGGCCAGCGGTGGCGGCGGGGCTATTTTTTTCTACGCTGACCACGCCCACGCCTGTCGGGTCGAAAGGGAGGTCGAGATTGGCACCTTGGCGTTGCACGGTGAGCACGAGCGGGGTGGAGGGATGCGCTTGAGCAAAGTCATAAATTCCCTCGGGACCAGAGGCGAGTTTGACCTGATTGACCGCGAGGATGAGATCGCCGGGAAGGAGGCCAGCGGTGGCGGCGGCGCTGTCGGGGAGGACTTTCGCGACCACCGCGGACACATAAGGAACGACGCCGATTTGGCGGAGACTTTTCCGATTCCACCAGTGGGTTTTTTCGGGGATCACCGCCTCGGGTTGAAGGGTGAGGGTCTTGCCGCCGCGATCGATTGTCAGGTCGATGACCTTGCCTTCACTGCGAACGATCCGCCACATCACGCTATCTGAGCCCATGCCGCTGAAGCGGGTCACGGGATGACCATCGACGGCGAGAATTTTGTCACCGACCTCCACCCCGGCGAGGGCAGCGGGAGATTTATCGACGACGTAACCGACGACCGTAGAGCTTTCGGCTTCACCGACGGGGCGTCCGACTTGCCAGACGATCACGGCGAAGACGCAAGCGAGGCCGAAACTGAAGAGGGGACCGGCGAAAGCGACGATGATTTTATCGAGGGCGGAGATGGGGGGGAGTTGTTCGCGGGGGGTTTCGACCTTGCCTTCCATGACCTCCATAGGGGCGAGCTGGGGTAGAGCAACAAATCCCCCAGCGGGGATGCACCCGAGACTGTATTCGACACCGTTGATCGTCTTCTTCCAGAGGGGTTTACCGAACCAGATGCCAAATTTTTCGATGACCAACCCGCGCCACCGAGCGGCGAGAAAGTGACCGAGTTCGTGGACGATAATCATCAGATTAAAGATGACGAGGACGGTGAGGATGATTCCGATCGATTTGATGATGGTGAGGAGCATAGGAGTTTAGAGGAGTTCGGTGGTGCGGGCACGGGCCCAAGAATCAGCAGAGAGAATAGCATCGAGATCCGCGCCTGCAATCGATCGATGCTCAGACATGACTTGGGCGACGGATTCCCAGATGGCAGGGAAGCGAATCCGCCTGGCAA
This sequence comes from Verrucomicrobiota bacterium, assembly GCA_037142835.1. GTDB lineage: Bacteria > Verrucomicrobiota > Verrucomicrobiia > Chthoniobacterales > Chthoniobacteraceae > Chthoniobacter. Next base: position 17,103 of record JBAWZW010000021.1, read on the forward strand.
GAAAGGCGGCGACGGCGACTTCGTTGGCGGCGTTCAAGACTGCGGGCAAGGTGCCACCGATCTCGCCCGCTTCCCGGGCAAGGGTGAGAGCAGGAAAATCAGCGATCCGGGGCGGTTCAAATTCGAGCTTGGCGAGTTTGCCGAAGTCCAAAGGGGGAAGCGACCCAGGAAAGCGAGCGGGATAAGTGATGGCGTATTGAATGGGGAAACACATATCGGTGGTCGACAGCTGCGCGAGCACGGATTTATCGGCGAACTCGACCATCGAGTGAATGATCGATTGCGGGTGGACAATCACCTCGACTCGGGACATTTCCACATCGAAAAGCCAGCGGGCCTCGATCATCTCTAATCCTTTATTGAAGAGGGTTGCCGAGTCGATGGTGATCTTGGCGCCCATCGTCCAAGTGGGGTGACGAAGCGCTTCTTCGACCGTCACTTCCGCTAGTCTGCTAGTGGGAGAAGTGCGAAAGGGACCACCGCTCGCGGTCAGAATCAGGCGGCGAACTTCCTGAGAATCTCGCCCCTCCAGGCATTGAAAGATGGCGTTGTGTTCGCTATCGACGGGGATCACTTTCACCCCACGCTGGCGGGCGGCCTTCATGACGATTTCGCCCGCCATCACGAGGATTTCCTTACTGGCAATCGCCAGGTCTTTGCCCGCGGCAATAGCGGCGAGGGCGGGGCGAAGTCCACCCGTGCCCACAATCGCGACAAGGACGATATCGGCTTCGGGAAGCGTGGCGAGCTCGTCGAGGCGCTCGGCTCCACCCGGGCCACTGGAAAGAGCGAGTTTTGCCTGAGGATGCTCGCGGGCCGCGGCGCGGAGTTGATCGACGCTGGTGTGAGCGGAGAGGCCGACCACCTCCATTTGATCGGGGATGGCGCGGGCGACTTTGAGGGCACTTTGGCCGATTGATCCCGTCGCACCGAGGATGACCACGCGGCGTTTTTTTGAGATACTCATTAGACGTGGATGACGAAGCGGAGGTAAAAGAAAAGCAACGGGGCCGTGAAAAGAATCGAGTCGATCAGATCGAGCGCCCCACCGATTCCTGGGAGAAAATTACCCGAGTCTTTGACATTGCAGCTTCGCTTCACGATCGACTCGGCGAGATCTCCGATGATCGCCGCGAGTCCGAGAATCAGGCCGAGAACGACGGCGTCGCCTTGATGAAGATAGGCAAGTTGTTTGGGGAGAAGGGCGAGGAGGCCACAGGCACCAGCGGTGGAGAAAACCAGCGCGCCAAAGAAACCCTCCCAAGTTTTCTTCGGGGAGATGTGTGGGACGAGGGGATGCTTCCCGATGAGCGATCCCGTGAGGTAAGCTCCCATGTCACTAAATTTGGTAACCACGATCAGCCAGAGGACATAGAAATGGCCTTGGACATGGCCGGAGGGATCGCGCGGGATGATGTAAACGATCTTGGTGACGAATCCGAAAAGCCAGACGACATAGAGCAATCCGAAGACCGTGTAGGCCATCGTAGGGAGGGGCGAAATGTCCCGAGTTTTCTGGAACATTTGCCGCCCAAAAACCACGAGGAGAAAGCCGAGGAGAGTAGCGACTTCGAAGTCATAGGACTGGGCGGGACCGACCTTACTGAAGTAGTAGAAACTTCCCCAACTAAAGAGGAGACCACACCACATCCCGATGATTTTGAAGTTGGGGAGGTGCTCGTGATCGAGCATCGAATAAAACTCCCAGAGGCCGACAAGACCGAGGGTGGTGATCAGAAAAAGGAACCCCGGTTCAGAACCAGAGAAGATGATTCCGAGAGCGACAGTCCAGAGCGCAAGCGAGCTACCGAGGCGGCGAAAAAAAACGAGGCGCGTTGAAGTCATGCGATAGCGGGGAGGCAGAGTGGACGCCCAGTTCGCACTTGGCAAGCCTAGGTCGGCCAAGGAGCTCTCACCGAGCGGAGGGAGTTTTTTTGACCACGGGAGGGCGGCGGACGGGTTCAGGCGGGCGGGCTGGAGGGGGCGGAAGAGTGGTCTGATAGCTTTTGGTGGTGGGCCAGATAAGACGCCAAGGTTGGCGCTTCAAGGTATCGGTGGTCTCCTCGAGATTGAGACCGATGGCAGAAAACTGCTGACCAGCAGTGGTGACGGTTTGGCTGAGCCGCTCGGAAGCGCTCCGGAAATTTTTCAAAGTGACCTCGAGGTCGCGGTTGTTCGTGAGGGTAGCGGTAAACTTCTCCGTATTTTGAAAGGTCCGAACCAAGGGACCATCGGCTCCGGTGATCGCCGCGAGTCCATCGAGGGACTTCCCCAAACTTCCATCGGGACCAGTAATAACTTGGAGATTTTTCAAGACGCCTTGAACCGCCCCATCAGGACTGGTCAGCTCATGGAGATTCGTCCCCGTCTTCCGAAACTCAGCCAAAGCGATGGGCAGATCGGCACCCGGGGCGGTTAAGCGGGTAAGATTATCGGCGGTCCTTTGGAGACTTTCCAAAGTGGTGGTGACCTTCGCCAAAGCGGGATCCAATTTTTCGAGGACAGCCGGGACCGCATCGGCCAGGCCAGAGGGCCGCTCCCCGATAAAACTCGTGCCGTCTTTAGCCAAACCACTCGATTCTTGACCATTGGTAAAGTCGATCACCGCTTCCCCGAGAAGACTACTCTGGGTCATTTGCACTTTCACGGAATTATAAACTTGGGCGTCCCGGTTCACTTGGACCTCGATGAGAGTTTCCATTCGGGGATTCGGCCGATCGCGGTCGGGGACGGGAGAGAAGAGTTTTTTTACCTGCCCGATTTTTCGTCCAGCGAGGAGGACTTGAGCACCGGGCTTGATCCCGCCGGCGTTATCAAAATAAATCCGAAAGACATTCTGGGGGCTAAAAACCCCTGGGGCACCGAGATAAATAATCGCCAAGACGACCGCGCCCAAAGAAAAGAGGACGAGGAGACCAGTGCGAACTTCATTGCGGAGAAGGTTCATAAACGGTTAAGCGGTGCGACCTTCGAGGATTGGTCCATGGGTATTGCCGGAAATAAACTGGGCGACGATGGGATTCGGCGAGACTTTAAACGCAGCGGGGTGATCGGTGGCAATAATTTGTCCTTCGTAGAGCATGGCCATTCGGGTGGCAATTTTGAAGGCGCTCCCCATTTCGTGAGTGACGATGACCGAAGTCGCCCCGATCTTTTCACTGAGCGAGATGATCAGGTCATCGATCACCGAACTAATCACCGGATCAAGGCCAGCGCTGGGTTCGTCGTAGAGAATCAAAGCGGGATCCAAAATAATTCCCCGGGCGAGGCCGATGCGTTTGCGCATTCCACCGCTGAGTTCGGAAGGCATCTTCTCTCGGGCATCGATCATTCCAACGAGCTCCAGCTTTTCCTCGACGATGGCGTTGATTTCTTTGGGTGATTTTTCGGTAAGCTCGGAAAGGGGAAGGGCGAGGTTTTCGCGAACGCTCAGCGAAGAGATAAGGGCACTGGATTGATAGACCATTCCGATGCGCTGGCGGATGGCGTTTAAGCGTCGGCGAGGCATTCTCACGATCTCCTCGCCTTGAAACTGGACGGAACCCGAAGTCGGCTGGAGGATCCCGAGAATCAGTCGGAGGAGGGTGCTTTTGCCACTACCAGACTGCCCGAGGACGACCAATCGTTCGCGAGGTTCGAGGCGGAGATCAACGCCCGAAAGGATCGAGTGCTCACCAAAAGCAAGGTGGACCGATCGGAGTTCGATCATTGGGGCGTCCATTATTTAGGGAAAGCGGAGAGGAGCACGACATTGCAGAGGGTATCAAATCCGATCACCGCGGTGATCGCCACCACCACACTTTCGGTGGTCGCCTTGCCGACTCCAGCGGCTCCGCCAGTGACGGTTAATCCCTTAAAGCAAGCGACTAAGCCGATGATCAAACCGAAGAAAATGCTCTTCACCAGACCAGCAACCAGATCGTGAATGAGCAGACTTTCCAGTCCGCTGGCAGCGAATCTTTGAAAAGGAATCCCGAACGCCCAGAAGGAGATCACCGACGCCCCGGCCATGGCGGCAAGATCAGAAACCACCACAAGACAAGGCATGAGAAGAACGACGGCTAGGAGTCTTGGGCTGACGAGGAACCGCAAAGGACCGAGGCCCATCGCCTCAATGGCCTCGACCTCCTCGGAGACGGTCATGGTGCCGAGTTCCGCGGTATAAGCGGCTCCGATCCGAGCCGCGACCATGATCCCCGTCATCAACGGACCGAGCTCACGGGAAAAGCCAATGGCAATCAGCGGGGGCACAAGACTTTCTTGTCCATAGGGTTGGAGCTGATATCCCGTGAGGAGAGCCATCGTCAGGCCGATAAAAAAAGAGACGAGAGCGACCAGCGGGATTGATCCCACCCCCACGCGGTCCGTCTGCGCAAAGAAGAGGGACGGGCGAAAAGGCAACCGACCACGGGCAATTTGGTCGCCCATTTCTTGGGCGGTGCGCCAGAGAAGCCAGACCGCACTACTCAGATCAAAAAGGATCGAACGAGCAAATGGCAGAGGGTTGAGAATCACGGAGGAGGAAGATCAATGAAGGGGTGGAGCGTGTCGAGCAGAGGAGAGTTAAAATACCTCGATCACCAGAGCTGTAGAATTATCGCGACCCGAACGCTCTAGGGAAGCGGCGAGAAGACGATCAGCAGGTGGGAGGATGATTTCGGTGGCGTCCGGCGAGCGCAAGCGCTGGAGGATTTGTTCATCAAAAAGCCCATCGATCAGCCCATCGCTGGCGAGGAGAAAGAGATCGCCCTTTTCGTAAGTGACCGCGCCGACCTGTGGCTGAATGAATTGGTGGCCAGCTCCGAGAGCCTTTTGGAGGACAGTCCGACGGGGGTGCGAGCGGGCTTCGCGCTCATTGATTTGACCTTGCCGGAAGAGCCAACCGACATGGGTATCGTCCTCGGTGATCTGGCGCATCCCGCCCTCGTTCGCAGAAAGATAGTAGAGGCGACTGTCGCCGATATGCGCAAAATAAAGAAACTGCGGAGTAAACCAACCGATGGTCAGGGTTGCTCCCATTCCCGCACACTCTTCGTAACTGGCACTGAGGAGAAGAAGCTGCCGGTGAATCTGCTCAAACAATTCAGCAAGAACATCATCCACCCCAGCATTTAAGCCGAGCGCCGATTGTTTAAAGGCTTTTGGCAAACACTTCGTCATCTGATCAACGGTCACCCTGCTGGCGAGTTCTCCCGCCTTGGCTCCGCCCATTCCGTCGCTGACCGCAAAGACAAAATCGGCACGCTCGGTGGAGTCTTCCCCCGAGCGACCAAGATAACGGACCTCCTCGGCGTCGAATTGCATGGCCAGAAAAGCGTCCTCGTTATTTTTACGGACCTTCCCTCGGTCGGTTTGGCAGGACCAGCGGAGGCGAGGTGGCAAGAATGTCGGTGAGGGAGAATCCATCGGGGCTACTTCGACTGAGGAAGGAGGGTGGCGAATTCAAAGTCGATCAAACAAAACCGTCCATCTGACTGGCGATAAGTGACATTGCGCATCGACCGATCCTCATGACGAACGCCAAACGGGAGAAGTTGGGCAAAAACTTCCTCCATTCGATCCTCATCCAGATGCTCGACAGGACTCCCACAATTGGTGGTGACGATTTTCAGTTGATCGAAATCAAACTCCAATAAGCGGGGGACGAAATCGCAATTTTGAGCCTCGAGATGCTGTAAAACCGCCACCTCTTGAGCACAACGAGTCTGGGCATCAGGACCGCGAAACTGCTTAAAAACGCGACCATCGTAGCCCACCCGAACCGTGGATCGGAGTGTATCTTTGACCGTATTCATAAAAGTGGAGATGGAACCAAAGGAGGCAACTCAAACGACAGACCCCGCTGGAACATTCGCAAATTCTCTGGCGCCTTTCGAGGTCTTTTGCACCCAAATTAGCTTTTTCTCAATGGATCCTTGCCCTTGGCACTAGGTCTGCTAAAGGTGCGCGGGCGTCTCCTATTCACTGGGGGCTCCAGAGTAACCAAAACCAACGTGAGGAGGCGAAATTAGCGCAGCCTGCTCCAAAAAAACCAACACAACCGACCAATATGGCCAAGTACAAACTCGAATATATCTGGCTCGACGGCTATGAGCCCGTCGCCAACCTCCGTGGCAAAACTCAAATCAAGGAATTTTCCAAGTTCCCAAAACTGGAAGACCTTCCTCTTTGGGGCTTTGACGGAAGCTCCACTCGCCAAGCCGAAGGCCAGAGCTCGGACTGCGTGCTCAAACCCGTCGCCGTTTACCCTGACTCCACTCGCATCAATGGCGTCCTCGTAATGTGCGAAGTTTTGATGCCCGACGGAACGCCCCACCCTTCCAACGCTCGCGCCACCATCCCTGATGACTCCGGGACGTGGTTCGGCTTTGAGCAAGAGTATTTCCTTTACCAAAATGGGCGGCCCCTCGGTTTCCCCGAAGATGGTTACCCATATCCCCAAGGCCTTTATTACACGGGCGTCGGCTTCGATGCCGTGGGCGATATCGCTCGGCAAATCGTCGAAAGACACCTCGATATCTGTCTGGATGCGGGAATCAACCACGAGGGGATCAATGCCGAAGTAGCCAAAGGACAGTGGGAGTTTCAGATCTTCGGAAAAGGCTCAAAGAAAGCCGCCGACGAAATGTGGATGGGCCGCTACCTCCTCATGCGGGTCTGCGAAGAGTATGGAGTGGATGTCCATTTCCACTGCAAGCCTCTCGGAAAAGACGTCGACTGGAACGGCTCGGGAATGCACGCCAACTTCTCCACCGAGTTTATGCGCACGGTCGGCGGACAGGATTATTTCGAGGAACTGATGGCCGCCTTCGACAAATATAAAAACGAACACATCGCTGTCTACGGCCCAGACAACCACCTCCGCCTCACAGGGTTGCACGAGACGCAGTCCATTGATAAGTTTAACTACGGGATCGCCAACCGGGGAGCCTCGGTGCGCGTCCCGCATAGCTTCGTCAACAACGGCTACCGCGGTTACCTCGAAGATCGGCGACCCAATTCCCAAGGCGATCCCTACAAAATTGCGGGACGAATTTTGCAGACGATCAACACGGTCCCTAAGCCAAAAACCACCGCTAAACCAGCGGCCAAGACCAAGCCCGCGGCCAAGAAACCATCCAAGAAAAATTAGGATTGCGATCGCCTCTTTCCCGAGGCCGACAATTATCTTCATCGGCGCCACCCCACATCTCGTTGGGGTGGCGCCCTTTTTCTTGAAAAACCAATGGGAAGAACCGCTATCTAAAAAGCGCTGTTCTCCGCACAAATTCCCCAACCTCCTTCCGAGGAATTTGCCAAATTGCTGGACTGAAACATTGCAATGCCCCTCCTCAACCTCCACCCTTCTCCAATGTCCAAAGAAGACGCGATCAAGACAGAGGGCATCGTCCAAGAAGTCTTACCGGGAACGATGTTTCGAGTACGCATTCCCAACGGCACCTTAGTCCTCGCTCATATCTCTGGCAAAATGCGCAAACACTACATTCGGATCGTCCCCGGCGATAAGGTGGAGGTCGAACTTTCACCTTATGACTTGGGAAAAGCTCGGATCATTTTTCGCGAAAAGTAACCAAAAACCATCGGCAAAGTAGCCGTCAACCCAACCCTAAACTCCTCATCACCCATGCCCGAAGAATCCCCTGCCCCAACCGTCCCCCATGGACTCGACAGCGCCAAAGCTCACTTTGTCGATGCCTTAAAAGAAGCGGTAGAAACGACCAAAACTCATCTCAAAGAAGTGCTCGATGAATCCAAAGAACACCTCAAAAGTGCCGCGGATGACCTCCGGGGGGTGGCAGAATCGAAGACCCGCGAGTGGAGCGAGTCCGCCGGTGCCAAGACCGCCGAATTTCGCGACCGCGCTGGCCAGACCTACGGCGAAGGCCGCGAGCGCGTCCGCACCCTCCAAGAAGAAGGCGAAGCTTTTATTCGCGAAAATCCCACCAAATCTGTCCTCACCGCACTGGCGACTGGCTTCCTGCTGGGGCTGATTTTTCGTCGCTAATCCATCGGTGCAATGATCGACTCCGAGACTCCCGCGCCAGCCGCCACTCCAAGCGGCCAGCGACGAGTGCCCATGCCCCGAGGGATCATTGATCAACTGGCGGGACTTTTGACCACGGTTCTCGCCTACCTCAGTGCTCGCTTGGAATTGGCGGGCATCGAGGGTCGCGAGGCCGCCACTCATTATGCCCTCATCCTCGTGCTCGCCATTGGCGGGCTCGTCCTCCTCATCTTTGGATACCTGCTGAGCGTCATCGGGGTGGTCTTTCTGATCGCTCATTTCATCGGAACCGAAAACGCCTGGATCTGGGTCACCTTCGGAGCGGCCACCCTTCATTTCCTCGTTGCGGGCGCCCTCCTCATCGCCGCCCGATCCCGGTTAGCCCAACCCATGTTCTCCGCCTCACTGGAACAACTCAAACAAGACCAAGAATGGATCAAGCCGAACGCAAAACCACATTAATCGCCGAGTTGCAATCAGCACGGCAAGGCTTCGGCATCCACCTCGGTGAACTTCGGCAGAGCCTAGATCTGCCGAACCGAGCGAAGACCGCCATCCTCCGCAATCCTCTGGCCTCAATCAGCGGGGTCACCCTTCTCGGATTGCTTCTCGGAAAACTTCCCCTCCGCCGGAAAAAAGTCTGGGTCACCGCTGACGGAAAAGACCCGAAACTTTCTCCACTTGGCAAAATGGGCTGGCTTTTTCAGCTTGGCAAAGTCGCCTTTGACCTCGCCCGGCCTTCGCTCATTCAGTGGACGGCAGAGCGAATGACAACCTACTTCAACCGATCGAAAAATGCCCCTCATCACTAACTCCAGAGGGGGGAATTTTTCGTAAAAAGCCTAGGTGATTTTTCTTAGGAAAAACTTTTAGTTGCTTTTATCCCGCCTCAGTTTAGCAGTCTCGCCTTCTTTCATGGTTGATCCGAATTCTTCAAACACTTCACGCGTTGTCGTGGCTCCACGGCCAGTCGCAGTTCGACCAAGCACCATCAGCGCAATTGACCCCATCCCGTCAATCCAACCCACTGCCGTGGATCAATCGCCAGCGGCAGTCGTGGTTGTCGAGGAACCAATCCCCGTCCTCGATCATGTCAACCTCTACCTTCAATTCGGCCAAGACGCCCTCGCCTCAGATATCCATCTGGGCGTAAACTCTCCACCGATCTGGAGGCGCAATGGAGTCCTTTCCCCCCTCTGGCCTTCAGCGGTCAAACTCTCCGCCCAAGACACCGAGCGGTTGGCCATGAGTTTCCTCCTTGAGCCCCAAAAACAGATGCTCGCCGAACGCGGGGATATCGACTTTGCCTATGCCACCGACTTCGGTCGCTTCCGAGCGAGCGTGGTGCGCCAGCGGCTGGGAATCGATATCGTCTTCCGAATTATCAGCACCAGCCTCCGCTCGATGGATGAGTTGGGCTTACCTCAATCGCTCAAACAACTCACCCAGTATCACAACGGCCTCGTTCTGGTCACAGGATCCGTCGGCTCCGGAAAATCGACCACCCTTGCCGCCCTCGTCGATGAGGTCAACAAAACCCGCCACGACCACATCATCACCCTCGAAGACCCCATCGAATATGTCATCCAGTCGAAGGGATGCCATGTCACCCAGCGGGAAGTTCACACCCACACCAAATCCTTCGGCGCCGCCCTCCGCGGAGCTCTCCGCGAAGATCCTGATGTCATCATGGTCGGGGAAATGCGCGATCTCGAAACCATCTCTTTGGCGATTACCGCCTCAGAAACGGGCCACCTTGTCCTCGGCACGCTTCACACAGGAAGTGCCGCCCGGACACTCGATCGGGTCCTCGATGTCTTCCCGATCGATCAGCGCGAACAGATTCGGATCATGGTCAGCGAGTCCCTCCGGGGGATCGTTTCCCAACAACTCATCCCGCGGAAGGATGGGCAGGGTCGCGCCCTCGCGATGGAAATCCTCACCAACACTCCCGCGGTGGGCAACCTCATCCGTGAAGCCAAGACCTATATGCTTCCTGGGGTCATGCAGACGGGTAAAAAGCAGGGAATGAAACTGATGGACGACAGCCTGATCGAGCTCTACGACAGCGGCCAGATTTCTCAAGAGGAAGCCTACACGCGAGCAGAGCAGAAAGCCCTGATGCGCCAGCACTTCGGTCAATAGCGGAAAGATCTTCTCTGCGCGTTGGCACTCACCTTACCGGATTTTTCTCTAACCAAGTCGCCTCTTCACCATGGCTTATATCGACCAATTCTTTGAAGTGCTCATCAGCGCAGGAGCCTCAGATCTCCACCTCGGGGAAGGCCAACCCCCAAAGATTCGGCGCCATGGCGAGATCGTTTCCATTCGGGAAGAAATCCTCACTAAAGAAGAAATGGCCTTCATGATGAGCGAAATCAGTGGTCTCGATCGCTGGGAAAAATACCTCGCCGGCGGGGATTTTGACTTTGCTTATGAGATGGACGAACACTCGCGGTTTCGTTGCAATTTTCTCAAGCAAACTCATGGGTACGGGTGCGTTTTTCGGCTGATTCCCACGAAAATCATGACGCTTGATCAGCTCGGCATCCCTGCGGTGGTCAAGGAATTCGGCCATCTTCGAGGCGGCTTAGTCCTCGTCACCGGCCCCACGGGCTCCGGCAAATCCACCACCCTTGCGGCCCTCATCGACTACATCAACGAGAACTTCACTCGCCACATCATCACCGTCGAAGAACCCATCGAATTCGTCCATAATAACAAGCGCTCAATCATCACTCAACGGGAGGTTCCCGAAAATACCGTCAGCTTTCCTCAAGGACTAAAAGCCGCCCTCCGCGAAGACTCGGATATCGTCCTCGTCGGAGAAATGCGCGACCTCGAAACCATCCAACTCGCCCTCACCGCCGCCGAAACCGGGATGCTCGTTTTCGGCACGCTTCACACCAATAACGCCCGCAAAACCATCGACCGGATGATCGATGTCTTTCCTAGCGATCAGCAATCTCAGGTCCGCACCATGTTGGCGAGTTCCCTCCGGGGAGTGGTCGCCCAGCTGCTCCTCAAAAAGACCGCCGAAGCGGGTGGCGGACGGATCGCCGTCAATGAAATCCTTGTCGTCAATAACGCCGCCTCCGCGATCATTCGCGAAGGGGCCACCCAAAAGCTCCAAGACGTAATCGTCGGGGGCAAGGGCCAAGGAATGCAGTTTATGGACGACGCCATCTGGAAAGTCATGCAACAGGGAATCGTCAGCCCCCACGAAGCCTACATGAAAGCGATCGATAAAAATCGCTTCCGCGTCTTTCTCCCCGCGGAAGATCAAGGCCTCTAAATCGCCTCCCATCCCGCCGGTCCCATGACTCGTTTCGATCGCCGATCAGCCTAGCCCGATGAACCTTTTCCCCAACGAAGCCGAGCGCCGAGAACTTTTTCCAATCTGCAAAACGAAGATTTACTTCGCCCACGCTGCCGTGACGATGATCTCTGCGCATGCCGCCGACGCCATCACTCGCGCCACCGAAGAATCGGCCAGCCACCATCAAGAATTCACGGAGACACTCCGCCTCATCAAAGAGTCTCGCCAAACCTGCGCTCAATTCATCGGGGCGCATCCCGACGAGATCGCCCTCCTCGGCCCAACCTCTCTAGGGATCTCCCTCTTTGCCAACGGCTTAGATTGGGAAGCGGGCGATGAGGTCCTCTGCTACCAAGGCGACTACCCCGCCAATGTTTACCCTTGGCTGAACCTTCGGCGGCGCGGGGTGGTGGTCAATCTCCTTGAACCCCAAGCTCTTGGCGAAATCACTCCCGAACTGATCGCCGCCGCCCTCACCCCAAAAACCAAGCTCGTCGCCCTCGCCAGCGCCCACTTCTTCAACGGCTACCGGATCGACATCGAGGCGATCGGCAAGTTGCTTCACGATCGGGGAATTCTCTTCTCCCTCGATGCCATCCAAACTCTCGGAGCGTTTCCCATCGATGTGGAAAAAGCCCACGTCGATTTCCTCAGCGCCGATGCCCATAAATGGATGCTCGGACCCTTGGCCATCGGAATCGTCTATGTCCGGCGGTGCCACTTCGACCGCCTCCGCCCCACCCTGCTCGGGGCGTGGAATGTCGTCTCTCCAGACTTCCAAGCTCAGGAGGAAATCGTCTTTGTCCCCACCGCACAGCGCTACGAGCCGGGAGTTTTAAACGTCACCGGCATACTCGGAATGACCGCCGCCCTACAGTTCTTCCTTCACCTCGGAATGGACAAAGTCAGCGCGCGGATTCTTGAGCTCAAAGCCTATCTGGTGGCCAAAATTCAGCCACTCGGCTTTCAAATTCATGGTCCCATCATTGGCCCAAACGCCAGTGGCATCACCACCTTTCATCACCCGAAAGTGAACAGCGCTACCCTCCAAACTGCACTCGATAAAGCCGAGGTCATCGTCTCGGTTCGCCAAAACCGCGAAGGTCTTTCCTGTCTCCGTTTCAGCCCGCACTTTTATAATACCGAAGAGGAAATCGACCTCGCGGTGGAGGTTCTGCGAGGATCAATTTAGGATTCTCCACCCCTCGCCCGCACCCGGCGTGGCACCAGACCACGCCGGGCTCCACCTCAAGGCTTGATTTTTTGTTTGATCACTGGAAGCAACCCCGTCCCATCAATCAGATCGCCAGAAAGCTCCCAGACCATCGCTCCGCGAAACCCTTCGGCGTTGATGTAGTTACACTTCGAGCTAATCGACTCCCGATCATCATAGCTAATCCAGAGCCCACCTTGCTTGGTTTTCGCATAGACATAAGGCGCTTGGGCGAGCGCATCCCAGAAGCGCAGATAATTCAGCGGTTCGGCAGCCAAACGCTTTTCCACATCCCAATAGTCCATCATTCCCGTGTCATCCCAAGTCCCCACCGCAGCGCCCGTCGACGCCTGATTCAAACCCTGATTCGTCGGACCCACCCCCTTCCAACTCCGCCCATAAAAGGGCAGTCCGACGACCAATTTATCCCGAGGAACTCCCGCAGCCAGGTAGGCAGATGCCGCCGCTTTCACGGTCAAAGAATCATTCGAAAGTCCCGCCAACGCGGCCTGATGATTCGTTTGTACTTCCCAAGCCCCATGAAGGTCATAGGTCATCACATTGATCCAATCCAGCACCCCCGCAATCTTGCTCGGTTCAAGGTTGGCGATTTTGTCGAGACCCGCAGGAGCCGCGATCGAGAGGTAATAACGACGCCCATCGGCAATCGTCGCCTCCGCTAATTGCCTGCGGAGTTCAGTGAGCAGACTGGTGAAATTCTCCCGATCTGCAGGGCGCGAAACATTCGCGGGCAAACCTCCACCACCGGGATATTCCCAATCAATATCCACGCCGTCGAACCCATACTTGCGAATAAAAGCGACCGCCGAGGCGGCAAACTTTTGCCGGGTCGCGGAAGTCATCGCGAGATCAGAGAAACGACCGGAAAGCGTCCACCCTCCGACAGAAATCATCGTGACCAAGTGCGGATTCTGAGCCTTGAGCTTTTTCAGCTGGTTAAAATTCCCCCGAATCGGCTGGTCCCAAGTGTCTCCAGGATAGGTTTTTTCCACCGCGGCATAAGAATCAAACAGGGCCACCTCACCGCCTGCGGAAATATCCGCAAAGGCATAGTTGATGACATTCAGTTGAGCCGTCGGAATATTGTAAACGTGGTAGTTGCGACCGTAGACCCCCCACTCCACAAAGTAACCAACGATCACCTTACTCAAATCTAGAGTAGTTCCAGTTGGCGTCGGCGTGGGCGTAGGCGTGGGCGTAGGCGTAGGCGTGGGCGTAGGCGTAGGCGTAGGCGTAGGCGTAGGCGTAGGCGTAGGCGTAGGCG
>JBAWZW010000022.1:0-30443 GCA_037142835.1 Verrucomicrobiota bacterium
CCTCCGCAGAGTGGACCGAACGCCTGCTGGATCTTGGAATAAAAATCAGCAGGGACGGCCGCGGGCGCTGGATGGACAAGGTGTTCATCGAGAGGCTTTGGCGGACGATCAAAGACGAGGAAATCTATCTGTTCGAGCATTCCACGGTCACGGCCTTAGAGGTGGAGGGTGGGAGTGGGAAAATGGTTCGTTTGCGACAACGACTGGCGGCCCCATGCGACGCTTGGCAACCGCGCCCCGGCGATGTTCTCTCACAACGATCTCAGCGCCTCATAAGGCATCTGGAGCGACCACCCCGGAGGCCGCATGAACATGGGCATCCCGCAGGGCGAGGCTTTTGGGAAGCCTCCGTTTCCGGCTCCGCACTTCACGCCGCTCCGCTCCGTTGCGTGCTCTGTCTTCCATTTCAGCTTCCCAAAAGCAAGGTCCTCGCCACTCCATCCTTGGCCGCCCAATCCATGATTTCCGATCTCTTGCCCGCACCCCGACATCCCAGCTTCGTTTAGCCTTTCAATGGTCGAACTTTCGGGGCCGCCTCAGGGAAGTCAATTGAGGTGGGAGGCGAATGATTTTTAACGAAGTGGAGCGGGGATTTGCTAAAGTGAAAAAGAGCGGGTAGTCTCCCCCACTTTTCTGCATGGATCGTCTTTTTGCTGCCATCTCTACATTTTGCTTTCTCTTCGGATTCGTGGCGACCGCGCAGTCGATGCGGGCTCGAGTCTACCGGGGATCGCGCTGGAGTTTTTGGGCGATCTTGGCGGGGTTCATTGGGCAGACTGGATTTCTTTACTTGCGGGGAGAGGCTTTAGGGCGTTGTCCGCTGACCAATCGCTTTGAAGTGGTGATGTTTTTGAGTTGGTCGATGGTTTTTTTCTATCTGCTGATTGGTCCAGCCTATCGGCTGTCCTTACTGGGACTGTTCACGGCGCCGGTGGCGTTTATTTTTCAATGGGGGGCCCTCTACTTGGTGGTTGATCAACCCACGCAACTGCGAGTGGGTTCGAATCCCGCCTTGGAATTGCATGCGGCACTTTCGGTGATCGCCTACGGGGCGTTTATTTTAGCGGGAGTGGCTGGGGGAATGTATTTAGTGCAGGAGAGGCAACTGAAGACGCACCAGATTCAATCTTTTTTTTACCAGTTGCCGCCGATTCGGGATCTTGGGGTGGCGAACCGACGATTGATTGTCGCGGGTTTTTTGCTTTTGAGCGTTGGCCTAGGGGCGGGATTGAAAATGGGGGGCGTATTTACGCATTCATTTTTGACCGCGTGGTCCTTGGGCGTATGGACTTTTTATGGGGGAATTGCCGTGCTCGGTTGGTTGGGAAGGGTCAGTCCGCGGCGAGTGGCTTGGCTTTCGGTGGGAGCGTTTTGTGGGGTGTTGATCACCCTCGGAGGATTGCGATTTGTGGCTGAGAAGGGAGGGATCTGATCGATGGAAATTCTTTGCATAGGAATGAGCCATCAGACGGCTCCGATAGAGTTGCGGGAAAGGTTTGCCATCCCCGAAACGGAGCATGGAGTGCAATCCCAGTTGGTCAGCCAGTTTGAGGGGATTCAGGAGGCCCTGATTCTTTCTACGTGTAACCGGGTAGAGTTTTATTTGGCGGTGGAAAGAGTCGATTTAGGGCGGGACGCCGTGCAAAAATTTTTGGGCGATCGCTTCTCTGTGAGTAGCTTAGATGGATTTTTTCAGCATTCTGCTGGTGCGGCGGTTCGTCATTTGTTTCGGGTGGTGAGCGGGCTGGAGTCGATGATTTTGGGGGAGACGGAAATTCTTGGGCAGGTCAAGAAAGCGTATGGGGCCGCTCAGGAGAGTGGGGCGACAGGGAAGCATTTGAATAAGCTCTTTCAGCGAGCATTTCGGGTGGCGAAAGAGGTTCGCACGGATACGAATATTACGCGCGGGGCAGTGAGCGTGGGATCGGTGGCGGCGGAGTTAGCGGAGAAAATTTTCGGCAGATTGGTTGACTGTCGGGTGTTGATTTTGGGTGCTGGGGAGACGAGTGAGTTGACCGCTGGGGCTTTGCAAGCGCGCGGGGTTCGGTCTTTGGTGGTGGCGAATCGGAGTTTTGATCGGGCATCAGTCTTGGCGAAGAAGATGGATGGAAAGGCGATTAGATTTGAGGATTGGCATTCGACTTTAGGGGAGGTGGATATTCTCATTGGGTCGACGGCGGCGACTGAGCATTTGTTAAAGGCGGCGGATTTAGCGCCGATTTTACGAAGGCGACCAGATCGGCCGCTCTTCTGCATTGATCTGGGGGTGCCCCGGGATATTGACCCTGAGGTCAACCGGTTGGATGGGGTGTATCTTTATGACATTGATTCTTTGCAAGCGATGGCGGAGCAATCGATGCGGGGGAGGCTTGAAGAGGTGGTAATTTGTGAGGGGATGATTGAGCGCCATGCGGTGGAGTTTGGAGAGTGGTTGACGGCGACGGCGGTTCGGGATGCTGGGGCGTTTGATGCAGGAGAGCCAGAAAGGGTAAAGTTATGAATCGATTTATTTTAGGGACAAGGGGTTCGGCGTTGGCATTGGCACAAGCGGAGTTGACGGGGTTGGCTTTGAGGCGTGAGGCACCGGAGCTGGAGATTGAGCAAAAAATCTTTGTGACTAGGGGCGATTTAAAGCTCGATTTGAGTTTAATTCGGGCGAGTGAGGCTGGGGGGAAAGGATTATTTACGAGGGAGTTAGAGGAAGCGTTGTTAGCGGGAACGATTGATGTGGCCGTCCATAGTTTGAAGGATTTGCCTGGGCACAATCCGTTGGGGCTGGAGATTACGGCGGTCCTTCCGCGGGCCTCGACGGCGGACGTGATGATTGCCCGAGAGGCTGAGAGTTTGGACGCGTTGCCGTTGGGTTCGGTGCTGGGAACGAGTAGTGTGCGTCGGGCGCGGCAGTTGGGATGGTTGCGCCCGGATTTGGTGATTGAGGAGTGGCGGGGGAATGTGCAAACGCGATTAAGGAAGCTTGGAGAAAGTGAGCGGGTGGGGGGGATCATTCTTGCTCAAGCGGGGTTGGAGCGACTGGGTTATGATGTGAGTTCGGGTCGACTTGAATATGAAGCTTGGACCTTTCGAGTCGTGTCGCTTGGTGGGGTGATGTTGCCAGCGATTGGGCAAGGAGCGATCGCCTTGCAGAGTCGAAGCAACCGAGCGGAAGTGACTGCACTCTTAGAAAAGATCAACCATCGGGAAACGCATCTGGCGATTCGGGCGGAGCGAGAATTGCAGCGCTTGCTGGCGGGGGATTGCGGGATGCCTGTGGGGGTTCGGACGACGATTGATGGTGAGCGGCTCCATCTGCGGGTGGTCCTGTTTGGGGAGGAAAATAGCGCGCCGCAAGAGGTTGAGGGGGAAGGGTCTGTGGATGATCCCGAGGCGGTAGCGGCAGGGATTTTTAAACGACTAGCCTGAGGGCAGGGGTCACTGGTGAATTTGAATATTTAGACGCATCCTTTTATGAAAAAGCCAAAGAAGAAATCTGTGGGAATTTGTTATCTGGCTGGGGCTGGTCCGGGGGACTTGGGCTTAGTTACCTTGCGGGTTAAGGAGGTCGTGGAAACGGCGGATGTGGTAGTTTACGACTACCTCAGCAACGCGGAGATTTTGCAATGGGCGAAGAAAGATGTGGAGATCATTTATGCGGGGAAGAAAGCGGGGGCGCATACTTTGAAGCAGGAGGAGATTGATGCGTTGCTTGTGGAAAAGACAGGTGAGGGGAAGCGGGTGGTTCGGTTGAAGGGTGGAGATCCATTTTTATTTGGGCGTGGGGGAGAGGAGGCGGAAGCTTTGGCGAAAGCGGGGTTGAGATTTGAAATTATTCCCGGGGTCAGTTCCGCTTTGGCAGCGCCTGCCTATGCGGGAATTCCTGTGACCCATCGGGAGCACACCGCGCAGTTGACGATTTTTACTGGGCATGAAGATCCGACGAAGGGCGAGAGCACGATTGATTTCGCGCACCTTGCGAAGACTCGGGGGACGAAGGTCATGCTGATGGGGGTGGAGCGAATTGGGGCGATTACGGCGAAGCTGGCAGAGCACGGGGCGCCGTCGACCATGCCCGTTGCCTTGGTTCGTTGGGGGACAACGGGGAAACAGCGGACCTTGCGTGGGACGTTAGGCGATATTGCGTTTAAAGTCGAAAAGGAAGGGTTTAAAGCGCCGGCGGTGGCGGTTTTTGGGGAGGTTGTGCAGCTACGTGACACGCTGAATTGGTTTGAGACGCGCCCGTTATTTGGCAAGCGCATTGTGGTAACGCGGACTCGGCAACAGGCGGGGGTGTTGAGTGGAGCGTTGAGGGAATTGGGTGCAGAAGTTTTGGAGTTGCCGACAATCCGGATTGATCCACCGAAAGATTTATTTGAGTTCGGGCAATTGGTTCAGGACGTCCACACTTATGATTGGGTGGTCTTTACTAGTCCCAATGGGGTGAACGCATTTTTTGAGATGTTTTATAAGATTTTCAATGATGCCCGAGAGATTGGCGGGGTGAGAATTGCGGCGATTGGGCCAGCGACGGCGGCGAGAGTGCGGGAATTCCGGTTGCATGTGGAATTACAGCCTGAAGATTACGTGGCTGAAGGGGTCATTAAAGCCTTTCAAAAGGAAGGAACTGTAGAAAATTTGAGGATATTACTAGTTCGCCCTGAGGAGGCGCGGGATCTCTTGCCGATCGCGTTGACGCGGCTGGGGGCGATCGTGGATGAGGCTACGGCCTATCGGACAGTGCCTGAAACGGAAGATCACAGTGGGGCATTGGCGAGTCTCCGGGAAAGTGGGGCCGATATGATTACCTTTACGAGTTCATCGACGGTGGAAAACTTTTTGGCGTTGGGTGTGCCTTGGCCGGAGGGAATGCGGAGCGCATCGATTGGGCCAGTGACCTCGCAAGCCTTACGGGACGGTGGTCGGGTGGTTGATTTGGAGGCGGAGTCGTTTGACATTCCTGGTTTGTTGGCGGCGGTGAAAGGGTATTACGCGCCGGAGAATGGGGCAGGGGGAAAAGATTAGGCTGGGGGCATTGGGGATGGATGGCGTGAAACTGGCTTGGAAAGTGGGATGATGTCGAAAGATGATCGGATTGAGGACTCGGAATTTGAGGCGCAATTAAAAGGCTTATTTCAAGAAGCGGAGGAGCGAATTGAGGAGCGCAATGCGGTGGCGGAGCGAAGGCAGACGCTGGTTGAGGAGGGGGTCGAGGAGAAAATCAGGGAGGAAGCAGGTTTAGCGGAGGCGGGACGATCTTATGCGAGTTTACCACAGATGCTTCGCCCGTTGATTATGGGGATCCAGGCTGGGGTGAGGGCGACGAGCGAGCAGACATTGGCGTTACAAAGGATGGAAGAGAAGATGGATTTGTCTGCGGGCAGTGGGATGAAGAGAGGGTTAGGGAGCGAAGAAGAGGTTGGAAGGGGAGCGTTTTTGGATGAATTGCGGGCGGTTTTGGATCAAAAAAATGCGGTGAGTCAGAAGATGTTTGATGCTTTGCATGAGGAGTTGAAGGGATACAAGGACGGGTTTTTACTGGAGTCCGTGCAGAAGCCAATCATTCGAGATTTAGTGACACTTTTTGATGATTTGGGGGCGATTCGGAGTCAAATTAGTGAGGGTTTAGCAAAGGCCAGCGGGGAGGAATGTGGAGACTTCTCCGAGAATTTACTGCGGAGAATTGGGATCAATTTGCAGAACCATGGCTTGGCGTTATTGGAAATTTTAGCGAGGTTGGACGTGACAGAGGAAGAACCGGGAACGGGAAAACTGGATAAAATTCGGCAGAGAGCGGTGGCGGTGGAGATGGCGGAATTTCCCGAGGAGGATGGGGAGATTGTCCGCTCGTTGAAGGTGGGATTTCAATGGAAGGGAAAGGTTTTTCGGCCTGAGGAAGTGGTCATGAAAAAGTGGAAAGAAGGATTTTTGGAAGTTATGGGGTCAGCAACCGATCAAAAATGAGAGGGAGGATGCTCTCGGCATGAATCCTGCGGATGAAAATGTGACTTAATTTCTTTTACCATGACCAACCCGCCCACACCTTCAGTCGCCCGCAAAGCTATTGGGATTGACCTTGGAACGACATTTTGTGCGGTCGCGCACGTCGATGCCTATGGGAAGCCTCAAATCATCCCGAACGCGGAAAGTGAGCGGATCACGCCCTCGGTGATTTTGTTTGATGGGACGAATGCGATTGTGGGGAGTTTGGCGAAGCAGAATGCCGTGGCGGAGCCGGAAAAGATCGTGGACTTTGTGAAGCGGGAAATGGGGAAGAGTAAGGGACAATTTAACCGCGAATTTAACGGGAAGATTTATGCGGCTGAGGAGCTTTCGGCATTGGTGATTAAAAAGTTAAAGAATGACGCGGAAAAGTATCTTGGGGAGGTGGTTACGGATGCGGTGATCACCGTGCCGGCTTACTTTAACGATGCGGAGCGGACGGCGACCCTGCACGCTGGGCAGTTAGCGGGATTGAATGTTTTGCAAGTGATCAACGAGCCAACGGCGGCGGCGTTGGCTTATGGGTTGGACAAATTGGAATCGGACCAGGCGGTTTTTGTCTTTGATTTGGGTGGTGGAACATTCGACGTGACGATAATGCGGATTGAGCGGAACCACATTCGGATGGTGGCGAGCAATGGCGATCACCGGCTGGGTGGGAAGGATTGGGACGATGTGATTGTGAATTGGGTGGCGGAGGAATTTGACAAGCTCCACGGGGAAAATCCGTTGCTGGATTTGCAGAGTTATCAAGATTTATACAGCCGAGCACTGACCGCGAAGATTCAGCTATCCAGTCGGATGCGGACGACCATCGTGCACAGTTACGCGGGGAAAAGCGTCAAGCTGGATTTGACGCGAGAGGATCTGGAGCATCGATGCGAACACCTTTTAGAAAAGTGTAAAGCGATCTGCGAGATCGTGATGGAGGAAGCGGGAATGAACTGGTCGCAGATTGATCGGATCCTTTTGACGGGAGGAATGACCCGCATGCCATCGGTTCGGGAGATGATTGGGAGGATGGCGAATGTATCCGTGGCGGACGATGTGAGTCCCGATGAAGCGGTGGCGATTGGAGCGGCGGTGCAGGGGGTACTTTCGTTGCTTGGGGAGGAGGATCGTTTGGGGGCGCGGGTTTTGCCGCAAGAGGTGAGGGATCAATTTTCTGGGGATGACGGTTCGTTGATTCGGGTGACGAATATTACCACGCACACGCTTGGGGTGGTGCTTTGGGATGACGGCCGTGTGGAGGAGTATGTTTTTCCGATGATCCGGAAAATGACTCCGATGCCAGTGGAGACGAAGAACTCCTTTGGGACGGCTAAAGCGAATATGAAGAACGCGATTGTGCGGGTGGTTGAGGGGGAGAGCACCGTTCCTGGGGAGTGCACGCCATTAGGAATTTGCGACATTGAGTTGCCGCCATTTTTGCCGAAAGGATCGCCCGTGGAGCTGACATATACCTACAATGAAAACCAAGTATTGGAGGTGATTGTCGAGGCATACGGGCGACAGACTCGGGTGCAAATTGCTCGGAATACTGGACTGTCGGAGAGCGAGTTAGAGATGGCTACGGCTGATTTATTGCAGATAAAAGTTTGTTAAAATTTTCGATTTACTAACTGGATATAACCGTGGCTCTTCCTCAACCGCTTCCTGACAACCCGCTTCGCTGGGACGGGTGGAAAAATTATAATTCCGACGATCTCTACGCCCGTTTGGGGTTGGAATATCACGAGAATCCGAATGGGGAGTTGATTGAGGAGAATTGCCGAGTGCTCCTCGTGTGGTGGCAGAAGAAGCTTCCGCTGAAGAGTCAGCCGAGCAATCCACTTTCGCAGTTACTGCGGGGTGGGTTAGATGAAGCGCCTGCCTACCTTGCGGAAGCGCGGACGAAGTTGCTGGATGGAGGGGCGCGGGCGATTTTCGATCGTGAATTGCATTTGAAATTGATTGCGGGGGCGCTTGGGGAATTTCGGAAGTTACTCTCATTTGCGATTGGAGAAAATCGTCTTCGGGAGGAGGACGAGCAGCGTCTTTATCAACGGGGTCGAGGCTTTGGTTTAGCGCGGGATGAAATGCAAGCGGTGGTTGAGGAGGAGCTGAACCGCATGGGGGCGGTGCGGGTTGGTTTGGCTGAGTTGGTAGGGGTGGGAAGTGACCGATCTTTGACGGGGTGGGGGGAATCTTCGATGGTTGTGGCTTCGGTGGTGGGAAGCGGGGCGAGTGAAGAGTTTCGGCGGATGCTCCGGCTGTCGAAACTTTGTCTTGAAGGGGATGAAATGACTGATGATCAGCGGGATGCCTTATGTAACATGGGAGAAAGTCTTGGGCTAAGCGGAGGAGAGGCGGAAGATTTAATTGATGAATATCTGGAAGTGGCGAGCGGTTTGCCCGCGGATTGTGGGGTACAAAAGCGTCAAGGGGTGATGGGGGGAGTGGGGGCGCGCGAGCCAGCGGTACGTGTAAAAAGTTTGACCGTGGTTGATGATGGGGGTTTTCGACTATCGCCGGTGGAGAGGGCGGAGGAGCGAGAAAAGTTTCCGAGTTTTAAGAATACTCTGGAGATGGAAATGCTTTTGGTTTCTTCGGGGCAATTTGTGATGGGGAGTAAGGAAGCGGAAGCAACTGAGTCAGAGCAACCTTTGACGCCGTGTTCGATCAGTTGTTTTTATATGGCGAGGCATTTGGTGACGAATCTGCAATACGAGGCATTTGATCCAAGGCACGTGGAGAAGCGGGCGTCTTGGTCTGGTGATGAGCATCCGGTGATTTATGTGAAGAGTTATGACGCCGAGCATTTTTGCGAGTGGCTTTCGGAGCGAGAGGGAAAACGGTATCGATTGCCGACGGAAGCGGAGTGGGAATACGCGGCCCGTGGGTCGGGAAGTCTGAACTATCCTTGGGGAGGGAGGTTAGATCGTCCATGCTATGCAAATTTTGCGGATCGAAATAAGTCATTTGCTTGGAGGGATTTGACGATTGACACGGGTTTTTCTGAGACCTCACCTGTGGGGACTTTTCCGCGTGGAGCGAGTCCGTTTGGGATTGAGGATATGGCGGGGAATGTTTTTGAGTGGTGCGGAGATTTCTTTGCACCATACAAGGGGAAAGCGAGAACGAATCCATGCGGGCCGATGAGTGGGGGGCGGCGAGTTTGTCGGGGGGGCAGTTGGCGTTCGCGGCGGAGTAGTTTGCGGGCGAGTGCTCGGAATTTTAATCCGCCTGAATATGCGTCGAACGACATGGGGTTTCGCGTCATCTGTGAAACGGCGAAGATTTGAAGTGGAGTGGAGGGAGTGTGGTGGGGGAGAATAGGCTTCAACTGTGATTCTGAGGCGGGCAAAGTGGGGCGATGGTCGATGATATTGAGAGAATACTTTTTGATGAGCGGACGATTCTTGCTCGTCTGGACGCCTTGGCTGCGGAGATCACGGAGGTGTATCGTGGGGAGGAATTGACCGTGGTGGCGTTGATGACGGGTTCGTTTATTTTCGCGGCTGATTTGCTGCGGCGGATTCCGATTCCGTTACGTTTGGCGTGCCTTCAGGTGGCGAGTTATCATGGGGGGACGGTGAGTTCTGGGAGGGTGGAGTTTCGGTCAGGACTTCTTCCTGAAGTGATGGGGCGTCACGTGCTTATTTTGGACGACATTCTGGATAGTGGCGGGACGCTGGCGGCGGTTTGTCGAAGTTTAGAAGACGGTGGATATAAAAGTTTGCGAGTCAGTGTGTTGTTGCAAAAAGATCGGGCTCGGGCGGGGGAGGTGGTCGCGGATTTTGTGGGGTTTGAAATCAGCGATGAGTTTGTGGTTGGCTACGGTTTGGACTATGCGGAGCGCTATCGGAATCTGCCTTTTATTGGGGTCCTACGAGCGGAAGTTTTTCGGGATTCAGGGATAGGGTGAATCAGAGGCTAGCAGGGGTCTGGAGGAGGGCGCTGATGCGTTGGAGGAGGCGACCTGCGCCACCGCCGTCGAGGACGCGGTGATCGAAGCTGAGGGTGAGGTTGGCTTCGGTGGCGGGAGTGAATTGGGAGCCATCCCAGTGGGGGACGATGCGACCTGCGCCCAATCCGAGGACCAAGGTTTGTTCGGGGAGTGGGATGGGAGTTGCCCATTCGAGACCGAAGGTGCCGAAGTTAGTGATGGTGGCGATTGAGCCGCCTTGTGCTTGGGCTGGGAGGCGGCGTTGGCGGGCGAGTTCGACGAGTTCGTTGTAGCGGTTGACCATGGTGGCGAGGGGGGTTTCGTCGACTCGGCGGAGGACTGGGACGAGCACCCCGTCTTCGGCTTCGACGGCGAAGCCGATATCGATCGTCTTGGGGTGAACGATTTTGTCACCGACTAAACGGCCCGCGGGCGCACTATTTTCACCGAGGGCGAGGGCGAGGGCGCGGAGGGCGTAGAGGGCTGGGCCAGGTTTTGGCAGACTGGATTTGCGGTGGGCGAGGAGGGCGTCGAGGCGGACGGGCATACCGACGGTGGCGAGTGGGCGAGTCCAGCTCCGGCGCATGGCATCGGCGACGGCGACGCGCATTGAGGAGGCTGGGGTGATGCGGTGTTGATCGAGCTGGGAGAGAAATTTTTCAAAATCTTCGATGGTCACGCGACCTGCGGCGCCGCTGCCGGCGATCCCGGCGAGGTCAGCGGCGTGGAGGCCGAGTTCACTCATCCTGGCTTTCATGCGTGGGGAGAGAAAGCTGGCGCCGGCGGCGTGAGCGGGGACGGGAAGGCCTCGGACAGTGGGTTGAACGCCGGAATATTGGGAGGCAGTGGGGAGGGAGTCTGTGGTGTCGGTGTGATCAGGGGATGGGGAGGAATGGGAAGGGGAGTCGAGGCCTGCTCTAGTGGCTTCGGCTTCGGAGACATCGAGAAAGCCGAGGACGGCGCCGACGGCGTAACTTTGGCCTAATTCGACGCGCCATTCGGAGATTTCGCCGGCGCAAGGAGCGGTGACGCTCATGGTTGCCTTATTGGTTTCGACTTCGAGAATATCTTGATCGGGAATGACCGAACATCCTGTGGGGCAAGGGAGTGCGACGATGGTTGCTTCGGCGATAGACTCACCGAGTTGGGGCATAATGATGGGGATTTTCGGCATGATGGGAAAGTTAGAGGCGGAGGAGATCGCGCACCCTGGCGCTGATGGTTTTAGCGGTGGGGCGGTGAGTGCCCCAGAGATTGGGGTGAAATGGGACTGGGGTATCTTTGGCGTTGAGGCGTTGGGGGGGAGCGTCGAGGAGACCGAAACCTTCGGTGGCCACGCGGGCGATGATTTCGGCGGTGACTCCGCCCCAGGGCCAGGCTTCGCCGACGGCGAGAAGTCGGCCGGTGCGGGCCACGCTGGCGAGGATGGTATCGGTGTCGAGTGGTTTAACGGAGCGAAGATCGATGACCTCGATTTCCCAGCCTTCGGTGGAGAGTTCATCGGCGCTGGCGAGGGCTTCGTGGAGCATGGCGCTGTAGGTCACGATGGTGGCGTCTCGGCCTGGGCGGGCGATGCGGGCTTTTCCGATGGGTAAAGCTTCGGTGGGGAGAGACTCAGCTTTGAGGTGATAGTAGAGATATTTATGTTCGCAAAAAATCACTGGGTCGTCGATGGCAACGGCTTCGAGGAGCATGGAATAAGCGTCTTCTACGGTCGCAGGGGTGAGGACGATCAGACCTGGGTAATGGGCGTAGATGGCCTCCATGCTTTGGCTGTGGAAGGGACCGGCGCCGGCAGTGCCACCGCTGGGGAGACGAACAGTGATGGGGCAGGGAACATTGGTTCGCCAGTGGAGAGTGGCGGCGTGATTGACGATCTGATTGAAGCCGACGGTGGAGAAGTCGGCGAACTGCATTTCGATGATGGGGCGCATTCCTTCGATGGCGGCTCCGATGGCGCTCCCGATCATGGCGTCTTCGCTGATGGGGGCATCGAGAACGCGACCGGGAAATTCTTGGGCGAGATTTTTGGTGGCTTTGAAAGCTCCACCGAAAGAGCCGACATCTTGGCCGTAGATGTAGACGCGAGGATCTTCGGCGAGTGCGCGAGCTTGGGCGGCACGAATGGCTTCGAGGTAAGTGATCATGCCGCGTGAGAAGCCTCGCTGAGGTTTCGTGAGGCGAGGGCGCACCAGTCTTCGTCGTTCGGGTCGGGAGCGGGTTCCCGGAGGGTGGTGGCGACGGCGTCATCGATCTCGGCTTGGGCATGTTCGGCGAGATCTTTGATGGATGCTGGGGATGCCCAGCCTTGAGTGAGGAGATGATTTTCGGCGACCTTTAAGCAATCGCGGCCGAGTGGGGAGTTGCGCAAGTGAGGGTCGATATAGTGGGCGTCGTCGTGTTCGCCGTGGCCGACGAGGCGAAGGAGAGAGGCGACGACGAGTTGGGGGCCACCGCCGGAGCGGGCATTGGCGACGGCTTGAAAAACGATGCGGAGACAGGCCTCGAGGTCCGTGCCATCGAGTTTGTAGCCGGGGACGCCGTAGCCGACGGCTTTATCGGTGAGATCGGCGCAGGCAAACTGGCGATGATTGGGGGTGGAGTAAGCGTATTGGTTATTGGCGACGACCACGATGAGGGGAAGTTTTTCGATGGCGGCAAGGTTGAGACCTTCGTGAAAGGCGCCCGTGGAAGTGGCACCGTCGCCGAGGCAGGTAGCGCCGACCGTTCCGTGGATGCCTCGGAATCTTCTGGCGAGGAGAGTGCCTGCGACAGTGGGAACCATGGCACCGAGGTGACTGATCATGGCGAGGAGGCCTTCGCGGGGGCGACCTCGGTGGACATTGCCATCGCGTCCGCGCATGGGGCCGAGGCGAGAACCGAGGTAGGTGCGTGTGCAATCGAGGAGCGATTCACCGAAGGCGAGCCGACCGGCTTGGTCGCGAATGAGAGGGGCGAAGGTGTCGCCACTTTTGAGGGCTAAACCGACGGCGACGCTGAGCGCTTCTTGGCCGCGGCCGAGGAAAACTCCGCCGGTGATTTTGCCACCGCGGTAGAGGCTGGCGATTTTGTCTTCGAGGAGGCGAGCGAGAAGCATCCAGCGAAAAGCGGTGAGATAAGTTTGAGGAAAATCGGGAGTCTGCGCGGCGGTGGTCGGCAGATCGGTTAGTGGAAGCATGTGGGGGAGATTAGATGGCGAGAAGGAAAACAGGCAACGGTTTCTTCGCGAGAAAATTTGGGTGGGGGCTGGAATGGGTTGTGAGAGATGAATGGGAGGTGAATGGGAGTGGAGGAGAAAGGATAAGTTGATGGAGTTTGGGGGGGAGAGGTCGGGTAATTTTCTTGGTGGGAGTCGAAGTTTTTTGTTGGGATTTTCTGCATTCCCTTTAGAAGAATTGGGGAGATATGCGCGCGATATTAGCACTTGAAGACGGACGATTTTTTAGCGGTGAATCATTTGGATCGACTGGTTCAGTGGTTGGAGAGGTCTGTTTCAACACTTCGATGAGTGGCTATCAGGAGCTTTTGACGGATCCTTCGTATCGTGGTCAGATTGTGGCGATGACGGCCCCGCAGATTGGGAATTACGGGGTGAACCCTTGGGATAACGAAAGTGGAGGGGTTCATGTTCGAGGCTTTGTGATTGAGGAACTTAGCCCTGTGGCGAGTAACTGGCGATCGCGTGGGACGCTGGATGAGTATTTAAAAAAGGCGGGGATTCCGGGGATTGAGGGGATCGACACGCGAGCATTGACCAAGCATTTGCGGTCACGCGGAGCGATGCGGGGATGTTTGACAACGGAGCAGATCAGTCCGGAAGCGGCGGTGAAAAAAGCTAGGGAAGCGGCTCCGATGGTGGGAGCGGATTTTGTGAAGGAGGTCACTCCGACGGCGGCCTATGATTGGGATCCTGAAGGGCGAGAGAGTCGGGCTTGGACGATTTTGAAGGGGGACGGAACGGGTACTGAAGTGACGGAGAGCGGGGAAGTGTTCAAAGTTCTCCCACCGATAAAGCATCGGATTGTGGCCTATGATTTTGGGATGAAGTGGAACATTTTGAGGCGGTTGCGGCAGGAGGGATTTCAAGTGCGAGTGGTGCCAGCGGGAACGAGTGCGGCGGAGGTGTTGTCGTTAAAGCCAGACGGGGTCTTTTTATCGAACGGGCCAGGGGATCCTGGGGCCTTGAAATATGTGCATGAGAATATTCGTGGATTGATTGGGCGGACGCCGATTTTTGGGATTTGTTTGGGGCATCAGATGTTGGCTTACGCGGTGGGTGGGAAAACTTTTAAGTTAAAGTTTGGTCATCGGGGGGGCAATCAACCGGTTCAGGACTTGGCGACGGGAAAGGTGACGATCACCTCGCAGAACCACGGATTTGCGGTTGATGGGGATTCATTGCCAGCGGAGATGGAGGTTTCGCATTTAAATTTGAACGACCAAACGGTGGAGGGATTACGGCATAAAACGCTTCCGATTTTCAGTGTGCAGTATCATCCAGAGGCGGCGCCTGGTCCGAACGACGCAGGATATTTTTTCTCAGAATTTGATCGATTGATTGAAGACACCAAGACGCGCGGTTAACCTCAAAAAATTATGCCAAAATTTCATCTAGCCCTTCCCGACGGTGGAGAAGCAATTCACGAGTTGGTCGAGGCCACAATCACGGTTGGGCGATTGGTGGAGAACGGGATGCAGATTGAGGATGCATCGATTTCGAGTCACCATGCGCGACTCACTTTGGGTGAGGATGGGAACTATATTTTGACCGATCTGGGTTCGACGAATGGGACACTTTATAATGGGGAAGAACTTGGTGAGGGAGAGGATCGGTTGTTGCGTTCTGGCGATCGGGTGCGATTTGGGCATGTGGAATCGCTGTATGTGGTAGAGAGCGCGGAGGAAGCGCAAGAGATGCCAGAGGCGGAGGAGATGGGGGCGGAAGTTGCGGAAGAGAGCATTCGCCCTTCTGACTTTGGGAATGCCTCGCCCTTTCAAATCAAGCAAATCAAAAAGGATTCGTTAGGGTTGGGGATCCTTTGTCTGGCATTTTTTGCGATCGTGGTGTTTGCGGTGGCGATTTGGAAAGTAACCACCATTCAAGTGCCGAATTAGAGCAACCGAATTGGTTGAAGCCTTCTTTTGACATTTTGCGGTGAACGACATTCCTGATTTTTTGAGTCCGTGGCGGGAAGTCGTTGTCGGTGGTGGAGGGTTTTGGGATGGAGTGCCGGTGGAAAAGTTTGTGACAACGGTTTCTGGCGGGAAACCAGATCAGGGAACGAGTGTGCAAGTGGCTTGGACAGAGGAGGATCTTCGGGTGAGATTTGAGGCGGAAGACACGGATGCTTGGGCAACGATGACGGCACCGAAGTCGTTGATTTACGAGGAGGAGGTGGTGGAGATTTTTCTCGATTCGGTGGGGGATTTGGAAAGTTACTATGAGATTGAGGTCAATCCGTTGAACACGGTTTTAGACTTAGTGTTGCGACGGAATCGGAGTGGTTATCTTCAGGATTTTAAATGGGTTTGTGAGGGGTTGCGCACGTCCGTGGAGTTGACGAGTAAGGGTTGGGTTACGAATGTGGAAATTCCTTGGAGAAGTGTGAGTTTGGGACAACCCCGGGCAGGTGATCGATGGCGGGTGAACTTTTGTCGAATTGATCGACCGAAGGGGAAAGAGCGGGAATTAACCTCGTGGTCGCATTTGGGGCGGGCCAATTTTCATACGCCCGAAAGGTTTGGGATTTTGCAGTTTGTGAGGTGAGGGGTGGATGGTGAGGGGAGAACTGGGGGATTCAACTGGAACCCGATGTTCTGGGGAGGCGAGGCGATTTTAGCCAATTTTCCACCGATGGATTGCTGTGACTGCGGCTTCGTCGAGGCTTAAGGGCAATGGGTTATTGGCGGGGATGTGGGGGGGAGGCTGACTTTCACCAACTCTGGTAGCCACTGGGGGATTCAGTTGATTCCCAAGGATGTCATCAGCAGCCTAAACTGGCGTGTTCTCCATGTGTCCAAGGTTTAAATAAGCGACTGCGGAACTGATGCCCCGGCAACCGAGGAATTTTTTAGAAAATTTCCTTCGAATAGTTGATTTAACTCATTCTTAGGCAAATGCTTCCTTGATGAAATCTTCCCGAAACATCTCTTTTCAAACTCTCTATTTCATCCAACTCCCCCTCAGATAAACGCACCCCGCCATGAATTTTCACGAGATCAAAACGGGCCAACCGGTCCTTGGCCTCGGACCTACTTCCACTTCTTCAGTAGTGGTTGTGGTGCCGATTACCGATGAAGCAATTCAAGTCATTGATGGCACTCCCGACGGTGCGGTCAAAGACTGTCCGCCTAAATCTCGATAACACCTAGTGGATGATCAATGACCGCGAAGGCCGCTTGGAAAACCGCAAGAAGGAACTGCAATCCATGTGGCCACGTTACCAACGGCACCCCCGTGGTTCTCGGTGGCACTCTTGTCGTCCCCATTGGCCTTGCTCCGCCAACCGCCTGACGAACCAGCCCCCGATCCCATCACGGCCAGCTCCTTCGCCGATCCCGCTGTTTGTTCGCGCATCGAGCCGATTTCCGTCAGGGCCCGCGCGAGCACGGGACTGCCTTTGCGCTCGTTCACGGTCTATCAAGAAATGTCGTGAGGAATTTCGCCATTCGGGTTCGTGTTCTGCCTGCGATTCCCCGGGGTTACCTTCGCGAATCACTGACTAAGAGAAAAGATTGCCAGCGCGCATTTCTGGCGCTCATCGCCAGGCGTGGGTAATGGCCGACGAACGGCTGACGAAAAGCGCATTGGCATATTCCACCCGGGGTGGGGCATCCATGAAAGCCGTATCGTAGAGACCGACGAACTGATAGCCGTGGCTGTTGAGGTACGTGAGCACGTCATCGAAGTAGGTGTTTTGCAAATTGCTGCGGGCGAAGCCCACCTCGGAGGAGATGAAATCGACCTTCCCCTGCGACAGAGCCTCTTTTGCTCCCTTCAGAACGTGCAGGTCGTAGCCTTCGGTGTCGGTCTTCAGCCAGTTTACCTGCTGAATGCCGTTTTCCAGCATGAATTGATCGAGGGTTTTCACCTCGACCAGTTCCGCCTGCTGGTTGGAACCGTCGGTGGTGCTGGCGACAATGGAGCTTCGCTTGTCATCCTCCGTCCGCATGATCTCTACGTGTCCTTTGCTTTCGCCGAGAGCCACGTTGAACGTGCGAACATGAGGAAGATGGCTTACCTTCGTTTGAAGGATCTCAAAGGTGGAGCGGACCGGCTCGAATGAATAGATGTTCGCTCCGGGAAAGGCGTCGGTCAGGAAGATGGCGGTCTGGCCATGATTGGCTCCGGCATCGATGCAGGTCTTGATCATGCTGGCATCCGCGATATGCCGCAAAAGCGAATCTGGAGGGAAGCCCCATCGGTTATAGTAAATGAACGAATCGTAGAACGTGTCGCTTCGAAAGATCCGGTAGCCGAGAGACTTGAGCAGGCGATGGGGGAGTTGGCGTAAGTTCATAATGAATGTTGAGTGGCGATAACGTTTGGGTGGCGGGCCCTATCGATGTAGTGCAAGGGAAGATCGTTCAAGTTGGGTTTGGAAGCAGGCTTACCACTTCGCGTAATTTCTCCTCAAGCTGGGCGGGATCGATCGTCATATCCACGAAAATTTCGTTTTTCGTTTCGTCCTCTGGAGCGCAGCTGCCAAAGCAATAGGTGTAGTCGACGGCAATCGCATGGGCCATGCGGTAAAAGCAGGATGCCCACCCGTTATCCCGCCGGAGTTCGATCACGAACGCGCCGGCGGGAAGAAAAAGCATGTTGGCCAGGCCCGCGCCATGCAGTCCGAGGAGGATCTGCGACTCGCTGCAGATCGTCATCTGCTCCTTCAGCGTTAACTCCTCCATGTACCTCGTCTCGAAACCGAACTGCGCCAGCACTTTTTCCAATTCCTGCTCGTTCTTGACGACACGACGGTTGGCCTTGGCCCGGCTGATGTAGGTCCGCCTCCATCCGGGCTGGTCTTCCGATCCGAGCAAGGTTGCGAAACGCCGGCGGAGTTGACGCATGAGGGTCGGGTTGAATTGATACGGCTCCCCCATCGGGGAAACCCAGCCCAATTCCTGAAATCGCGACACCTTGGACTTGCTCAGGTAGGTCACCTGGACCTCGGGAAAAAGGGTCAGCGAATCCCTCACGTAGGGTATTTCAGAGAGGATGCCGGGGAGCACAATCTTGACGCCACCGGGGTAGAGCAGGGTAAGGAGGAAGATGCGGGGGAGGGTTTCGGCGACCCAGTGGTAGAATGCCTTGCTGTAGAGATCCGTGCACCAGTGGTGGGAGCCCTCAAGGTGCGTCTGTTTCCATGGGGCGAGAAATCGGACATATCGTTTCAAGCGCGTGAAGCGGTCCCCGAGATGGTCGCGCCGCGCGATGGGAAAGTAATCGTGGTCCGGCTTGAAATAGTAGGGCGTGCATTCAAGGGCCAACCGTGGGCCGCGATAGAGCAATCCGTCGTCAACCGCGACCATCCGTCCCAGATTCCTTACCTGCATGGGTGGAAGCGGCTCGTTTAGGTAGGTGTCGAACAGTTCCCGGGCCTCCTGCGAGGCCCCGCGCGGGTACTCGCGCGGCAGGCTTCCTCCAGTCGAGAGCACGGCCTCCGCCATTTCTTTCGGCTGGTTCATGGCTTGATGGGTTGCGGGGAGAGAATCACCGCTCGGGCTCCGTTCGTGGCTCCGGTCGGCCTGAGGAGGGGATTGCTCCTTGCGAGGAAATTGCTTTTGGGGTGAAGGCCGTTGAAAGAGCTGGCGGCCGGACCGGAGGCGGGGAAAGGAGGGTTGCGGGTGAAAAGAGGGAAAGGGGGGATTTGGGAAAATCGGTAACGCTGAAAGCGGAAATTCTGCAACGAGGAGAGGCGCCAGAGGCCGACTTGGCGGAGTCAGGAGATTTTACGTTGATTTTCATCCGTCGCGAAAGTAGCTCTCCAGACTGCTTGAGCAAGATATTTTTCCAGCGACCTTAAGTATTATTAGGTAATTACTTATGGGATAACTGCAAGGAATTTGCTTGCTGCGGGGGGGGCCTAAAAGATCCATTGTGCCGGACTGGAGGACGGGGAAAAGGGGGGTGCGAGGAAAAGGGGAGTGTTCCGCACCCATGGGATGCTGGTAGTTTGCTTAGTTTAAACTCGCCAAAGTATGGTCGAGCGCTGCGCGGAGAATCCAAGCACGCTGGCGGGCGGACTTCTCCGCACGCGCCTCTCTGAGTGCTTTGGCCAGCACCTTCCGCGAGGCATCAGAAACGCTGTTCGTGCTTCGCAGTGCCTCAGCCGTCACTTCGTAAATTGCTGCACACCCTGCCACATCGCCGTTGTTGAAGATCGGCACCCCGCGTTCGATCGCCAGCTCAATCAGCCCGCCTGGCTTCAGTGGCCCCGTTTCTGTGGTAGATGGAATCAGGACTTGATCGATGACGTGAATCACTCCGTTGGATGCCGCGATGTCGGCCTTGAGAAGAGCCGCAGCTCCGACGCGAACTCTTCCATCCTCAAACTTGAAGGAAATTTTCGACCCTTGCAGCGATACCCCCTCACGCGCCTCAATCGCTTTGGCCAAACTCACGCGGCCGGCAATCAGATGGTTTTTCAGGATAGCTACGAGTTGTTCTCGGTTCTCGGGCTTGATCAATGTCTCCACCGTCCCGGATGGCAGCTTGGCAAAGGCCTCATCCGTCGGCGCGAGGAGCGTCAATGGTCCTTCGCCAGACAGCACCCCGACGAGGTCCGCGGCGGTGGCTGCGGCCAGCAGTGTCTTGAAACCACCTGCTCCCTTGGCCACATCCACCAGAGTTTTGCTACTCGTGACCAGTTGGGCGTCCGCTTCTCCTCCGGCGGCTTTCACCACCTCGATCTCAAGGGAGAAAGGTCCCGCCTTTTTGTCTGCCAGAGTGAATCCGATTGAGTCCACTTTGGCGGGATTGATCGGCTTCAGCGGGAGATCGCGCCCGAAAGCCTGGAGTTTGAAATCAGCGAAGGGGATCCGGGTTTCCTGCCACTCCCCTGCGGTGGTCGGCAGGTAGGCTCGGTAGGAGCTGGCGCTCATCTGGTCGTTCAGCCGCAGATCCACCCAGTAAGTCCTGCCATCGCCCTTCGCCTTCACGACCAGAGCAGACATACCATCAAGCCCCATCGCGCTTGGTTTCGTGCGGATGGATGCAAAGCCTCCTCTATTCTCCAGCGAAAGATCGCCTGTGAAAAGTAGTGTCCCCTGCTCGGTGCGCTTGAACGCGCCCTTGGAAACCCCGCCCATCACGCCGTCATTCACAGAGGTCCAGGATTTCAAAGAGTCCTCTGTCTCAAAAGAGGCAAGGTTCTTTTCTGCGGCGGAGAGAGGAGCATTGGTGAAAAGCGTGGCGAGGGCAAAAGTGCCTATCCAAGCGCGGGTCTTCAGGAATGCGGTGATAGTTTTCATGGGTTTATCTGGGCTTTGGGGTGGGTGGGGTTGTGCGCTCACCACCGAGGTACTCTTCTATCCGCTGGTAATCACGATTCGGATTCAAGAATCGCCCGGAGGAAGTCATTTTCACCTCCTCGCTCCCCATATGAGGCCTTTGGGAGGGCAAACTTCTTCGGAGGAGACTCCCTTTCGGAGGAGGAGGGAAGAGGCAGCTCGCATCCGACGACCAAGCCATGACCGTCAGGCCACCGAAACGGAGTCTCGCCACGGGCATCCATTCCCCAAGCCCCACTTTGGGAATGAGGAGACGAGATCGAAAAAAGGGGGTAATAGCGGCGGTCTCCCCTCCGCTCTGGAAGATTTCTGTTCAGAAACTCCAAGGTCTTTGCGGGATATCTACTCAGCCCATCTTGATTCAACCCCAGAGGATCTTGCTCTGCGGGTAGAAGTTGCCTCTGCTATGGGCTGGAAATCCTCCAGAGCAAGGGGTAATCCTTCACTGAGCGATTTGATTCACGCAAGAGGCTTCCGAGCTTTTTTTCTCAGCTTCAGATTGAGCATTTCGACAAAAAGCGAGAAGCCCATCGCAAAGTAAATATACCCCTTCTGAATATGCTGATCCCATCCTTCTGCGACTAAAACCATTCCGATCATCAGCAAAAAGCTCAGCGCCAACATTTTAATCGTCGGGCGATTTTCCACAAAATTACTGATTGAATTGGCAAAAATCATCATGAAAACAACCGAGGCGACAACAGCTGCGATCATGATGCTGATCTGATCTACCATGCCCACGGCGGTAATCACGGAATCCAGAGAAAAAACCAGATCTAAGAAAATAATCTGGAGGATCACACTCGAAAAAGAGGGAAAGGTCCGAGCGGCAGTTCCCGCCTCTTCCTCGGCCCCTCCCAGCTTCAGGTGAATCTCATGGGTGGCTTTGCCGATCAGGAACAAGCCTCCCAGAATGAGAATCAGATCGCGCCCTGAAATACCCTGAGTAAAAATGGAAAATAATGGATCCGTGAGCGACATCACCCATGAAATCGAAAAAAGCAGGCCCACCCTCATTCCCATGGCCAGCATCAGGCCCACAAAACGGGCCTTGGACTGCTGTTCCGCGGGGAGCTTACTGGCAAGAATCGAGATAAAAACAATATTATCAATACCGAGGACAAGTTCGAGGGCAAATAGCGTCAAAAACGCTATCCATGCTTGCTGATTTGTCAGTAGTTCCATCTCATCCACCTTAGATTATTTTCACGCTCATCATTCTGGTGCCGGAAGTCACAAAGTCAACTGGGGAGGCTCAATTTTTCGATTCGAACCTTCACAAACCACGACGAAAAATTCTCCCCGCAAGAAATCGCCAATTCAAGCTGGGCAGACTCATCAAGAAGCCGTCTTCCGGCACCACCGCCGTTGCGGGCACCGCCGTCTCTTCCAGAAACCGGATGGTGGTTGTCCATGATTGTCCTTCAGGCCTCCCATGGATGGCTGCGTTCGGCAAAGTAACCGGCGCGCATCACGGCAGCCCAGTTCTGCCGCACGAGGTTCAGATCATCGACGATCGAGCGGATGGAGAACCAGCCCGGTCCTGGCAGGCTGCTGGCGGCGAGGATCCGGGAATTTCCGTTTTCAACCAGCTCGGCGAGCCTCATCCCCGGAACATCCTCGCCGGGCGACCACGACAACGTCACCTTCGCCTCTTCCGCGTTGGTGTCGCGGACCAGATTGCGGGCGAGCTGCCGCGCCCGCAATGCGCCGCAGCGGTCCACTTTGTAAGGATCCTTGCCGCACAGCGCCCCGCCGCCGATGGGGACACTGGGGCCGTAGTGGTCCACCACGAGCTTCTTGCCCGAGAGACCGTTGTCACCCCGGGGTCCGCCGATGACAAAATCGCCCGCTCCGTTGAGCACAAGATGCCGGCGGGGCTCGAAACCGCGGGCGACGTTCTCGAGTCCCTCTCCTTCCAGCGTCTTGAGCAGTTTGCCAATGATCGGGGTGAGGAGGCGATGGTGCTCCTCCAGCCCCGACCCACGGCAGTGTTGCGCGCTCAAGGTCAGTCGATCCCATTCAAAGCGCACGTTACCGCCAAGCTGAGAAGTGCGGCAGGTGCAGAGGATCTTGAAGTCGGGCCCGAACGTCTCGGCCAGCTCCCGATCCTCCCGGAGCACCGCGTTTAGGCGGCGGCCAAGGGTCAGCGCCAGGTAGTGCGCAGGCGGGAGATAATTCGTGGCGGCGCAATCGCAGGCGTAGCCGATCACGATGTTCTGGTCGTCGGAAAACGGGCGGATGTCGGCTTCCTGGGATGTAAGTTCCTCCACGCAAACTCTGGTGAGGATTTCGAGGGAGCCGGGATCCGGTCCCCAGTGCGGGTTATAGCCGGCTTCCGCAAAGACTTCCCGGACGATGGTGTCAAATGGCACCCGAGGAAGCGGGATGTTTTCATGCACCGTGGATTCGCTCTCAAGAGCAATCCGGCCGTCGATAAAAACGGTGCTGTCGTGAATGGCGACCTCGACGCCGACCAGGTTGCGTGAGGCGGTCGGTGTTTGGGATTGCGCAAACTCGACGAGACGCTCGGCCACCGCATCAGCGAGGCGGTCGGGGTGACCCGGTGAAACGTATTCGGCGAACTGTGGAGCGGTGGTTTTCATAGTTTGGATTCGAGCGAAGGAAGCACGGTGACGCGTGTCCAGTTTTGGAGGTCGTTTGAGAATGCTTGTTTTCCAGTAAGGCCGGTATCGAACTGCACGTGGCGCAGGCGCTCGAGGTGGTGCTTCGCGGGCTGGCCGACGTAGCCGTCGGTGATCAGGAGAACGCGGCGGGGACAGGCGGGGGGAGAAATCCCCGCGAGATGTTGGAGCACCGCGTTGATGTCCGTTCCGCGGGTGTTGTCGATGAGGTTTCCCGCTAACTGCCGGAACGGAATCTCCGAAACAATGGTGGAGAATCCAAAGAGACGAATCCTCTCCTCGTGGAGCGGTCGTCTCAAAGCGTGCGTGATGAAAGGTAGGGCATCGTTCATCGAACCGCTGATGTCCAGATACACGTGCGTCACGGGAACGGGCTTGGGACGCGGGCGAATCACCGTGTTCACGGTGCGATAGAGGAGCGGCGCCACCCCGAGCGTGCGGCGCAGGGCAGGCGCCCGTCGGTCCCGGGCCTGGGGTAGAAATGTTTCCGCCACCGTGACCACGGGTTCGCGCTGGAGTTTCAGCGGAGCACGCCCGGAGCCTGAGAGAATGCCGCAACGGTTGAGTAGGGAGTGCAGGGCGCGACGGTAAATCCCCCCCGCATCGCGCTCTTCGGGAAAGAGCCACCGCTCTGGTTTTGTGCCCTCGTCGCGACCCCTGATGCGCACCGGCGGAGGAGGCCAGCCGCCCACGATGTCGCGGAGGATTTCCTGGACCAGCGGGTGGGCGGTATCGTCGACCTCACCATGCGAACCGAGAAGCGGCAGGTCCTCGAAATCGCCATCGCCCTTCATCGACAGCACCTTGCAGTGCTCGAGCAGAAGGCGGTAGAGATCGAAGTAGGTGATGTCGCTACCATCCGAGTAGTAGAGGGCCTCGAAGACGCGGACCTCCTTTTTTGAGAGTCCGGCCAGCGCGGTTGTGCGGTCGGCATGAGGCCAGCCCGGAGGCGGACGGAGGAGGCGTTCGGGAAACTTGCTCCAGTCGTAAAAGTTCGTGAAGAGCCCGACCCCGACCGTGGCATGGAACTGCCGGCAGAGCATGGCGTTGATCACCACATCGAAGACGATGTTATCCAGCCGAGTGACGCGTGGGAACAGCCGCGTGTGGCCGAGGATCACGTGGTGCAGTTCGTGCATCACGAGCAGGAAGAGATCGCCGTCCCCCTGGCAGTGTTTGGCGAGGAAGTCCGGATTGAGGAGCAGGCGCGGTGTGCTGGTGCACTCGATGGCTGCGGTGGGCACGGTCTCGCTGAACTCGATGTCGAGCAGGCCGAGGAGTTTCTGCATCTGGAAGGATGCGGCAGGCAGGACGTTGAGGATGCGGCTGCGCACAGCCGTCAGTTGAGGATTCCGGCAGCGGTTGAGGAGAAGGCTCATCGGGTGGAAGGAGTTGGTTTGGGGAAGCAGATGTCGCGGAGGAACGGATCGTCGAAGGCCAGCGCGGTCTCGGTGAGTCGGGGAAAATGCAGTTCGGGGGTTCTTGATCCGTAAAGGACACCGCCGCAGCACCGGCTAACCACGGCCAGAGTAAGGGCGGGGTCGGGCACAATGCGAAAAATCGGCGCGGGCGACGACGGCGGAGCAATGGGATTGCCCGGCCTCCATCCTCCGAAAACTTCCCATCGCTGCTCGTAGGTTAATTCGGTGCCGATGAGAAAATGCAGGCCGGTTGGTAACCTTGGCACTTCCTTGAGGCGCAGATGTCGGAGCAGTGCGGCTGGCGTGCTCCAGAGATTGGATACCGACTGGGGCGTTGCCTGAGATCCTTCGGTCCAGAGCCTTTGGTTGATCAGGCCGCCGTTGGTCATCCACTCGCTGAGGATCGAAAACTCGCCTTGCCCGGGCAGGAGGTGGCCGGTGAGCGCCAGGGCGTGTGGCAGGGAAAAGAGCGGTGCTTGGACGCTGTTGCTGTGGGTGCAGAGCATCGGCAGGCTGGTGTTTACGGTGCTGCGCGGCGGAGCGCTCATGTTGTGGAGCAGAACGGGTGGCTCGCGGTGACTCATAATGGTGAGGCGTAGCACGACTCGACGCTGAACTGCTTCCAGAGATCGTTGAAGAAATCGTGCAAGTCGCTGGGCGTGGTGTGCTTGAAGCCATCGGGTAGCAGCCCTTGGAGCAGGGCGCGGAGATGGTGCTCCCGTGCCGCCCCGGGGGTGCCGGATGCCGCATTGAAACCGCTGCAGAGGAGCGCCACCTCGCGGCAGCGCTGCAGCGGCTGACCATAGACGTTATGGGTTTTGCCCGCCTGAGAGAGCAGGGGAACGACTGGGCGCGTGATCGTTTCCACCACGGTATGAGGCAGAGCGCGACGCGAGCGCAGGCCGAGGTAGAGAACGAGGCAGAGAGCCAGTCGTTTCTCCTCTGGCTCCACTGCGGACACGGCGTCCAGAAGCACGAGCCCAAGATCCTCGTCGCCCAATGGAAATCCCGTGCTGCAGGCCAGCGCGGCGCGGCGGATGGGGTCGGGTTCGCCGAGCAGACGTTTCCATGGATCGTCCCGAGCAAGACCAGAGACTTCCCAGGCCTGACGGTGGACTGCGAGGAGTGTGGTCTCATTGACAGGACCGTGGGCGCGGCCCGGTAGGCCATATGCCACTCCGAGAAAAGCGGAGTCGTTCCACGACAAATCCTCCACCGGGAGTCCGCCGGCCTCCGCCAGCGTGAGCCGCGCGGCGTGCACCGCGAGAATGTTGCGTTGGAGCATCGTCACCCGCCGGGTGGAGATTTCGATGCCCTGACTGCGGAGCGAGGACTCGAGGGCGAGGAGATATTCGATGAGCCGCTCTGGAGGTCGCTGCGAGAGCGCGGCGAGCATGGTTTCGGCCCGGGTCACCAGCGCCGCGGGCTCGACGGGAAATTCATGCCGCCCGAGGAGCTGGTCGCTGAGCACGGAACGCCGATCGTGGTCGCTGAGCTGCGACCAGTCGGGCACCGGCAGGATGAATGCGAAGCGGTCGGCCAGCGCTGGATCGAGGGGTTCAGCACCCAGGTAGATGTCCTCGCGGGCCGAGGCATCGCTTCCGTCGAGGGACGGAGGCGGGTTCATCGCCGCCCAGCGGTAGCGGAGGCGATCCAGCCTCTGACCCTGCACCCGGCGCTCGTGGATGATGGGAAAGAGCTTGTTCTGTAGTTCGGGCCGGGTGCGGTTGATCTCGTCGATGAAGACCACCTGCGCGTCCCAAACCGCGGTCGGCGTGGTCAGGTAGCGCAGGGCTGTCCCCTCCTCGTTGGGTAGCGGGATGCCCACTAGGTCGTCGTAGTTGAGTAGCGAGGCGTTGTAGAAGCGGTATTCCAGCTTGAGCGCCTGAGCGAGGCGCTCGAGCAGGAAGCTCTTCGCTGTGCCGTGCCGGCCGATCACCAGAAGCGGATCGCCCGAGGCGAGGGATGCGAGGATCAGCGGCTCCAGGGGATCCCAGCCGAAAACGCCCAGCGGACGGCAGAGCAGCTTGGGAGCTTTTAATGGAGCCGCTTCCTCAGGGGGGAGCGCCTTGCCTGGCTTTGAAGTTGGAAGAGATTTCACGCCGCGCCTCCTTCCTGGCGGGGGCCAAGGATCGCGCCTGCTTCGAAGAGCACGCTGTCGCGCAGGAACCGCGCAATCGCCCGGTCGGCCGTGCGCAGGCTCTGGCGCACCCGGCGCTTCGTGTAGTCGGGGAGGTGCTCGGTGTAGTGGCACCACCAGGTGCCGTTGTTGTTCCAGAGGTGGTGGTCGGGGTTTTCATCCCTGACCCGGATGGCGATTTTTGTATTCATTGGTGGTCTTTCTGTTGAAGTTTCCACCAGGATTTGCGTGCACAAAAAACCACCGTCCTCATGAGGAGCGGTGGTCAACTGGTTCCGCGGAGATATTTTTTGTTCGGGCCGAAGCCCGCACATCGTCCCGGTTTCCCGGAACAAGCCACCTTGAGGTTTCTCCATCCTTCGGTTGGCACCCTGACCCGCCAGCGCGGTCACAGGAATTCCTGATGCATTTACTTTTCTACTTTAACCCGGCTTGGAAGGCGAGCGGAAATATTTGAAAGTGTGTCATAAAATGTTTGCGGCTCAGCATTGGAGAGATCTCATTACCCGGGGCTGGACGCATGCAACGGAAGCTGGTCTTTCAGCGGGCTGTGGCTTCCGGATGTTTCCTCCAGGCAGCCTGAGGTTCCAGGCGTTGAAAGCTGGGAAGTTGCTTTTGGGGTGAAGGCCGTTGAAAGAGTTGGTGGCCGGACCAGAGGCGGGGGAAAGGAGGTTGCCTCACCTGCTGGGTAAGCTGAAATCGCAGGTATTGGAGTATCTATGTCGTTGATATTAGGTTACTTAATGAGAGTTCCGGCGAGATTTCCATTTTCCTCTTTAGCACCAGAACCTGCGACGCTCTGGATTGTGAAAGGCGGAGTAGCTTCAAGTTAGCCGCACCGCCTCCGCCTTGCGCATGGCTGAGCCTCCAGCGCAACCAGAGCGCCCTCGGTGACTTCTTCCGCCAGATGAAGGCCCGACTCGGTGCCCCCGAAGCCATCACCGCCACCGCCCACAAACTCGCCCGCATCCTCTACGCGATCATCACCCGCCGCGTGGCCGACAGCGAAGTGGAAGCCTTCAAGCAAACCCCCGCCACTCCAGACCGCCGCATCTTCAACCTCCAAAAACAAGCCACCAAATTCGGTCTCCAACTCCTTCGATCCTCCTAACTCAACCTCTTGTTATTCAGGAGGCGCTTCGTTGTCGTTGAATAACAGAAACGACTTCATCAGTGATTCTCTTGAGCGACTCGGCACTGAGGACCCCTGCCTCGGAAACGAAAAGACTCTCGTGCGCTGTGAAGAGTTTGGTTGACCGAGCATAGCTGATGAGTCGAAGACTGCCACGCTCGAAATAATCGTCCGTAAGTTCCACCGCACGAGCGTCCGCATGCGACTTGCTCGTGACCTGACAGAGAATCCAGTCGCCGCGCTCCGCCCCCGCGAGCACGACCGCAGGACTGCGCTCGGACTGCGCTTGGACTGCGACAAATCCGAAAACGGGAACGGAACGAGAACTACGGAGCCTGCTGTAGGTGTGACCATGCGGCGTCCTCCTCGGGGCGGTTCGAGCAGACGCACTGCGCCCGGCGAAGCGCGAGAAAAACTCCGCTGCGGGCTTGTCCAACCAAGGCTAGCTTTGAGGTCAGGACAGGGAAAGTCCTCCCCGAAAGCAAGTAACCCCCGCCATGACTCAAAGGGAGCTTAGGGGTTAGGCCACGGTTCATTCGAGTGGAGCAATCGGCAAAAGTGGGCGTTGCTGCCGAGCACGGTTCCAATCGTCGCGGAGCTCTTGAAGATGAATCGTGCGCCAGCGATCAACGAGGTCATAAGCAGTCTTGGGTAGGTGGCCTTGGTGGATTGTGCCCGTCTCGATATCGATCAGTGCCTCGTGCTCTCCGTAAATGGCATGGAAGTGAGTTGGAGGATGATCGCGGTAGTAGAACCGAACGATGATGCCGTAAAATCTGCTGACCTCAGGCATGGGCTACCTTGGTTGCCGTCTTGCCCGTAATCTCTTGGTAAGCGGCGTCGGGGCAAATCTCGATGTCCTCCGACCAAGCGATCTGTCCGAAACGCCCGATGTGAACGGTCTGAAAAAACTCTTCGTTCGCGAGAGGCGCGAACACGCCACGGCCGACATCAGCTGAGAGGTCGATGACACCCTCGGTGCCGTCCGAGTAAGCAACGCGGATACGGAATCCTGAAAGCGCTTCGATTTTGTTTGGTCTGGTCATAAAATGAAGATGCCTTCTTGCCTTTCTGAGTGCAAGTGCGAGTGGCCTAACGAAAACAAGATCAGCTAACGCCGGAGCGCGGCGCGCTCTGTGCTGGTGGGTCTGCGGGTCTGCCGCACAGAGAGTGACGCGCGGAGGCTGTTTTTCCGTGACCACCTCGGGCGGGCGGAGTGGAGGTGTTGGGGGCAGATCCGGATTAAGCGGAGCACGAGCCTCCCCACAGTGCTCTCGCGCGGGCAGGTCCGCTGCTCCTGGCCTCGGTGAAGGAGCAGGGCTTTGTGGCGGTTTTTTCGCTGATGGATGATTGCGGGCTGCGGCTGGGCGAGGCGTGCCGGCTGGAGGTCACGCACCTGGATCGCGCCCGCGGGGTGCTCCGCGTGGTCAATGGCAAGGGGCCAAGAACCGGGAGGTGCCAGTGGCATCAGAGATGTTTTTGCGACTGGAGCGGTGGTGGAAGCGTCAACAGAACCCGCGCGATCTTTTCCCCGGCTTGGGCAGCGGGTGGAAGGCTAAATATGGTTGCAGACTGAAGGCGATGCGCGAGGCCCGGCATCCGATGAACGAGTCGGGTGTGCAACGGGCGATGAAGGCCGCGGTCCTAAGCTCTCGGCTGACCAAGGCAGGGTTCTGTTGCCATGGGTTGCTGCATAGTGATTTCACGCATTGGTTGGAGGAAGGCGTGTCGCTGCGGCAGTTGCAGAGCTGTCTTGGGCATTCGTCGATCGAGGTCACGCCGAAGTATTTGCACCTCGCCACGGTGAGCGAGACGAAGGTGCAGGAGGCCTTGCGGCGACATTATGTGGAGGTCATTTCGGGGTCGCTGGCGGTGGTGCCTTAGCTAGGGCCGAGCCTGACTGAAAGGCTGACTCCATGGACTGGCCACCGGGTTTGCGGCTCATTGGGGGCGATTTGCTTCGATGCACCGACACCTGCTTTTCGCCGCACATTACCGTGCGGCGGAGGCGGTGTCTTTGTGTCGCACGGCGGAGTTTGGCGGGCAGGTGCACGATTTTAAATACTGCGCGCGAATGATTTACGTGTATCATTCGTGCAATCATCGGGCGTGCCCGAAGTGCGGCGGACGCGAATAGCAGGAGTGGGCGGCGGAGCAGGAGGCGAAGTTGATCCGAGCGGATTACTTCATGAATACCTTCACCGTGCCCCAAGAATTAAGGGGCTTTGCCTACCGCGAGCAGGGCTGGTTTTATGCTCTGATGTTCCGAGCGATGTCATTGAGCCTGATGGAGTTCGCGCAAGATGGGAAGCATCTGGGTGGGACGCTCGGGTTCAGCGCGGTGCTCCACACGTGGACGCGGGAGATGGGTTATCACCCGCATCTCCATTTGATCATGCCTGGCCTCGCGCTGAGCGCGGACGGACTGCGGGTGCGGCGGGCAAAAGGAAAGTGGTACATGTTTCCCGTTAAAACACTTGCGGCCGGTTTTCGCAATCGCGTGCGACGGCTCATCGAGGCCCGGGATGCCGAGGAGGGGACGCAGCACTTCATGCAGATCGGGCGGCAAGTGTGGCGCAAGCCATGGGTCGTCGATGTGCGGGCCGTCGGGCGTGGCCAGCGCGCGGGCGAACTGCGCACGCAACTGCGCCTCGACGTGGACGCCCTGCTC
>JBAWZW010000023.1:0-27271 GCA_037142835.1 Verrucomicrobiota bacterium
CCGCGTCGGAGGCGAGGGTGAGAAGTGAGCCTTTAGCGGTGGAGCGGTGCGAAGCCACCGCAAGGCGGACTTTTTCAGAGGAATCGTTGACTAGGTGATTGAGGACTAGGGCGGTGATATGGTGATTGGCGATGACGGCGAGACGAACCGCGAGGGCCGCGTCGGAGGCGAGGGTGAGAAGTGAGCCTTTAGCGGTGGAGCGGTGCGAAGCTACCGCAAGGCGGACTTTTGGTGAGGAGTCGGTGACGAGCGAGGATAA
The DNA here is from genome assembly GCA_037142835.1 of Verrucomicrobiota bacterium. Classification (GTDB taxonomy): domain Bacteria; phylum Verrucomicrobiota; class Verrucomicrobiia; order Chthoniobacterales; family Chthoniobacteraceae; genus Chthoniobacter. The sequence continues at coordinate 260 of JBAWZW010000023.1, forward strand.
GATCTCACTGGTGACCCTGCGGTTGGCGACGGCCGCGAGGCGGACATTTTCTGATGGGTGGAGGGCGAGCCGAGCCAGACTTTCTTTGGTTCCCAATTGATGGGCGATGGCGAGCAAAACGGCGATGGAGGAATTGTTGGCGAGCGTTTCAATCACGGATGAAGGGGTGGCCTCGTGATGAGCTAAATAAAGACGAATGGCCTCCGATGAATCTTGGGCGAGGATTTGCAATGACTGCTCTTCTAGGGGATGGGCACCGCCGTAAACGCCGGTTTCTCGGCGCCGGCGAAGAATGAACTTGGCGACAGTCATGCGGACGCTTTCGTCGATATCTTGGGCGAGGAGTGGGCGAAGCTTGGCGGGTTCTCTGCCTTCTTGGTCGGCGATGAATGCGCGAACAATGGGATTGGGGTGGCGGATGGCGAGGTGAACTAATTTCCACGAAGTCCCGCTGAGATATTTGGCGGCCGAAAGGACGACTTTTTTTCGCGGATGATTGAGGAGCGAAGCTCGGCCGTAGCGTTGGAGGTGGATATTTCTGGTGAGAACCATGGCGACGCCTTGGCCGGTGGTGATCAGACGTTCGACGATTGGAGAGCGGACCGTGGGATTTTTGGCAATAGCCCAGCGGATTTTTTTGAATTGAGCCCCCAGTAAAACATTCTCTACTTGCTGATGGATGCTTTCTTGGAGCGGAGGGTAATGGAGGTTAATGCGTTCCCAAGCTTGGGCGCGGATCTTTAGATCTTCATGAAGGGCGAGATCGAGCAGGACAGCCGAATGGCAGGAGGGATTTTTTGAGAGGTCATTTCTTAAGCTGACCTCTGTTTGATAAAGGTTACGCCATCCCGATTCGGCGAGGTTGCTTTTGGACTGTGCGGTTTGAGCCAAGATTTTTTTGATGAGGAAAAGGGGGTCTCGGGAGAGGAGCTCGTGAGCGGTGGAGGTCAGGGCGGTGCCTTCCGCCAAGGTCGTGCGCACTGTAGGATCGGGGTCGGCGGCCAGTTGATCAATGATCGGTTCCGTAGTGGGCAGAAGGCAATTTCTGGCGCGTGAGGCTAAAACCAAGCGGACTTCGACCGAGGGGTCATTGGCTTGGGCTTGGAGAAGGGCGAGGGGAATGGTTTTGGCGATGTAGAGGCGAATGGCGGGGATGGAATCACTGGCCAACCAAGCTTCGATGAGGGCGAGATCTTGGCGGTTGGTCAGGTCGATCCACTTGCAACGGACTTCATCAGGCAGGTAAATTTCCAAATCTGCGAGGCGATCGGCTTGGCGAATCGCTCCATAGAGGACAAACTTGAGGCGAAGAGGAACGAGTTCCGCGAAGGTTTTGCCGCTGGAGAGTGCTTGGAAAGCGAGGACGGGGTTTTCGATCAGTGCTAATGGATGGGTCATCCAGAGGTCGAGAAGCACGGGCATCGGGGTGTTGGGATTGGCGGCGAGCAACGCGCCGAGGGTTGGGTGGGTCTTCGCGAGATCCGCTAAGGTCTGAGGATTGGTCAGCGGATCGCTGGCCTGGAGAGCTAATTCGGGCGGAAGGGGTGGGTTACTTTTCATTGAATGAGAGGTGAGAGCGGAGCGAGTTCCGGGATTAATTTAGAATTGGATGATCGCGGAAGTGGCTTTTCTGGAGCGTTTCACTGAGAGGAGATTTTGAGGAGCGAATTTGAAGGGAATTCAAGCGGGATGAGGTTGAGGTAATCAGATTAAAGCAACCTAACGAGCAGGGTGGGACATTTGCGGGGTGACCTGCAAGATGGTTGGCTCAATTTAGGCGATTTTTTGGGGATGATTTGCCCACGGCATCAGACCGATGAGGGGTGATGCCTCGACGATCCTCCCTTGCTTTCAAGCTGGCTTCACCTGCACAGCTTAGAAATAAAATATCCTTAAGTTATTTTAAATCAGTGAATTGTGACAAAAAAATCGCGGAAAACCTCCGGGATTAAGGGCGTTGGTCCATTAGCGATGCGAGTTTTTCTGCAAGGGGTGGGCTTTCCTGCCCGTCGCCTCGGAAGCGGATGGGCGTCGGATGGGCGTCTGGTGGCGGAGTGAAGTCAGAGGAGGATGCCTGCGGAATCGATGCGACCAAGAGGAGGAGCGGAGTGGGGATAGAAAGTATCCACGGGGGTGGGGGAGGAGGTTAATTTATATCCTTGGCGGAGGCGGGTTGGGGGGAATTTATAGCGGTGATGGGAAAAACTTCCAATTTTTTTAGTTTCGATTACTTACTCTTTCCAAGGTATTTGTGAGATTTTTAGCAAATAATTTTTGGCGGTTTTTTGGTGGTGGCATAGGGTTTGCTAGTGGGTTGGGCGAACTATATTTAAACACCTAAATCATTTAGAAAACTCCTTCAATGCGCCCTCTTCCCATCCTTCTTTCCACGATTTCTATAGCCGCCCTTGGGGTCGTTCAGGCTGCGGAACCCACTGGAGCGGAGGTGACGCGTCTGCCTACGGTGACGGCGGCATCCACTTCCTTGGGGTTTGCGGAGGATCGGCCGATCGACGAGAGTCAGCGACCTGAGTGGACATCGAAGCGGCGGTTTACGACCACGCGGATTTACATTCAGCGAGCTCCTTGGGAAGTGGGAGCGGAGCAATGGTGGAGGGTTCGGCAGAGGCGAGACGGGACGGTGGAGAACAAATTTCAGGAGGAGATTGAGATTGGTCTTCCTTATCGGATTCAGCTGGATCTTTATGTGGACTGGTACAAGGAGACGGGGAAGGCGGCGTTTTATTCGGACACGGCGTTTGAGATTCGGTGGGCGTTGGCGGACTGGGGCAAGTTGCTATTTAATCCGACGCTTTACGCGGAGTATAAGGTGGTGGATCCCGATGCGGGTCCTGATGTCTACGAGTTTAAAGTGCTCTTTGGAGATACCCTGACGCCGCGAGTTCACTGGGGGTTAAACTTTGCCTATGAGCAGGAAATTGGGGGTGAGCGGGCGACAGAATTTGCGATTCAGGGTGGTCTGAGTTATTCGGTGATTGACGAGAAACTGGGGGTGGGAATCGAGATGCAATATAAGGACGAGAGCACGAATGGCACGCGAGGGACGCCGGAGCGGAAGTTCTTGATTGGGCCGAGCGTGCAGTGGCGTCCGACATCGCGGACGCACCTTGACCTTGTGGCGCAGTGGGGGACGAATGCGGATGCGGTGAACTTTGAGGGGTTTGTGGTTTTTGGGGTGGACTTTGGGAAAATTGGCGGTGGCGAGGTGCCCCAAGGATATAAGCCCGTGTCGGGGAGGAGTCGCTGAGGCGAGTCGCTGTGGGTGAGGGATTTTCCCGTTGGAATTGCCACGGAGGTTCGTGGCAATTCCATTCCAGCGGGTAATATGTGGCCCGCTGCATGGAAAGCGATCAGAGCGGGATCGACCTTGGGGAGTGAGGCGGTTTGGTCATTCTGGTCCGATGGAATGGGACGCCTTGGTGAACGCAACGAACGGAACTGAATAAGAATCCCGCCTGAGCATGGTTTTTTTCAAGGTGATTGATCCTTGGGGTGGAGGCGGGATTGTCAGCGACCTGAAAGGAAGATTCTCAACTAGCGGCGAACCGCCTCGCACCCATAAGAAGCCTTGGAGTGGAGGGGGAGATATTTTACAAATTCTTTAATTTCAGTCTGCTAATCAATCCATGCCTTTGCAAAATCTCACGAATCTTTTCATCAAGGGGGGACCAGTGATGTGGCCACTTTTGGCCGTCTCAGTGGTCGCTCTGACCATCGTTTTTGAGCGGCTGTTTTTTACGATCCGCGAGAAGCGACGTCGTCAACCTGTGGCGGTGGCGAAAATTTTCGCGGCTGCTGAAGAGGGCGACTTTGCTGGGGCTGAGCAAGCGGGTGCTAGTTCGGCAGACTTTATTGCCGTCATTTTGACCTACGCAATCCGCCACCGATCCGTCTCTTTTTCTAACGCTCTCCTCCAGTGTTCTGGTCTGGAATTGCAGCGCTTCAATCGTGGGATTTCCACCCTCGACACGATTATTACCCTTGCACCCTTGCTCGGTCTTTTTGGAACGGTTACGGGAATGATTCACGCCTTTGGATTGCTCGGTGCTAGTGAGCTTGGGGCACCGACGGCCATCACCGGTGGGATTGCGGAGGCGCTGATTGCGACAGCTTTTGGGCTCTTGATCGCGATGATTTCGCTGCTCCCATTTAATTACCTGAACACCCAACTGGAAGCCGCTCGGCAAGAGATGGAGAATGTCGGGGCTCACTTGGAGTTGTTGCTCTTAAAATCGCAGAAAGACGCAGTCCAGAAAACTTCGGGAGGATTATGATTTCCATTCCTTCCCCTCGAAGCACTCGACGAGCACGGATCGAGATCGTTCCGCTGATCGATATCATTTTTTTTCTGCTTGCGACCTTTGTGATGGTGTCGCTTTCGATGGTCAAGAATCGGGCGATTCCCGTGAAGTTGCCTGGCTCTGAAACTGGGGCAGCTCAGGATCGGAGTGAATTTACTTCGATCACGATTAACGAAAAAGGGGCGATCTTTTTTAACAAGGAGGCGGTCGATTTGGATCAACTGCGAGAGGCGCTGGCCCGTTTGATGGCAGGCCAAACTGATCCGAAAGTTTTTTTAAGTGGGGATAAAAAAGTGGAGTTTGGGCGGGCGATTGAGGTTTTTGATCTGGTGCGAAAAAGCGGGATCACCCAAGTGGCGATCGAGACGGAGTCGAAGCCTGGGAATCCTTGAACTGTGAGGCGTGAACTCTTGATCAGCGGGGTTCTGGCGTTGGTTTGTCACGGGGTCTTTTTGTTTGGGCTGAGGTTAGAAAGTCATCCGCCGTCCTTGGTTGTCATCCCTGAGGTCTTGGATGTCCGCTTGGTGGCGGGGCCACCTTCGGAGTCTCCGCAGGCATCGGGTTTAGTCGAAACCACGCCTGAACCGATCCCGATTGAGCCCACCCCTCTGCCAGAGCCCGTCTCGCCTTTGCCAGAGCCCACTCCTCAGGCGAATCGGACGGAAAGTCTTCCGACTCGTCCCCGGGAATCATCAGTCCGCCCGCCCGTTTCTTCTGTGGCGAAGTCGGGTGGAGGGAGTTCCACTTTGGGAAATCCTCAACTCCTCACTGGTGGTGGAGCGGGTAACACCAAGCCACGCTATCGATTGAATCCACAGCCAATCTATCCGTCGGAATCGCGCCAATTACATCATGAAGGGCGGGTGCTACTGGATGTCGATGTGAGTGCCGACGGATATCCGACAAGTGTGGAGATCAAGCAGGGATCAGGATTTCCTGCCCTTGATGCCGCCGCCCAGACGGCGGTTCGTCGGTGGACATTTGAGCCCGCGCGTCAAGGTGGGATACCCGTGCGAGCGCGGGTTGAAGTGCCCGTGCAGTTTAATTTGCGGCGAGTGGTGAAGCCTTAATGCGATCAAATTTTCCAAGGTCCGCGCATCGGCTGGTTGAGATATTTGTTGGCGTCTTCGTCGTCGAGATAGCGCTGAGTTTTTGAGTCGAAGTGGAGGACTCGCCCTGTCTGGAGGGCGGTCTTGGCGAGGTTAATCAAAGTGCAGGAGCGGTGACCGTTGACTTCATTGAGGGCAAACTTTTGGCGTGTTTTGACCGCCACGACAAAGTCAGTCAGCTGAGGTTCGGGGTCTTTGAGGTCGGCGATTTTTTTCTCGAAGTCAGGAATGTCGGACTTAAAGCCTTTCATGATCTTGCCGTTTGGGCCCGAGATGAAAGCGGCCTCTTTATCGGCGTTGGCGCCGTCGAGAATGATTTCGCAGCCGTCGGCGTATTTAAAGCGGATCCGCCGCCAGACTCCTACGGCATCGGCGTCTTGTTTAGGAGCATCGGATTCGATTTCGATGGGGCTTTCCCCATCTTTTCCGAGGATATATTGGACGGGGTCGAGATAGTGTTGTCCCATATCGCCGAGGCCACCGCCGTCATAATCCCAGTAGCCGCGAAAGGTATTATGCACGCGGTGCGCATTGTAGGGTTTCAGCGGGGCTGGTCCGAGCCACGCGTTGTAGTCGAGGTTTGGGGGGATGGGTTGCTCGACTAAATCGGTACGCCCGACCCATTGAAACTTCCAATCGAATCCGGTGGAGGCACTGAGGGTGACTTTAAGAGGCCAGCCGAGCATCCCACTTTCCACGACTTTCTTGATGGGCTTCACGGGCGTTCCCATGCCGTAAAAGTTGTCTTGAAAGCGGAACCACGTATTGAGGCGAAAGATGCGCTGGTACTTGGCGACGGCGGCGACCACGGCTTCGCCCTCGGCGATCGTGCGGCTCATCGGTTTTTCGCACCAGATATCTTTGCCGGCTTCGGCGGCGGCGATCGAGATGAGGGCGTGCCAATGCGGTGGGGTGGGGATGTGGATGATATCAATGTCTTTGCGGGCAATGACTTCCTGCCAATTGGTGTAGCCCTTGGCATCGGGGCCCGCGGCTTTGAGTGCGGTGTCGAGATGCTTCTGGTCGACATCGCAGACCGCGAGGAGTTTGCAGGCTTTGTTCAACGAGGTCACGTGGCCCATGCCCATTCCGCCCGTTCCGATGACCGCTCGGGTGAGGATTTCACTGGGAGGGGTGAAGCCATTGCCGCCGAAGACGTGGCGGGGGAGAATCGTCAAGGTCGTGAAACTGGCGATAGAAGTTTTGAGGAAGTCGCGTCGGGTGAAGGGATGTTTTTTATTCATTGGGAAGAGTGAGGCAAACTAAGCTGAGCGGGTTTAGGTGAAGGGGAATTTAAGCGAGGAGTGTGGGGATGGGGCGAGCTTCTTCGACACCGGTGAGCCGCATATCGAGACCTTGGGAGGGAAAGGTGAAGCGGGAATTATCGATGCCCATGCAGTGAAGGATGGTGGCGTTGAGTTCGTTGAGGTGGACTGGCGATTCGGTGATATTGTAAGAAAAGTCATCGGTTTCTCCGAGACTGATGCCACCTTTGATTCCCCCGCCTGCCATCCACATGCAGAAATTTCTGGGGTGGTGATCGCGTCCGTAATCGGTGGCACTGAGGTTTCCTTGGGAGTACACGGTTCGGCCGAATTCGCCGCCCCAAACCACTAGAGTACTTTCGAGCAGGCCTCGCTGTTTGAGATCGGCGAGGAGGGCGGCGACGGCTCGATCGGTGTCGAGACATTGGTTGCGAATCTGGGCGGGCAAACTCCCGTGTTGATCCCAACCTCGGTGCATAATTTGGACGACGCGGACGCCCCGTTCGACGAGGCGTCGAGCCATGAGCGCGCTATGGGTGAAGCTCCCGGATTTTTTGACCTCTGGGCCGTAGAGATCGAGGATGGGGGCCGATTCGGTGGAGAGATCGACGAGATCGGGGACGCTGGTTTGGAGTCGAAAAGCCATCTCGTATTGGGCGATGCGGGTTTGGATTTCTGGGTCGCCGATTTTGTCAAAGCTGCGTTGGTTGAGTTGGCCAAGGGCATCGAGCATTTTTCGCCGTTCTTCGGTGGGGAGACCGTGAGGATTCTCCAAATAAAGGACGGGATCGCCGGCTCCGCGGAGGGTCACTCCGGTGAAGCGGGTGGGGAGAAAGCCGCTCCCCCACATTCGGGAGAAAAGAGCTTGGCCATTGCTTCCTTGGGGGAACTGAGGGGTGAGACAAACGAAGGCGGGTAGGTCGCGGCTTTCGCTTCCTAATCCGTAGGCCAACCAAGATCCAATGCTCGCGCGTCCAGGGACTTCCGAGCCTGTCATCACGAAGGTGCAAGCGGGGTCGTGATTGATTGCGGTGGTGTGGACAGTCTTGATTAAGGCGATGTCGTCGACCATTTTGGCGGTATAGGGAAGGAGTTCGCTGACCCAGCGTTGGCACTGTCCGTATTCGGCGAATTTAAACATCGAAGGGGCGACGGGAAAGCGCCCCTGCTTGCTGGTCATGGTGGTAATCCGCTGATCTCCGCGGACGGTTTTGGGGAGATCTTGATTGAAGAGTTTGGCGAGGCCGGGCTTGTAGTCCCAGAGATCGATCTGGGAGGGGCCACCGTTCATGTGTAAGTAAATCAAGGACTTCGCTCGAGGGGCGAAGTGGGGAAGGTGAGGGAGCGGGAGGTGTCCAGATTCGGCGATGGTGGGTGTGGCGCGACTGGTTGCGGAGGAGGCCGCCAGTTGAGCGAGGGCGAGACTTCCGAGGCGAAGGCCAGCGGTGCCAAAAAACTGGCGACGGGTTTGGAGAATTTGATGATCAAGGCGAGGATCCATGGTCAGTTTCGGGTGATGGTTTCATCGAGGTTGAGGAGCAGATTGGCGATCAGCGTCCAAGCGGCGAGTTCGGGTTCGGGCAGGGGAAGTTTTGGTGGGGATTCGCCCTGTCGAATCAACTTGGCAGCTTCGTCGGGAGCTTTGGTATAAGTGGCGAGGTGATGGGCGTAGGTGGATTGAACGACCGCCATTTCTTCTGGGGCGGGTGGCCGAGAGAGAATGGTTTGGTAGGCGAAGGCAATCCGGGCTTCGGTAGTCGACCCGCCCTCGGTGCCGATCCGGGCGGCGAAGGCGCGGGCGGCTTCGATTTGTTGGACATCGTTCATCAGTTGGAGGGCTTGCATCGGGGTGTTGCTGCGTTCTCGAACGGCGCAGGCTTGTTCGCGGGAGGGGGCGTCGAAGTTTGCCATAAAAGGGGCTGGGGCGGTGCGTTTGAGAAACGTGTAAATGCTTCGGCGATAGAGGGCGGAACCCGAGTCTTGTTTGTAGTCGCGGGTATTGCTTCCGACAAAGCCGACGGGTTCCCAAATATTCGGGGGTTGATAAGGTTTGACGCCTTTGCCGCCCATGGTGAGATCGAGCAGGCTGGAGATGGCGAGGGCGTTATCGCGGACCTCCTCGGCGTCGAGGCGAAAGCGGGGACCACGGGCGAGGAGACGGTTTTCTGGATCACGCAACCAGAGAGCGGTTGGGGCGGCGGAGGACTGGCGGAAGGTGGAGCTCGTCAGAAAAAGGCGCACGAGTTGTTTCACGTTCCAACCGGATTCACGGAAAGTAACGGACAGCCAATCGAGCAGTTCTGGGTGGCTGGGGGGCTGGCCTTGCGAGCCAAAGTCACCGGAGGTTTTGACCAAACCGACGCCGAAGATCTCCTGCCAGAAGCGATTGACGGTGACGCGGGCGGTGAGGGGGTGATCCTCCGCGACGAGCCAGCGGGCAAGGTCTAGTCGGTTGGGAGTTGTCTGGTTTTTGAGTGGTGAAAATGCCGCGGGTACGGCGCGTGAGACCTTGTCGCCTGGCCGATCGTAGGCGCCTCGGATCATGATGAAGCTGTCTCGGGGCGTCTCGAGATCGCGCATGATGAAGCTCGAGGGCGTCGCCTTATTGATGTCTTCCCGCTCCTTATCGAGTTGGGCGATTTCTGCGAGGAGTGGGGTTAAGGATGGCTTTGTGGCGGCGCATTCGGTGGCCAAGTAATGATCGAGAAGGACTTTGCCTTGCGCGGGAGTCCGCTTGGCGGCGGGGACAGATTTGAGAATGAGATTGACCTCAGGCGGGAATCCTTTGGTCTCCTTGCCTTCGCGCGGGGTCAGCCAAGCGAGGAGAGATTTGCGGGGATCTAGGCCGTCTGCTTCGAGGGCTTTGTTTTGCTGTTCGTCGGAGGAGATGGGGAGAAAAAGACTCCCGGGATCTGTGTAAGCGATTTTTTCCAGTTCGCTGGTTAAGCGAGTTGCGACTTCTGCTCGCCGGGCGTCGATGCTTGTTCCTCGCTTGATTTGCTCGTTTGTCGGCGCTTTAGCAATCGGAGCGGTGAGGAGTTTATTTCCGTCCATCGCGGGGTCGGCGGCGCTATTAAAGAAAGCGTAGAGTTGGTAGAATTCCTTCTGCGAAATCGGGTCAAATTTGTGATCGTGACATTGGGCGCAGCCGGCGGTGAGACCCATCCAAGTTTGCGCGGTGGTGGCGGTTCTTTCTACGGCATAACGATAGATCCATTCCTCATTGATTGCCCCGCCTTCACCGCTGGTGGCATTGCAGCGGTTGAAACCTGTGGCGATCAATTGTTCAGGGGTGGGATTGGGTAAAAGGTCACCGGCGAGCTGTTCGATGGTGAACTGATCAAAAGGCTGATTTTGGTTAAAGGCGTTGATCACCCAATCGCGGTAGGGCCACATGGAGCGCTCGTTATCGAGGTGGAGTCCGTGGGTGTCGCCGTAGCGGGCGACATCCAGCCAATGGCGGGCCATTTGTTCACCATAACGGGGAGAAGAGAGCAACCGATCGACCACTTTTTCGTAGGCGTCGGGGGTGGAGTCGGTGAGGAAAGTGTTGAGTTCTGCGACGCTCGGTGGCAGGCCGGTGAGGGCAAAGGTTGCCCGGCGGAGAAGCGTGGCTTTGTCGGCTGGCGGTTGGGGTTGGAGGCCGAGAGATTTTAGCCGATCAACGATAAAGGCGTCGATTGGATTGGGTGGGGTTGTTTCGGTGGGGAGACTTGGGGGAGGTGTTTTGGTTTGGGGTTCAAAGGACCAATGTTTTTGGTAGTGGGCACCTTGTTCGATCCACTGACGGAGGGTGATTTTTTCGGCAGCCGAAAGAGTTTTGTGGGACTTCGGCGGAGGCATGCGCTCGTCTTTGTCATCGGAAGTGATCCGGCTCCAAAGTTCACTTTTCTGCAGGTCTCCTGGTTGGATGGCGACCGCGCCGCTCTCTGCTTTGCCGGTGGCACCTTCTGGGGTATCGAGTCGAAGTTCGGATTTGCGGCGCTTGGCGTCGAGCCCGTGACAGGAGAAGCATTTATCGGAAAGGATCGGGCGGACATCGCGGTTAAATGAAACCTCCGCAGAGCAGACTAAGGGGAGGAAAAGCAGGGAATAGCGGGCGATCTTCAGTCGGAGAAAATTCATAGGCAGACTGATTGCGTCAACCCTCAAGGATTCAGCCCGTTAGAGAGAATTCTTTCGATCCAATTGGGCTTTAAAGGATTGGCGATGGGAAAGTGAGGAGACCTTTGGTCTGGAGCGGTTAAGGTGTGGGATCTGGCTCGGCCTCCCAATTGCCGAAGATTTCGCCGATGACCACCGTGTAGGTGAGGTTGCCGTGGGCTAGATCGACATCGGGAAGAAAGTCTTCATCGAGGCTTTTGAGGAGATTGGGTACGTCCTCTTCTTTCCATTGGGCGGTTTTGAGGAGAATCACCGTGCCGGCGACGGTTCCATTGGCGAGATAATGGAGGTCGACGGCGGCGACATCTTCGCCCGATCGTTGGGCGAGAAAGCGTTCAGAGGATGGGGTGCGAAGGGTGCGTTTCCAGGTGATCATAGAGCAGATTTTAAAAGGAGTCCGGCGCCGGCGAGTAATCCTCCGACGAGAAAGAGGCAACCATTTCCACGGGAACCGCTGGTTCGATAACCCACCCCGGTTCCCGGTAAGCTGAAGGAAGAGTAGCGGCGTCCGGTGCCGCTGACACCGGTGCGAAAACCCCGGCCACCGACAGAATACCCGACGCCGGATTTGCTGAGGTTGATACGGAAGGGGCCGACTTTGACGGATTTGCGATAATAGAAGCCCATAGGGAAAGGGAAAATCTTGGGATGGTTAAGCGAGGTGAAAAATATTTCTGTCGAGATGGGTAATCCTTGTGGGCGCAAAGGGCAAAACATTTAGTTGATCCATGGGGGGCGTTGATGGAATGGCTTGCCAACTTGGTTTGGGTGAGGTGAGTTAGGGTATGAACTTTTGCAATCGGTTTTTGGCGATATTGGTTTGGATATTGATCTCGCCTTTGGCCTTGAGTGACGACTGGGTGCCTGCGCCTGGTTTTGTGAGCTTGTTCAATGGCAAGGACTTCAGTGGTTGGCACTACAAGGGAGACGCGGATCTGGGGGTCAAGGTCAGCGCGATCGACGATCGGTATACGGCAGCCGATGGGGTGCTGACCGTGCATCCTCAGGATGCGGCTAAGGGGCCCCGCCTCCGCCAACTGTATACCCTGAAGGAGTTTTCTGATGATTTCATTTTGCGACTGGAATTTAGGGCGTCGGTGGGGGCGGACAGCGGGATTTTTCTGCGGGTTCCGCAATTGCAGTGTCGCGACTATTTGGTGGCGGGCCCTTACAAGGAATTGAAATCGTATCGTCCGCAGAATTGGAATACCATTGAGGTCACGGTTAAGGGGGGAGTTGCCCACTGCACCTGCAATGGCGAGGTTTTAGAAGAGGCTCTCGCATTGCCAAAAACGGGGCCGATTGGTTTGGAAGCGGATAGTGGCACGATGGAGTATCGGCACATCGAGATTCGGCTTCTTCCTTGATGGGCAGGGGAAATTGTGGTGAAGGAGGGATCGAGATGCTTTTTCCTCCTTTTGTTTGGAGCAGGAGTCTGCGACAAAAAGATTTGCTATTTTGTTTAAATTTATGAGCCAACCTACGGTCAGTCTTCATCCCTATTTTAAAGTCCAGCCTGATCAGATTGAGGCGGCTCGGGCGTTATTGCCGCAATTTGTGGAGCGAACGGCGACGGAAGCGGGGTGTTGCTATTACGGGTTCACGATGGATGGCGACGAAGTTTTTTGTCGGGAAGCCTATGTGGACGCCACGAGCTTACTGGCTCATTTGGAGAATGTTGGGGAATTGCTGGGAGCCATGCTTCAAGTGGCGAGCTTGGATCGTTTGGAGATTCACGGGCCTGCGGAAGAGTTGGAGAAGTTGAAGGTTCCGTTGGCGGATTTAAAACCGCGGTGGTTTGTGAGCAGTTGTGAGTTGGATCGGTAGCGGCGAATGATTTTTTGGGAATGGGCGGTGAGCGGTGACGATCGAAGATTGCCGAGGATGCCTTGGGGAGTTTAAGCTAAAAAATATGGCGTCGATCGGACAATACAATCAACTGCGGATCGTCCGCGAGGCGTCGCCTGGGCTTTACCTTCATGGGGAGGAGTTGGGGGAGATTTTGTTGCCGAGGCGGTATGTGACCAAAACGACGGTAGTTGGTTCTGTTTTGCGGGTTTTTGTCTATCGGGACTCCGAGGATCGGTTGGTGGCGACGACCGAGACGCCGCATGCGCAAGTGGGCGAGGTGGCATTTTTGAAAGTGGTGAGTTTGAATCAGCGGCTGGGGGCGTTTCTGGATTGGGGTTTGAGCAAGGATTTACTGCTGCCGATGCGGGAGTTGAACGGTCCGGTGGAAGTAGGGGGAAGAGTGGTCGTGGCAATTTTTCTGGATCCGATCAATGGTCGGATCGTGGCGAGTCGGCGGTTGAATCGTCATTTAGACAAGACTTTGCCGACCTACGCGGAGGGGCAACGGGTGGGATTATTGATTGCGGGGGAGACGCCTCTGGGGTTTAAGGCGGTGATTAACCATGCGCACTGGGGTTTGGTTTATGCGGGCGAGTTAGCGAAGCCTCTGTCGATTGGGCAGGAGATGGACGGATATATTCGGAAGGTTCGGGAGGATGGGAAGATCGATGTGGGATTGGATGCGGCTGGCTACGGGAGGGTGAAGCCACTGACCGAGCAAATTATTGCCGCCATGACTGCTCAAGGCGGACGACTTTCGTGTGACGACCAAAGCAGCCCGGAGGTGATTCGTCAGGCTTTTGGGACGAGCAAGAAAGCCTTTAAGCAGGCAGTTGGGGCTTTGTATCGCGAGCGACGGATTCGGATGACGAAGCCTGGTTTAGAGCTTACGCACTGAGACGAATGGGGTAGGGAGTGGAGGATGGAGATGGATTGCGGATGATGGCGAGCGTGTCCCGTTCACCCACTTTTCGGAAGTTGATCGGGCGAGTGGTCGAAATTTCCCGAGATTGCGGCGGTCAAGTTTAAACATTGGAATGAAGGGACTTGCGTGGGGATTTTTGATAGCGGGTTGGGGACTCATCCTTGACCTGATGCAGGAGGTCGGCTAATTGATACTCAATGTTTTTTCCCAAAGTGATGCGTTGGAACTGCTGGCTGGTGGTGAGTTGGTTAATCTGTGGTTTTTGCGGTGAAGTCTCTGCAGTAAATCCACCGCCCCCATTTTCCCGTTCCCCGTATTTGCAGATGGGCGGTCCCGCGCGGATGGGGGTTGTGTGGCGGACTGAGGGGCCGATTGTGCCTGGGGTGCGGTTTGGAAAAGCGCTGGGAAATCTGGATCGCGAAGTCCACGGGGTGGCGATTCAAACTCGGGCGTCGCTCGGAGCAAAGGACCAGAAAATTCCCGCCAAGTGGGAGTCCTTATTGACGGAAGAAAATCGGTTGCTCCCTCGGTTGCATTCTGCCCCCGTCGGGACATTTCAGTATGAGGCACAGATTCTCGAGTTGGAGCCAGACACGACGTATTACTACGGAATTTTTGATGGGGAAAAGCGTTTGACCCCCGAAGATGCGTCGTATCGGTTCACCACTCATCCGATAGCGGGGCCGAGTCGACCCGTGCGGTTTTGGATTGCGGGAGACGGAGGAACTGGGAAGGAGCCGCAGGCCGCGGTGTATCAGTCGATGCTCAAGACGGTGGACGTGGAGAAGCATCCCTTGGACTTTTGGATTCATGTCGGTGACATGGCTTACTTTACGGGGAGGGACAACGAGTTTCAGTCGCGCTTTTTTGAGATGTATGACACCACCCTTCGCAATAAAGTGTGTTGGGCGGCGATGGGAAACCACGAGGGAGCGACCTCGAGTGGGCGGACAGGGATTGGGCCATACTATGATGCGTATGTTTTGCCGACGCGCGGTCAAGTGGGTGGGGTGGCATCGGGGACGGAGGCTTATTATTCGTTCGACTATGCGAACATCCATTTTATCTGCCTGGACTCGCATGATTTGAGTCGAAAGCCGGGGGATCCGATGGCGAATTGGTTGAAGGCGGATTTGGAGAAAGCGAAAGCCGACTGGCTAATTGCTTTTTGGCATCACCCGCCTTACACGAAGGGAAGTCACGATAGCGACAAGGAGGTAGACTTAACCGAAATGCGTAAACTGATTATGCCGATCATCGAGGCTGGGGGAGTGGATTTGGTCCTCACTGGGCATTCGCATATTTATGAGCGGTCGATGCTCATGGACGGGGCTTATGCGACTCCTACGGTTTCTGAGAATGTGATTCTCGACGATGGCGACGGCGATCCTGAGGGGGATGGGGCGTATCGGAAAAGTAAGGGGATTCATCCGCATGGTGGCACCGTGCAAGTGGTGACGGGAAATGCGGGACAGACGCTTGGTCGGAGTGGAACCATGCCGGTGATGCGGCGGATTATTTCTGAGTTTGGATCGACGCTCATTGATATCAACGGGGATACGTTGACGGGGAGGATGATTAATCGTGATGGGATTGAGTCTGATCAATTTAGCATTGTGAAGCGGGGAAAAGTGACCGCTTCGGCATTGGCATTGCCTTGGATGCCATCGGTGGAGGTGAAAAAGCCTGAGAATGGGGTGAAGATTGCTGGGAGTTCGCCGCTTCCTCTGGATTGCAAATTTCCGATTCCGCAAGGGGCGGAGTGGCAATACACTTTTGAGCTTCCCGTTCGGGGAAAAGAGTGGACCCAACCTGATTTTGCGGCGGAGGGATGGAAGACAGGAGCGGGAGGATTTGGTTATGGGCGCGCGGGATTTCGGACGGAGCTGAAGGGAATGAAAGGCAAGCACTCGGTATTTTATGCGCGGCGGGAATTTCAGATTGAGCAGGTGGATCGGATCACGGAGATGAGTCTGCAAGTGGATTATCCTGATGGATTTATCGCCTATATCAACGGTCGAGAAATTGCCCGTCGGGGGGTGGGGCGAAGCAGTGGAAGCAATGCGCAGGAGGTGAAGATTCGGGAGAAGCGAGAGACGATCTATTTGTCGCTTGCGGATGCGCTGAAAACCTTGCGGGATGGGGTGAATTGGTTGGCGATCGAGGGGCACTCCAGCAATCGAGAAAACGGAGAATTTCTCTTAAACACCGTTTTGATTATTGAAGACTAATGAGAGCGATTTTCTTTCTTATTCCGGTGGTGCTGGGGAATTTTTTGGGGACATTTTTCGCGAATGCCCACCAAGGGCCGGAGCACGAAATCGAAGAGTTAAGCGAGCGGATGAAGTTGCATGGTGAAACCGCGGATTTACTCACTGAACGAGCTGTGGAGTATCATGTGCTCGGAAAGCTGGACGAGGCGACGGCGGATTTGCAACGGGCGGCGGTTCTTGATCCGCGATCGATGCCGATTTGTCGTGAATTGGGGAGGGTGCTGTTTCTTGGGGGAAAGCCCGTGGAGGCGATTGCGGTGGCGACGCGGGGATTAACTTTGCAGAATGACGAACCGGTGGAGTTCGCGGCCTTGCGGATTCTGCGGGCGGAAATCTTTCGCTCGCAGGAGCTGAATCAGAAAGCGCTCGAGGATTGTGAGGTGGCGATTCGCCTGCACAAGCAAAACCCTGAGTGGTATATTTTACGAAGTGATCTTCATCGGCGGTTGCAGATGAAAAAAGAGCGTGTGGTCGGGGTTGAGGAGGGCGTGATCCAGACGGGGGCGGGCATCTTGGATGTTGAACTGGTGGAGGCGTTGATGGATGCGAGCCAGTTTGCGGTGGCGCTGATGTTGATTGATGCGGAGATGAATGATTCTCGGATTAAGAGTTCTTGGCTGATTCGCCGTGCGCGCGCGGAGTTTGGGCTGGAGAATCCTGTGAATGCGGAGGCCGATTTAAAAGCGGCCATTGAGGAGATCGACCATCGATTGAATCGAAGAAGGACGGATGTTTTGCTTTTAATGGATAAGGCGACCGCCTTGGAGCTGCTTGGGGATAAGAAGGGGGCACTTAGTCTTTATGAGGAGGCTCAGGTTAAGGGCGGGGGCGAAGCCTTGACCGAAAAGATCAAGGCGTTGCAGGAGTCGATGCGGCTCAGTCCTGCGGTCAAGCGTTGAGATCGCTGATCGGTTGGACGCGGAGATTCGGCGAGACAAGGGGGGATGAGGAGCAATTTATTTGGGGGAGACGCGAAAGGAGCGAGGTCGGCGAAGGAGGAGAAGGCTACCGAAAGAGAGGAGAAAAGTGGTGGCGGGTTCTGGGACGGCCAGCGAACTGATGATGCCGACATACAGGGGATCGGGATCGAGTGCGGTGGCGGCAAAGGTGCTTTGGGAATTCATCCCTGGAAGTTGGCCGACGCTGGGTTTAGCGTTGGGCCCGTTGGGGTTACCGAAAACGACCTCACCGGAAAGGGCGTAGGTGGCTAAGTCGAGAATGCGGTCAGAGGACTGGAGATTAGCGACTTGGATTTCGTCGACGAGCGCTCCACTGGGAATTCCAAGGGCAGAAAGATCGAAAGCGGTGGCGAACGCACCTTCAACGGTGGACGGGGTATTGGTGTAGACGGAGAAAGCGTCTACGGCCCGATAATACCAAGGACTATAGGTGTTTCCTCTTTGATGGACGCGAACCATTTGCCCTTCGGAGCTCGTGGAATTACTGCCTGACTCGTAAAGGACGAAGTCGTTGCCGAGTTCGTTGACCAGGCTGAGACCGTTTGACCAGGACATCGAAAGACCGTTACGGGAAGATGACCCATTGTCACCGTTGGGGAGATTTACGGCGGAACTGAAAAGGGAAACACTACCGTCGGACTGGGTGAGACCATATTGAGCGGTGGCCTGCATGCCCAGCGATGCGGATGGGTTGAAACCTGGGGCACCAATAAAGCCAGTGGTGGCATTTCCGCTGAGGGCGATGAAACCAACGGAGCGAGTGACGCGATTGGGGAGAGTCAGGCTAAAAGTTGCGCCACCAAGGGTGACCCCATTTCCGAGGAGGATGAGGGTGTCTGGGGTATTGTTTTGCTCCCAACTGAAGTTGGCAAAACTAAAGACGGATGCCGAGTGGGTGGATGGGGTGGAGAGGAAACTGAGCAGAGCGAGAGGGGTGGCCAGTTTTGCAAGGAAGTGGCTAGTCGAATTTGGGTTCATATTCAAATTTGATTTGCAAGGAGCGTGCCAGACTGATGATTTTTTGAATGAAGAGGGGTGAAAGGATGAAGAATGGGCGGTGAGTTCGTTGGGGAGGGCGGATGGGGGAGTTGATTGAGAGAGCAGGATGCCCGCCATGGCCGGGGGGGAGTTATTTTGCTCGAGGGTGGAAGCGGTGGTGGATGGATTTAAGGCGATGCTGATCGATATGCGTATAGATTTGGGTGGTGGCGATATCGGCATGGCCGAGCAATTCCTGAATGATCCTCAGGTCGGCCCCGTTGCTGAGAAGGTGGGTGGCAAAGCTGTGGCGTAGCAGATGGGGATAGACATTGATCTTGATTCCCGCGTGTTTGGCGGCGTCTTTAACGATTTGCCAGATGCGGACCGTGGAGAGTTTTTTTCCACGAATAGAAAGGAAGATTTCGCTCCCGGTGCGCGGTTTGACGAGAGTGGGGCGTTCCTTTTCGAGATAAGCGCGAATGGCGGAGCAGGCTTTTTGGCCGACGGGGACGAGGCGAGTTTTTTGACCTTTGCCGATGACTCGAATGATCCGGAGATCAAGATCGAGAAATTCGAGTCGAGCGTTGACGAGTTCCGAAACCCGTAACCCGCTGGCGTAGAGGAGCTCGAGAATTGCCCGATCGCGGAGGCCGCGAGGATTGTCGGGTAAAATGCCCTCAATCAGTTGTTCGGTCTGGAGTTCGTTCATGGTTTCGGGGAGATAGTGCTCGGTCCGTGGTAGAGGGAGATGTTCGGCGATATCGCGAGGGATCCGTCGTCGGAGATGGAGCCAGCGGAAAAAGATTTTCGTGGCGACGACGATAATTTTGATGGAAGCGGCGGAGAGACCGCGGCGTTTGCGGTCACTGAGGTAGAGTGAAATTTGATCGAGAGAGATTTGGCCTGGGTTAATCGGGGGAGGTTCAATGGGGAGATCGTTTTGGAGAAGCGAGTCGAAGGCGGATTGGCCGATGGTCTTGACGATTTGGGCGCGTTCTAGCCAAAGGGCGAAACTTTCCAGAGAGATGCGCGTCGATATCTGGTAGTTAACCGAAAGACCGCGTTCGGTGGCGAGGTGGAGGATGAAGTCGTCGATAGCGATGCGCACGGCCGAGGATGATGACGCAGACTGATCGATTGGGCAAAGCGGGAACTCGTGGGGGAGGCGGGTTATTTATCGAGCTGAGATCGTCCGCTAGGTGATGGCGGCAAGGACGGTGCCGATGTCGGTCAAATCGTCGAAGAGAAAGTCTGGCTGATGGGCGGAGAGTTCGGCCCGGGTAAATTGTCCGGTGGCGATGGCGATGGCCTTGGCGCCGATGGCGCGTGCGCAAGTGATATCGTGCGGGGTATCGCCGAGGATAAAGATGGATTGGGGAGGAAATTCGTGGCCGTATTTTTGGTGGGCGCGTTTTTTGGCGAAGTGGCCAAGTTGATTACGGTCGTGGTGATCGTCGGCGAAGGCGCCGAACTCGAAGTAGTGCCAAGCGCCGTAGTGGCGGAGTTTGATTTCGGCACCGCGGGCGAGATTACCGGTGAGGAGGGCGAGAACGATCTCTGGTTTTTGGTGGAGTTGGGTGAGGAGCGGGATGATTCCGGGGAGGAGTTGGCCGGCGGTTTGGGGGATTTCGATGGCGAGATGATGCAGGTAGGCATCTAAAAGGGCGGTGATGTTTTCGATGGATTGGGGAAGTTGATGCGAAGCGAGAATTTCGCGAGCGATCCCCGAGTCGGTCCGTCCAGCCATATCGATGGTGGAAAGGTCATCATGGATGCCGAAGTGGCGATGGAGGCCGAGTCGAAGGGCTCGTAGACCAGCTCCCCCAGAGGTGAGGATGGTGCCGTCGATGTCGAAGAGAAGGAGTTTTTTCGAGGTCATGAGTGAGGAAAAAGAAATAGAGAGAACGGATGGGGGAGTTGATTGGCGGCTAAAGGAGAGGCGAGGTCGACGCGGGGCAGAGAATCAAAGTCCTCCTTGATTCGGGGTGGTTGATGGGACTGGTGAGGCGGGGGAGATGGGGGGATTCGGTGAGGAATCGAGGAGTGGCAATTCGAAGGCGGTGAAGTCGGGATGACTGAGGGCGAAGACCCCATTTTTCCCCTGAGCGGTAGAGGGGTGAAGTCCGGCGAGGGTGGCGGATCCGATGGTCAGGGTGCCTTGCCCGGTGGATTTATTTTGAAAGTGGAGAATGATCGATGGATGATCTAGTCCATAAGTGGGGAGCGGGGAACCGAGCCAGCGGACGGCGCGGAGATTGGAGAGGGTATTGACGAGGGATTGGGCGTTGACTTGGTTGACCTTGCCGTCGCGGTTTACCAATGACCACATTTGATCTTGGTTTCGAATTAGGCTGAGGGAGGGTTGGCCATTTCGGGTGACTTCGAAGGAGATGATTTCATCGGCTTTATTTTGGAAGATGGGGAGGGCTTGCCACTGGAGGGGGTCGGTCATGGCGAGGTCTAAAAGGGTGGAGGGGATGGAGACAATGAAGGGCTCGTCTTGGAGTTTTGCGTAGAGTTGACCGGTGGCGGTTTTGCCGAGGAGCAGGGTGAGGATGGAGCGGTCACCGGCTTTGGTTTCGGCGGTATTTTCTGAGGAGAAAGAGCTGAGGGTGATTTTGGCGGTTGGTTGATCGAGAGCGTATTGTTTGAGGTCACTTGGGACATCGGAAATGAACTCGGAGACTTGGGCGGTTTGGAGTTGTTGGAGCAAACGGGTGGCGGCGCTGGGATTGGTTGGTTGATCTTGGTTGCCGACTTTGCGAATCCAAGATTCGCCGTGGCGAGCGAGGACAATTTTCTCGGTTGCCTGGCCTTCGATGGTGATGCGGTCAACGATATCAGGTTCGAAGTGAGCGAGTTGTGGGTCGCGGAGATCGTTCGGTTTGATTTGAAGGAGGGCACCGAGGGCTTTGGGGACGACGCAGAGATCTTCGCGGGTGGAGAGTTTGAGATACATCTTGTCCTTGGCCTTTTCGGTGACCGACCCGAATTGGAGAATGGAGGGTGGAGTGGATTCATCGGAGAAGATACGGATGGTTCCTAGGGGGTCATCGATTCCCGAGGCGGTGAGATCGGCGGAAGAGGTGAGGAAAGTTGCGACTTGGGCATTGACCACTTTGGAGATGAGTTCGTTAATTTTCTGGTTGTTGCCGCGGACTTGGAGGGGTTTGGAGAGGAACCAATCTTGATTTTTTTTCTTGAGTTCGATCAAGCCGTCGGGGGATTTGATTTCTACTTTGGTGACTTGGTTGGGGTTGAGATCGGTTAATTTATGGTCTCGAAATTCGTCGGCTTTTTTGGTGATGAGCGACTTGAGGTCGGTGGCGATGACGTGGACGGCATTGGATTTGTCGAGGCGGACGTAGATCCGACCATCGACGGCGGAATCTTTGCCAAAAAGCAGTTCGATGGGTTGAGAATGATTGTGGAAGGTGACGCGAATCTCTGGGTTCGCGAGGCCGTATTCTTTGATTTGATCTTTCGTGGCTCCCTTGGAGTCATTGACGAGACCTTCGGATTTGAGGGCTTCCGCTGAGGTAAAAAGTTGCGCAACGAGGAGAGTGTCTGCCCAATCTTTGACGGGTTTTTCCATGAGCCACCGTCCGGTGGGGGTGCGTTGGAGTTCGATCGTGGAGCCGGTATTTTTGATGGTGATCTGGTTGATTTGATCTCGGTCAAAAAGGAGGACTCGCCCGGCGTCGTCCTTAGCTTGTGGAGAAGTGGGGCGATCTTTTTCGAAGAACCAAATGAAGCTAAAAATGGCGAGGGTGGCGAGGAGGATGCAAAGGGTATTTTTGATTTTCATGGCGAATGATCGGGAGGTCCCTAATTTCGGCGATAGGACCAGACTAAGAGGCCGAGGAGGGCGACGATACTGGGAATGATGGCCATGACGCCGATGCCGATTTGCTGGAGTTGAGATTCATCGAGGCTGAGGGTGGTGTTGCGTTTATCTTTGGGGGCGATGCCGATGATTTCCTCGCGATCGAGGAGCCAATTGAGGGCATTGATCACGAGGTCACTGGAGAGGCCTTCGGTGAGTCGGTGGGCTTTGCCAGTGAGGACTTCGGCATTGCCGAAGACCACGAGGCGGGCGGTTTCGACTTGGACGCGAGGATCTTCGACGCCCCCTTTTTCGACGGCCACGGCGAGGTGAAGGGGACCGAGGTGATCATTTTTGGGGTCGAAGAAAGCTTGGTCATCATTGGTGAGCAGATCGGTTTCGCCCCAAAAACCAGTGACGGATTCGAGAAGCGGGATGAAGCGCAGATAAGCGGTCGCTTTTTTGGATTCGTCGAACTGGAGGGATTGGGTGGTGCCGAGGAGGCGTTTGGTATTTCCCTCGAGATTCTTGGTGATTTTGGTGCCGCTGTTGACCACGACAAAGCCGGCATCTTTGATCGTGCCCTTGGTGACTTTGGGGTTGCCGTTTTCGTCTTTGCCGAGAAAATTTGCGAGGCCGATCACCCGATCTTCTTGGGGAACAACGCCTTGTTCATTGAGCCAAGCGGTGAGGCGCGGGGTTCGAGCGAAGGGGTTGAGAAGGGCGAGGACGCGGCCATGTTTTTCCCAAAAGGAAGAGAGCAGTTTCATTTCGAGCTCGGAGAAATCGTATTTGGGGCCGCAGATGATGATGGCCCGGGCGTCTTCGGGGATGAGGGAAGAATTGAGGAGATTGAGGGGTTGGGCTTGGATATTTTGGCGTTTGAGATCTTCCTCGAAGATTTGGAGGTCGGGGCTTTTGATTTCGGGTTCTCCGTGACCGCTGATCAGGTAGACTTTGTTTGGTCGGCCTTCGGTGAGTTCGAGGAGGGCGGTGGTGATGGCCTGTTCTCCTTTGAAGGCTTTGATTTTCGATTGGGTTTGGCCCGCCATCATCGAGGCTTGGTCGGGCGCTTCGAGGGTGACCATATCGGCGGCGTTGACGAATTTGCTTCGCTGATCGCAGTCGAGAATGAGGATATTTTCGTTGGCCCCGAACTTATACTTGGTCTGGAGTTCTTGGGCGCGGCTGAGGCTCCGATAGGGGTCGATGTATTCGGCGGTGAATTTCTTTTTGGAGGCGAACTCATACTCACGCATCAGGGATTGGAGATCGGGGACGATCTCGCCGGCGTTGGAAAAGAAGATGATCGCTCGCACGGGTTTTTTGAGGTGCGCGAGGAGATTTTTGGTTTGGGAACTGAGGGCGAATTTTTGATCCCGAGAATAGTCCCATCGTTTGAAGTGACGGAAGCTAAGGTAGTTGAGCATCAAGACGATGCTGGTGACGAAGGCGATTTGGAGGAGGACATTGAGCCCGATTTGGAAGCGATGAATTTTCACGGACTGAGTAGAGGAATCTGGAGCTGGAGAAGCCATGGGAGATGGGGCAGAGGATGATTAGGACTTCCACTTTCGGTATTGAAAGACTTGGAAGTTCAAGAAGAGGACGAGGGCGGTCATGGAGGTATACCAGACGATCGAGCGGGAATCGATGACCCCTTTGGAGAAGTCCTGCATGTGTTGGATGGTGGAGATATAGGAGAAGAGATCTTTGACGGCGGGCGCGGAGATATTGAGGACTTCGGGGAGGAAGCCGACGAAGAGGAGAAGGGTGATGGTGGTGAAAGAAATGGTGGCGGCGTTAATTTGGTCTTTGGTGAGAGCGGAGGAGAGGCAGCCGATGGCACTGTAGAGGCTACCGACTAAGAAGAGGAGGAGGTAGGTACCATAGTAGGCGCCGGTGGCGTTGGTCGCGGAGTGGCCGGAGATGCGTTCAAAAATGGCGAAAGAAGCGAGCGAGGGGGCCCAGAGGATGGAATAGAAGAAAAGCACCCCGAAGAACTTGGCGAGGACGACTTGGGAGTCTTTGACGGGGGCGGTGGTGAGGGTTTCGAATGTGCCCATGCGGAACTCTTCGGAATAGGTGCGCATGGTGATCAGGGGAAAACTCAGGACGAAGGGGAACCAGAAAATGGCGGGTGCGAAGAAGGCTTGGACGACGGTGATTTCGGTGGGGAAGCCGTTCATCAAGTTGATCTGCATGTAAAAGTTGTAGCCGGAGAGGAAGAGGAAATAGAACAGAACTACGTAAGCGATTGGGGAATAGAAGAAGGACTTGATCTCGCGGAGGAGGAGGGTAAAAAATGTTTTCAAGAGTGAGGTTGGGCGAGGGCTAGAGGAGAGTTAGTTATCTTCGTGGGTCAGTTCCACGAAGACATCTTCGAGGGTGGGGCGACGACGGGTGATTTCGCGGATTTCCCAATGGTGTTGGGAGGCGAGGCGGAGGGCATCTGCGCAAGGGTCGGCATTGGCGTCGAGTTTCATTTGAAAGACGCTGGAAGTTTCGAGGATTTCTTCGGTAACTTCTTTGACCCCGGGGATCTGGCTGAGGAGTTCTCGGCCATTGGGAGCGTTGTGGGCTTCGATGCGCATCCTTCCGGCGGCTCGATGATTTTTGAGGAGATTTTCTGGGGTATCGCTGGCGCGGATGGTGCCTTTGTGGATGACGATGACTCGGGAGCACATGATTTCGACTTCGGGGAGGATATGGGTGGAAATGAGGACGGTTCTTTGGCCACCGAGGTTTTTGATGAGTTGGCGGACTTGGCGGATTTGGTTGGGATCGAGGCCGATGGTTGGTTCGTCGAGGATCAGTAAATCGGGGTCATGGACGAGGGCATCGGCGAGGCCGACGCGCTGGCGGTAGCCTTTGGAGAGCGAGCCGATGATTTTTCTTTCGACGTCGCGGAGGTTACAGAGTTCGAGAACATCGCCGACGGCTTGGCGGATTTTTCCGCTGGAGACTCCTTTGAGGCTGGCGCGATAGCGGAGGTATTCGCTGACGCGCATATCGGTGTAGAGGGGGGTATTTTCGGGGAGATAGCCGAGGTGTTTTCGGGCTTTTAGGGATTCGGTAAAAATATCGAATCCGGCGATGGTGGCGGAGCCGGAGGTGGGGGGAAGATAGCTGGTGAGAATTTTCATGGTCGTGCTTTTTCCTGCGCCATTGGGGCCGAGGAATCCGACGATTTCGCCTTGGGCGACCTCGAAGTTGAGGTCGCGGATGGCGGTAAAACCGGCGTAGCGTTTGGTGAGGTTTTCGACTTTGATCATGAGAAGGAATTACTTAGCGATGAGTTGGACGGTTTCGCTTTGGCGAAAGTTTCGTCCATTAAGTTGGCGCAACACGCTGATCGTGAAATCGACTGGCGCCCCGCTTTCCACGGTTTTCATCAACTCCTCGACTTGCTGAACGGAATTGATTTCATAACGCCCGATTTGCACGATGACAAGACCCTGCTTGAGTTGGGCGCGTTCGGCGGGGCTTTTGGGTGAGATATCGGCGATGAGAACTCCGCTACCGGGATTAAAGCCGAGGGTTTCGGCGAGTTTAGGGGTGAGGTCTTGGAGGGTGAGGCCGAAGAGTTTGCGGACGCGAGACTTGGCATCTTCGGCTTCTTTGGCGGCTTTGGGGTCGGCGGCGATTTTTCGCAAGTCGGCGACGCGATCTCGGACAGTTTTTCCGGGGATAGCGAATCCAATACCTTGGGTGGGAACGCCTTGTGGAGTATAAGACATTTTTGCAGAGCTGACCCCGATGAGTTTGCCGGTGAGATCCACGATGGGTCCGCCGCTGTTGCCTGGGTTGATGGCGGCATCGGTTTGGAGGAGGTTTTTGTATTCGATGTCTCCGATGGTCACGCTGCGATCTTTGGCGCTGAGGATGCCGCGAGCGACCGAGCTCCCATAGCCGAGTGGATTGCCAAGGACGAGGGTGGTTTGGCCGAGGAGATTGGGGGAGAGATCAGTGAGGGCGAGGAAGGGGAGCGGCTGAGGGGAGTCGATTTTGAGCAAGGCGAGATCGGCTTCGGTGGAGCCAGCGATATAGCGGGCGGAGTAGGTTTTGCCGTCGTGGGTGGTGACGGAGATTTTCAGTTCGGCGGCGCGTTCCACGACGTGTTCGTTGGTGACGATGTATCCAGAGGAGTCGATGATGAACCCAGAACCGAGGCTTTGGACTTTTTGGGAAAGGACGCGGGGGCGTTGCATGGGGCCG
The DNA here is from genome assembly GCA_037142835.1 of Verrucomicrobiota bacterium. Taxonomy (GTDB): domain Bacteria; phylum Verrucomicrobiota; class Verrucomicrobiia; order Chthoniobacterales; family Chthoniobacteraceae; genus Chthoniobacter. The sequence continues at coordinate 26,153 of JBAWZW010000023.1, forward strand.
CCGAAGAATTGGAAGAAGAGGTCATCGCGGGGGTCACGGACGGTGCGTTGGACAACCCGTTCGGTATTGATATTGACCACTGCAGGCATGGCTTTGGCGACAGCGATGACCGAGGGTTCGGTGGAGGGATCGTTCTGGGCGATGGAATGAAGGACTGGGGAGAGGAGAACGAGGAGGATAAGGAAGTGCGAGCGCATGGGTAAAAATTAGGATGGTCTGACAGGGGAGTTGGAGAGGCGTTGAATTTTTTTTGAGTTGTTGATCAAGGGGTAGAGTTGAAATCGGGTTTGGGGAGGTTGTCTGAGAGTCGAGGGGAGTCAAGTCTCTGGCAGTCTTGGGCAGATGGGCATTGAAGTTGTCGAGTTTTTGAATATTTATTTTAAAGCAATGATAAAAAGGATCTTAGTTCTAGGGGCGGGGAGTGCAGGTTTGCTGGCGGCGATTACCCTTCGGAAAAAGTTGCCGTCGGTGGCGGTCTGGGTGGTGCGGAGTAGTGAGATGGGGGTCATTGGGGTGGGGGAAGGAACGACACCGGCGTTGCCGATCCATTTATTTGATTTTCTGGGGATTTCTCAGTCGCGTTTTTATGCTCAGGCGGAGCCGACATGGAAGTTGGGCATTCGGTTTCTCTGGGGGCCGAGGGATCATTTTGATTATCCGTTTGGGGCTCGATGCAATGGGAAGTGGAAAAACCTTCAGCGATCGAACGGCTTTTATGTGGATGAAGATTTTAGCGGGGCTTCGCTGGAGAGTGCACTGATGGAGGCGGGTCGAGTTTTTGCCCGTGATCCCCGCAGGGGTGGGGCGCCAGAGATGAGCGTGCCATTTGGTTTTCACATTGAAAATCTGAAGCTCGTGGCCACTTTGGAAGCGTTGGCCGTGGAACTTGGGGTGAGTTTTGTGGAGGGTCGGGTGGAGACCGCGGAGCGAGGGGAGTCGGGGATCGCCGCGGTGGTTCTCGAGGATGGGCGGCGACTGGAGGCGGATCTTTTTGTGGATGCGAGTGGTTTTCGGAGTGAATTGTTGGGTCGAGCTTTAGAGGAGCCGTTTTTGGATTACGGGAGGGCCTTATTTTGCGATCGGGCGGTGATTGGTGGATGGGAGCGGACTAGCGAACCT
>JBAWZW010000024.1:0-26329 GCA_037142835.1 Verrucomicrobiota bacterium
ATTCAGTCTTTCGGTGAAAATTCTCCACGGCTTCTTCCTCCGCGTCCTCCGCGCCCCCGCGTGAGCATCGCTCCCCGTCTCTGGCCACTATTCATCCTCCCGAATGACTTGAAGTGACTCGCCTTTCCACACTCCAGCGCAACGCGAGTTCTGGTGATAAAGAGGAAAATGAAAATTCCCCATAACGCTCTAAGCATCTTCAGATCAAAGGCATAAATACTCCGATAACGGTGATTTCCGCCCCCGTAGCTACCCCACAAACCCGCCATCAAACGCCTCGCCCAAAGGCCCAGGAAAAGTCCACCCGTTTTCCTTTATAAGTTCAAACAATCGAACCCTCCCCCAAAAACCTCATCGTGAAAACTAATACGTATACGCACTAATTCCTTGCGCCTATCCCTTTCCTCATCCACTTTTTCCCACGCATTCCACTCTCATCAGCATGCAAACCCACTCCTTCGCTCATCTCCTCGCCGACAGCGACGACACCACCGCAGGCAACTATTTCGTTGCCAATTATCCTCCCTTTTCTTTCTGGAAAAAAGAACACGTCGGCGATGTCGCCAAAGCCCTCGAACACCCCCCAGAATCCGAACTCCCACTCGGACTCTATTTCCATATCCCTTTCTGCCGCAAACGCTGCCACTTCTGTTACTTCCGCGTCTACACCGATAAAAATGCCGACGAAATCAAGGGCTACCTCGATCTCGGTCTGCAAGAGTTAGCGCTCTACGCCCACACTCCCCGCATCGCCAACCGCAAACCCAAGTTCGTTTATTTCGGCGGCGGCACCCCCAGCTTTCTTTCCGTCCCTCAACTCACCTCGCTCGTCACAGGAATGCAGAAACTCCTCCCTTGGGATGACGCGGAGGAAATCGCTTTCGAAGCCGAACCAGGCACGCTCACCGAAGCAAAACTCACCGCAATCCGCAGCCTCGGCGTGACCCGACTCTCTCTCGGAGTCGAAAACTTCGATAAACATCTCCTCGAAATTAACGGTCGAGCCCACCGAGAAGACGAAATCTACCGCGCCTATGACTTCGCCCGAAAGGTCGACTTCCCCCAAATCAATATCGATCTCATCGCCGGAATGATCGAGGAAACGGACGAAAATTGGCAGCGCAACATCGCCAAAACCATCGAGTTCCAACCCGATTCCGTGACGATTTATCAAATGGAAATCCCCCACAACACCACGATCTACGAACAGATGAAGGCCGAGAAAAAGCTCGTCGCTCCCGTCGCCGACTGGCTAACCAAACGCCGCTGGGTCGCTGAAGCTTTCACCGCTCTCGAAGCCGCAGGCTACACGGTCACCAGCGCGACCACCGCCGTTCGCAACCCCGAAAAAACCAAGTTTCTTTATCGCGATTTACTCTGGCAAGGCGCCGATCTCATCGGCCTCGGCGTCGCCAGCTTCAGCCACCTCGCTGGCGTCCACTTTCAAAATCTCCCCGACTTCGAAACCTACACGGCCGCCATGAAACGCGGAGTCTTACCACTCGGCCGCGCCCTCACCACCACCGCCGAAGAAAGGATCGTTCGCGAACTCATCCTCCAACTCAAACTCGGCAAAGTCAGCCGCCGCTATTTCCAAGATAAATTTGGCGTGACCATCGATGAACACTGGGCGGAACCTTTCGAGGAATTAATCCGCCTCGGACTCCTCAACCAAGAAGGCGACTGGCTGGTCCTCACTCGCTCCGCTCTCCTCAAAGTCGATCTCATCCTTCACGGATTTTTTCTGCCGCAACACCTCAACGCCCGCTACTCGTGAACCCACCCACCAACAGCGAATCCGTCCTTTACCCCCTCGCTCACTTCTACGGCGCCCATGGGCATCCGTTGCCTGAGATCGCCACCATCGATCCCTCCAATATCCCTCCTCCCTACCACGATCTTCTCGTTCACCACGGCGACATGACCTCACGCCTCGAAGCCTTTCACCAAGGAAAGATTATCCTCCACCCATTGCAAATCCTCCCCTCCAATGATTTCTACCGGCGCGAAGTCTTGCTCTGCCGAGCGGACTCTGAGTTGCCCGTAGAATACGGGGCCATCGAAATCCATCTCGCCGAATTTTCCCCAGCCCTCCGCCAAGAAATCCTCGACGCCAAAGTCCCTCTCGGCGGGTTGCTCAATCAACACGGAATCATTTACCGAAGCCAGCCACGCGCCTTCCTGACCCTCGCCCCCGATCGCAAAATGACCGATCACTTTCAAATCGCCTCACCCGCGACCCTCTACGGAAGAAGCAACTGTTTACTCAGCAAAGATCACCACATCCTCGCCAAAATCGTCGAGATTCTGCGTCCATAAATCCTCACCAAGCGAACCATTTCATTTCCTATGACATACTCCGCCGATTCTGAAAATTTCGAGGTGATTATCATTGGAGGCGGTCCCGCCGGCTCCACCGCCGGAGCACTGCTCGCCGAAAAAGGTCGTCGCGTTTTGATCATCGAAAAAGATCAATTCCCCCGCTACCACGTCGGTGAATCGCTGATGCCCTTCTGCTGGTTCACTTTAAACCGGCTTGGGCTTATCGAGGAAATGGAACGCATCGCCTACACCAAAAAGTATAGCGTCCAATTTGTCACCCCAGACGGCCACCAGTCCCAACCCTTTTACTTCTTCCAACATTCCGATCACCCCAGCTCCGTGACCTGGCAGGTGGAGCGCTCGGAATTCGACCTCATGCTTCTCAATAACGCCCGCAAAAAAGGCGCAGTGGTTCGCGAACTCACCCGCGTCAACCGCACCATCAAAGACGACTCAGGACGGGTCATCGGCGTGGAAACCACCGGGCCAGACCTCGAATCACGCAACGTCTTCGCCCCCATCACCATTGATTGCTCCGGTCGTGCACAAGTGACCATCGCCCAAGATGGCTGGCGGATGAAAGATCCCCAGCTCAACAAACTCGCTGTCTGGACTTACTTCCGCGGCGCCAAGCGCGATCCCGGGATCGATGAAGGCAACACCACGGTTGCTTATGTCGAAGGGCGCGGTTGGTTTTGGTATATTCCCCTCAAAAACGACGTGGTCAGCGTCGGCATCGTCGCTGAAAAAGATTACCTCTTCTCCGATTCCAAAGATCCCGCCGAGATCATCGCCCGCGAAATTAACCGGAACGTCTGGATCAAAGATCACCTCAGCACGGGAGAACAATTCGGCGAATACTGGGTGACCAGCGAGTTCTCTTATCGTTCCAAATATTGTGCCGATCAGGGTCTCCTCCTTGCCGGCGATGCCTTTGCTTTTCTCGACCCCGTCTTTTCGAGTGGCGTTTATCTCGCCCTCAAAAGCGGCGAGATGGCCGCCGATGCCGTCGATGCCTCGCTCAATCAAAGCCATTCCCAGAGCGAGGACTTCGAGGAATATGGCAAAAATCTCTGCCGAGGAATCGAAAATATGCGGAAAATCATCTACGCTTTTTACGATCAAAATTTCTCTTTCGGGCGCATGCTCAAAAGCTACCCAGCCCAACGCGCCAAACTCACCGACGCCCTCATCGGTGACATTTTTACCGACGACTTCGAAAACCTCCAAGCCGCCCTCCGCGAGTTCGTCGAGCTTCCAGCTGATCTTCCCCATGGCCAAGCGCGCGTCTCCTCCCCCGCATCATGCTAATCATCAGCAACATCTCCAAAATACTCCGCTGGTCACTTCTTTTCGTCTTCACCTTCTCCGCATCAGCTACCGAACCCGCCCCTCTCGCTCAAGGCGCGATCACCGCGGAGTGGCCTCGATTACTCGGCCCCACAGATAACGCGACCTCTCCAGAAACCCATCTGCTCCACAACCTCCCCAAAACAGGACTCCCCATCCTCTGGGAATCTCCCAAAGGAAATGGCTTCGGTGGTCCTGCCATCGCCAATCAGCATCTCGTGATTTTTTATCGGGTCGAAGAGCAAGAAGTCATCGACTGCCTCCACCCTTCCACAGGAAAACGCCTCTGGAAATATGCCTACAATGCTCCCTACCTTCCCCGCTACGGTGGCAGCCGGGGCCCACGAACCAGCCCCGTCATCGCCGATGGACGCGTCTTTACTTTCGGCATCACCGGACACCTCCATTGCCTAGACTTAGCCACCGGAAAAGTCCTCTGGGATCGAGACGGCGAAAAAGACTTCGCCATGGGCAAATCCTTCTTCGGTCACGGCTCCACCCCTTTGGTGATCGGCAAAAAACTCCTCGTTCAAGTCGGCGGAAAAATCGACGGCCAATCCGTGAACAGCGTGGCCTTAAATACCGACAATGGTCAGTTGCTCTGGAAAGCCGTCCATCCTTGGGGCGCCAGTTACTCTTCCCCCATCCCCGCCAAACTCCACGGACGCGATTGTATCCTCGTCCTCGCCGGCGGAGAAAGTCGGCCACCCATCGGGGGACTCTTAGTCATCGACACCCATACCGGCCAAATTCTCGCCGAAGCCCCGCACCGCGCCACGATCGCCGAATCGGTGAGCGCATCCTCCCCAGTCGTCCTTCAATCGTTAGATAAAACATCCGCATTAGTCTTTGTCTCCGAAAGCTATGGGGCCGGCGGAGCTTGCTTTTCTATCGCCAAAGATTTTTCCGTGACCACCGCATGGAAGGCCGCAGAATTTGGGCTCTATTGGATGACCCCACTGGTCAAAGAACCCTTGCTCTTCGGCTTCGCAGGTCAAAACGAACGCCTCGCGGAACTCATCGCGATCGATTCCCTCACGGGAAAAGAACTCTGGCGCACCGATCTCGGCGGCGGCTTCGGTCGAGCAAGCTTCCTCAACGTGGATCAATCAATCCTCTGCCTCGGAGAATTCGGCGATCTTGCTTGGCTAGAATTATCCAAGGACGGCGCCAAAATCAAATCGCGAACCAAACTCTTTAACGCCCCAGAGACCTGGACTCTCCCCGCAATCTCTCGCGGTCTACTTTATGTCAGCCAAAACGAACCCGGCGAGGGAGGAACCCAGCCCCGGATCGTTTGCTACGACTTCCGCGGAAAATGAAGATCATCTTACTCACCCCAGGAACAGGCAGCTATTATTGCGGAGTCTGTATGCGCGACAATGCCCTCGCCAAAGAACTCATCCGGCAAGGCCACGAAGCGCTCATTCTCCCGATGTATCTGCCACTGACTCTTGAGGAGTCCTCAGCCTCTCCAGATACCCCGATTTTCTTCGGTGGAATCAATGTCTACCTCCAACAAAAACTCGCCATCTTTCGCCACACCCCACGCTGGCTCGATCAACTTCTCAACCAAAGATGGCTCCTCAAACAAGTCGCAGGAAGTGCCGCCAGCCAAACGGGCGGACCCGAAATCGGCGAACTCACCCACTCCATGCTCCTCGGCGAAGCAGGGAAGCAATCCAAAGAACTCCATGAACTGATCGCCTGGATGAAGGACCACGGGAAACCCGATGCCGTCTGGATCTCCACCGCTTTACTCGTCGGACTCGCAGGGCAGATTCAAAGAGAATTAGGCGTTCCCGTCCTCTGCTCTCTCCAAGGCGAAGACGTCTTTCTCAACTCACTAAGCGAGCCATGGAAAACCCGCTGCTGGCAAACTCTCGACGAACGCTCACCCGCAATCAGCGCCTTCATCGCCCCCAGCCAATCCTACGCCAATACCCTCGCCCAGCATCTCCACTTTGCCCCCAACCAACTCCGCGTGATTCCCAACGGAATCGGCCTCGAACACTTTACCCCCGCACCAACCCCTCCCCCCTTAGCCATCGGATTCCTCGCCAGAATGCACCCCAGTAAAGGTCTCGACCTCGTCGCAGACGCTTTCATTCTCCTCCAAAACCGCGGCACTTTTCCCACCACTAAATTACTCATCGCAGGATCCATGATCCCCAGCGATGCCCCATTCGTCGACACCCTCAAAGCAAAACTCCACGCCGCCAATTCCCTCGCCCATGTCGAGTTTTTTCCCAATCTCGACCTCGAACAGAAATCACTCTTCCTCCGCCGCTGCACGCTCCTCAGCGTGCCCACAAACTACGGCGAGTCCTTTGGCCTTTATCTCGCTGAAGCTTGGGCGAGTGGCGTTCCGGTCGTGCAACCGAAAATCGGCTCCTTTCCAGAACTCATCGCCCAGACTGGCGCCGGCTTGGTTTTTGAACCAAGAACCGCCGAAGCGCTCGCCGATGCTTGGGAAATTCTCCTCGCCAATCCCCAGGCCGCATCAGCCCTCGGCGCCAAAGGGCGACAAGCCGCTGAACTAATCTACAACACCCCCAGAATGGCCCAATCGTTTCTCGCTTTAACCCGCGAATTCATCGACGCTCCCTCAGCGGTTCTCTAATTTTTCCAGCCCATGGCTCACGAATTTAAACTCACCCGTCGGATCGAGTTCTTTGAAACCGATCTCGCCGGCATCGTTCACTTCTCCAACTTTTACCGAATGATGGAGTCGACCGAACACGCCTTCTTTCGCTCCCTCCAACTCGCCAATCACGGACAACTTCCCGGACTCGTCACCGGTTGGCCACGCGTCCACGCCACTTGCAATTTCCTCGCCCCACTCCGCTTCGAAGACGAAGTCGACATCCTCCTCACCGTCGCAGAACTTCGCACCAGCTCCATCCGCTATACCTTTCAATTTCGAAAAACCCTCGACCAAACTCCCGTTGCCCACGGCGAGGTCGTCGCCGTCTGCGCCATCGTTGATCGCTCCACGGGACATCTCCAATCTCAACCCATTCCCCCCCCCATTCGCAACGCCATCCAAGCGGCGATCACCTCATCGACCAGCGAAACTCTTCAAGTAAACCCTGATGACCACCAACACCAAAACCACATCTAAATCCATGAACTGGCTTCTCTACGCATACCTCACCGTCCTCTCTTGGGGCGCCTACGGCGTCATTCTTCACTACGGCCGAGGCCAGATGCCCACAGGTCCCGAGACCGCTAACGCTGGCTTAAAGGCCTTTCTTTGGGTAGGCATCGCCTACTTCTTTGTCGCCGTCATCGGCCCCGTCCTCGTCCTCAAAGCCCGGGGCTCAAACTTCAGCTTCACCAGCTCAGGCATCACTTGGAGCTTCATCGCCGGTGTCACCGGTGCCCTCGGCGCCTTCACCCTCGTCCTCGCCCTCGGGGCCGCCGCCGTCACCATGAAAGGTGCCGCCCCCTCCGCCGTCATGCCCATCGTTTTCGGCGGCGCCCCCATCGTCAATGTCATCGTAGCCATGCTCGTCCATCCACCCGCCGGCGGCCTAAAATCTATCCCACTCCCCTTCGTCGCCGGGATCGTTCTCGCCGCCAGTGGCGCTTTTCTCGTCGCAAAATATGCCCCAACAAACCAAGGGGGAGCACCCAAACCATCACCATCCACAGGAGTCCAAGCCCCCCACTAAATCCGCGTGGAATCGCCAGATCCGTTTCCCAGCATCCAAGCTCTACTCGCGGAAACCCTTCCATCTAACCGCTTTCTCTCCACCCGACTCGCCCACATTGCCCCCCCAAAAGACCTCGCCGATTTCTCCGCGCGGTTTCCTTTTACCCTCAAACAAGACCTCGTCGATGATCAACTAGCCCATCCGCCTTTCGGCTCCAATCTCACATTCCCACGCTCCGCTTATACCCGCTTCAGCCAAACCAGCGGAACCACTGGACGGCCACTCCCCATACTCGACACCGCCGAAAGCTGGCAGGGGATGCTCGAAAATTGGAAGACCATTTACCGCGCCGCCCAAGTCGACTCAGGATCAATCGTCTACTTCGCTTTTTCCTTTGGTCCGTTTCTCGGATTCTGGACGGCCTTTGAAGCCGCCGCTCAACTCGGTTGCCTCTGCCTCCCCGGTGGCGGCCTCAGCAGCGCCGCCCGAATCAAGATGATCATCGACCAAGGCGCCGAGGTCATCTGCGCCACCCCCACCTACGCCCTTCGCCTCGTGCAGGTCGCCGCCGAAGAAAATATCGACCTCACCAAATCCCAAGTCCGCACGATCATTGTCGCGGGCGAACCCGGTGGGAGTATTCCCGAATTAAGATCGCGCCTCAGCGCCGGCTGGAACGGGGCGCAGATTGTCGATCACTACGGAATGACCGAGGTCGGACCTGTCGCCTACCAAGACCCCCACCAAAGCGGGGTGCTCCGCCTGCTTGAACAATCCTACTTCGCCGAATTCATCAACCCAAACGGCATCGACCCCGTCGCCACCGGACAGGTTGGAGAACTCGTCATCACCTCTCTCAAACGCCACGCCTGGCCTCTCCTCAGGTTTCGTACCGGTGATCTCGTGCGCTGGTCCCGCGATTCCCACGGCATCGCTCTCGCTGGGGGCATCATCGGACGCACCGACGACATGATCGTCGTTCGCGGCATCAATCTCTACCCCAGCGCTCTCGAAGCCGTCATCCGGAGCATCCCCGAAATCATCGAGTATCACCTCACCGTCTCAACGCTCCAGGCCATGACCGAAATCACCGCCCAGATCGAATCAGACGACGACACCGCCGCTCAGCGCCTGCAACATGCTTTTGATCAAACCTTTGGGCTCCGCATCCCCGTCGAACACCTTCGCCATGGATCACTCCCCCGCTTTGAAATGAAAGCCAAACGATGGACGAAACTCACCCCAGCGCATCCTTAATTTTCAGCACCCCAACCATCTGCCCATGCTCCTTCAAATCAAAAACCTCTATAAAACCTATGCAGATCCTCGTGGCGGACCCGCTCTGGAAGTCTTATCTGGCCTAGATCTGCAGGTCGCCAAAGGGGAATCCCTGGCCATGCTTGGCCCTTCAGGCTGTGGCAAAAGCACCCTGCTCAATATCATCGGCGCCCTCGACCTCGCCGATCGCGGGGAGGTTCTCGTCGATGGCCTCGATCTAGTCGGGCAATCCGAGTCGCAATTGGCATCCTATCGCAACACCACCGTCGGGTTCATCTTCCAACTCCACCACCTCCTCCCCCAATGCACGGTACGCGAAAATGTCCTCATCCCCACCCTCGCCCTCCCCAGCAAAACCCGAAAATCATTCCAATCTCGCGCCGATGACCTCCTCACCGCCGTCGGCTTAATCGACCGCAAAGACCATCGCCCAGGCCAGCTTTCAGGCGGAGAAAGACAACGCGTCGCCGTCGCACGCGCCCTCATCAATCAACCAAGAATGATCCTCGCCGATGAACCAACCGGGGCCCTCGATCGAACCAATGCCACTCGACTCGTCGATCTCCTCAAAGAGATCAGCCAAACTCAAGACGTCGCCGTCATCCTCGTCACCCACGCCGCCGATTTAGCCGCACGAATGCAACGCGTCATCCACTTGATCGATGGAAAAATTTCCGATCATCAGCGATGACTCCCCTGACTCTCATCCTTCGCGGCGCCCGATTTTATTGGAGAAGACATCTCGGCGTCATCCTCGGCGTCGCCCTCGCCACCGTGGTTCTCACGGGATCCCTCCTCACCGGTGACGCCGTCAAATCAACCCTCCGCCACCAAGCCGAACTCCGTGTCGGCCAAGCAGATATCGCCCTCACGGGAGGTGATCACTTCTTCCGCAAAGCGCTCGCCGATGATCCCACTTTAAAAGGTGCACCCGTGATTATGCTTCGTTCCACCATCGCAAAAAGCGATAGCGGAGCCCGCGTAAACTCCGCGCAACTTCTCGGGGTCGATCAACGCTTCTGGAAACTCTCCCCCAACGGAACCCCCATCGCGTTAGCCAACGACGGCGTCGCCATCAATCGACGCCTCGCCGAGCAACTCGAAACCCATCTCGGCGATACTCTGGTGATTCGAGTCGAAAAACCCGGGGCCTTTTCCAGAGACGCCCCACTCTCAGGAAATGAAAATGAAGTCGTCGCCCTTCGACTAAAAGTAACCCAAATCGTCGAAGCAAATGATTACGGACGCTTCGCCCTCACCGCTAGCCAAGTCCCCCCATTTACGGCCTTCGTACCGATCGAACTATTAGAAGAACGTCTGGCACTTCGCGGGAAATCCAACCTCATTTTAGCCAAAGCGCAGAACAATGCCCCTCCTCGCCAAGGGATCCGCTGGGACTTAGCCGATGCCGACCTCGAAATTCGCACCCTCCCCAACCAATCAGGCTTCGAACTCCGCTCCTCCCGCGTCTTTCTCGACCCCGCGTTCGTCGCCATCACTCCCCAAGGAAAGTCCAATCAACGAACGGACGCCTTGACCTACTTCGTCAATGAGTTGCGGGCCGGAGAAAAATCGACCCCCTATTCTATGGTAACCGCGGTCGCCCCCACCCCAGGAGGATTTTTACCCTTGAATTTAGCCAATGATGAAATCGTCATTTCCCCATGGCTCGCCGACGATCTTCACGCCTCCATTGGCGACGAGGTTACCCTAAAATACTTCGTCATCGGAGATCGACGAGCACTCCTCGAACAGACCCGAAAGTTCAAAGTGCGGGCGGTTCTGCCAACCGATCTCCCCGAACTCAACAACTCATGGATGCCAGACTTCCCAGGACTCTCCGACCAAGCAAACTGCCGCGACTGGAAACCAGGCTTCGCCTTCGACGCCACCAAGATGCGCGACCAAGATCAAGCCTACTGGGAGAAGTATCGAGGCACCCCCAAAGCTTTTCTAAACCTCCAAGTCGGGGAAGAACTCTGGGGCAATCGATGGGGAAAAATCACCTCAATGCGCTGGCCTGCCGAAGCCAACCGTCAGGAAATTGTCGATAATCTCAATCACCATCTCAGCCCAGAACAACTCGGCTTCCAACTACTTCCACTCCGTAAACTAGCCATCGATGCCACCAACGCTCCCGTCGATTTCGGCGAACTTTTCCTCTGCTTTTCCATCTTCCTCATCGTCGCCGCCGCTGGACTCACGGGATTGCTCTTTACCTTTTCTCTCGATGAAAGAAGGACAGAAGTCGGCCTGCTTCTCTCCCTCGGACTACGGCGAAAACAAGTCCGCGCCCTGCTCCTTTCCGAAGGAATCGTCCTCGCCCTCATCGGGGGCGGCATCGGGGCTCCCCTCGCCGTCCTCTACACCAATGGAGTCATTTGGGCCCTCTCCACCGCTTGGCGAAATGCCGTCAGCACCACCGAATTCGTCATTACTATTCACCCCCTCACCCTCGCCTCAGGAATTATTTTTGGAGTGCTCGTTGGCTGGCTCTCGATGGTTTGGGCGACTTGGAAATTTTGGCACCACACCTCTCGCGAACTTCTCGCCGATGCCCCAGAAGAATTCGATCAAAGGCAATCCCATCCAACCTCATTTGCCTCCAAAAATTGGCGCGGGTTGATCGCCCCCTTCTGCTTGCTCGGAGCAGGCGCCCTCTTGGTTTCCAACAAAAGCGCCGAGGCCTTTTTCGGAGCGGGCGCTCTCCTCCTGATCAGTGGGTTGCTACTCAGCGCCCGCGCCTTGCGCCACTCAAAACTCCCCGCAAATTTAGCGTCGCTCACTGAACTCGGCTGGCGAAATGCTACCCGACGCCAGCGGCAAAGCCTCACCATCATTGGAATACTCGCCTCGGGAGTTTTCATCGTCGTCGCCGTCGATGCCTTTCGACAGAAACCCCTCGAGCAAACCACTCAGAGGGACACCGGCACTGGCGGATTCGCCCTCATCGGCGAATCTTCTCTGCCGATTTACGACGATCTCAATACCCAAAAAGGTCGCGAAGTCTTCGCCCTTGATGACCAAAAATTGGCAGGAGTGAAAATCGTTCCCATCCGCGTTCAACCCGGTGACGACGCCAGTTGCCTCAATCTCAACCGAGCCATCACCCCGCGAATTCTCGGCGTAAATCCCCAAGATCTCGCCAGTCGCAACGCCTTCAAATTTGCCAAATCCTCCCCATCAGCTTCCAGCGCCCCCCCCCCAACCCAGCCGACTCCTCCCCAAAATACTTGGCAACTCCTCAACCGCGAAACCACCGCCAATCAATCCTCCATCCCCGCAATCGTCGACGCCAATACCCTCCAATGGGCTCTCCAGAAAAAACTCGGAGAATCCATCGACGCCCAAGACGAACGGGGCCGAAACTTTCAAGAAGAAGTCGTGGCCACACTCGCTGGATCAATCCTCCAGGGCAGTGTGATTATTTCGGAGAAACACTTCATCGAAAAATTTCCCAGCGTCGGCGGGTATCGGTTTTTCCTCATCGACTGCCCCCAAGAGCAGATCGCCTCCGTCAAAGATCACCTTTCAAGACAGTTAGCCGATCGTGGGTTAGAACTCACTCTAACGTCGCAGAAACTGGGAGACTTTCAGGCCGTGGAGAATACCTACTTGGCAATTTTTCAGTCCTTGGGAGGGCTAGGACTTCTCCTCGCCAGCGCAGGCCTCGCATTGGTGATCGCTCGCGGGGTGGTGGAGCGCCGACGCGAGTTTGCCATCCTGTCGGCGCTCGGCTTTACTAGTGGCCAGTTGCGATCTTTGGTCTTTGCTGAGCATCGCTGGCTGATTGTCCTTGGACTAGCAATCGGCAGCGGGAGCGCCCTCGTGGCCGTCTGGCCGACTCTTCAAGAAAATCGTGGCGTCTTTCCTTATACGGAAGTGGGAATGCTTCTCGGCGGACTATTCTTCACCTGCACTTTGGGATCGTGGTTGGCCGCGCTCTTGGCCTTGCGCGGAATCACTTGGACCACCCTCAGATCAGAGTAAATCCTCAACGATTTCCACCTAAGATCACCCCAAATAAATGATTTCACTAATGAATCAATCATTGGCAAATCAGAGCCAAACTTGCAGTTTCACCTCTTATCCAAAATCCAACTCCATCCATATGAAATCACTCGCTACCATTCTACTCACCCTCACCCTCGGCCTCACTGCCACCTTCGCTGCCGAGGACGATTCTCCTCTCACCAAGGAGATGAAGACGATGAACAAAAGCCTCCGCACCTTGAAAAAGCAGGTCGCAGATCCTGCCAAGAAAGACGATTGCCTCGCCCTCATCGGAACCATCAAAAAATCTCTCGAAGCCTCCGCAAAGCTCGAGCCCGCTAAAACCAAAGACATTCCAGCAGCCGAAAAAGCCGCTTACCTCGACAAATATAAATCCCAGATGGTCGATCTCACAAAAACCTACGACGAGCTCGAAGCCGCCATCAAAGCGGGAAAAGCCGACGATGCCAAAAAAGCTTTGGATAAGCTCAGCGAGCAAAAAGAAAAGGGACACAAGGATTTCGCTCCAGACGAAAAGTAGTCGGTATTACTAATTTCTTGTTCGAAACCAGTAGCCTCGGAATCATCCTCCGAGGCTACTCTTTTTCAATAGTCTCGCTCCGGCGCATTCCGCCTGAATCTTATGACACAACAAGCACTGCTCGACCTCTACTTCATCGACGCTCGTTCGAAATTAATCGACATTGCCGCCTTCCTTGATCGGATCGATCGTGGCGAAGGACCGCCAGATTTTCGCTTGAAATCCTTTCAAAAAGCCCTGGAGGAACTTCAAAGCACCCAACCAAACCGCGCCCAATCCGTCCTGATGTCACTCAGCGATCCCACCGTCGAACCCATCGCCAAAGCACCAAGCAAAGGCGCCGTGGGAGCTTATCCATCGACCGAAAATCCCCTCAGCTAAACACTTTCCCCATGCGCTACATTGAGCCACACGGTCACATGGTCAGTCGTACCACCGACGACTACGAGGCGATGATTCTCGCTGGTTGCCAAGCCGTCTGCGAACCAGCTTTCTGGGCGGGCTTCGACCGAAGCGGACCAGAAGGGTTTTATGACTACTTCTGTCAGTTGACGGATTACGAACCCAAGCGGGCCGCCAAATTTGGACTCCCCCATTTCACTTGGCTGTGCATCAATCCCAAGGAGTCAGAAGATACCCAGCTCGCGAAAGAGGTCATCGCGATTATCCCTCAATTTCTCAGTCGCCCCAATGTCCTCGGCATTGGCGAGATCGGCCTCAATAAAAATACCCGAAACGAACTCCACATTCTCGAACAGCACCTCGACTTAGCCGCCAGTCATGATCAGCTCATCCTCGTCCATACTCCCCACCTCGAGGATAAACATAAGGGGACCAAACTCATCCTTGATGCCATCAAAGCGGACTCGCGGATTCAACCAAACCGTGTGGTCATCGATCATGTGGAAGAGCACACCATTCAAATGGTTCTCGATAGCGGATTCTGGGCAGGAATCACCCTCTACCCGGAATCAAAAACCACTCCACCGAGAGCCGTCGACATGTATGAAGTCTATGGCGCAGAACAAGTTTGGCTGAATAGTGCCTGCGACTGGGGCCGCAGCGACCCCCTCGCTGTCCCCAAGACGGCGGTGGAAATGCGCCGGCGTGGTCACTCTCCCGAGACGATCGACAAACTCATTTTCCAAAACCCTCAGCGGTTTCTCAGCCAAAATCCTCGGTTCCGTCTCCAATAATCTCCCCCAAAAGTGTCGGTCGATACACCGCGAAAATCCATTCCCTCACCGGGCGACTCTTCGCCCAAAACCAAATGCCGATAATTTTTACATTAGACCGCGGTTCTGACGATGCGTTTGTCAAGGCGATCATCTGCAAACAATATTAGCACAAATTATTGACTTCATTCGCAGGTGATGAAAAAACCTTGGTCAGCCCCGCTGAATCTGGTTTTAGCGGAGCCCAACCAACCACCAAAAATTCAAACTAACCTCACATGAACAAAGCAGAACTCGTTGAAGTCGTGCAAAAAAATCTCGGGAAAGAGGCAACCAAGGCCAGCGCCGAGCGAGCCGTCGCCGCAGTGATCGAGGGAATCAAGTCGGGCATTAAAAAAGGCAAACCAGTGCAACTCGTCGGCTTCGGAACTTTCAAAATCGCTAACCGAAAAGCCCGCATGGGAATCAACCCAAAAACTGGCGTAAAGATCAAAATTAAAGCTTCAAAAAGCGTGAAATTCAGTGCCGGCAAAGATCTCAAATCCAAGCTGAAGTAGCGTTCACTCCTTCCACCCGCCCCACTTCGCACCCAGCGAAGTGGGGCTTTTTTTTACCCCAAAACGATTCAATCGAGCGAGGGCGCACATCTTGCTTTCTCAAGTTGTTGCCGACTTCACTCAGGATGCCTTCTCTTTGCGACACTCTTCACCGCCTCCGCCCAGCGCTTCTTGCGCTCTGCTTTTTTGCTGTCGGAATCGCTTCAGTCAGCATCTGCCCCACTCATTGGGCTGATTGGACTCACTGGGGTCTATGGGGTGGTTTCGCTTGCGGATTTTTGGGCATCCTCGCGCGCCAAACCTCATCACTACCCAGTTCTCCCGATGCGCCCGATGCGCCCGAACCACTAGAAGACTTCGTCCTAGCTCGAAAACTCCTCGAAGCCATTGGTTCTAAATTGTTTCTGGTGTCTCCAGTCGGCCGAATCCTCTCCGCAACATTCGATCCAACCTCCACACCAGGCGCCTCACCCCAAGTCGCCACCGAAAAAAATCGATGGATCGATTTGTGGAGTGATCAAAGTCGACCAATCGCAGAGCAAGCCTTCAGCAAAGCGCAGAGCGGAGCGATCTCCGTTTTTTATGGTTCGATGAATCCACCCAATGATCTGTCCCCCCTTTATCACTGCACCCTTTTCCCCATTTCATCCTCTTCTGGAACGCTAGAAAAAATTCACTTCATCTTTCGAGAATTATGCCAAGCCGAATTGGATGCCCATCAACTCCAGACGCTTTTAACCAACTCCGGCCTAACCTTTCTCATCACGGATTCAACCCAGATCATCACAGGAACAACCGCCGCCGCAAAAATGCTCGGCTTCGAATCTCACGAAAAATTATTGGGAACTAGCCTCAAGTCGATTTCCCCAAAATCTCAGCAGGACGGGACCGCGTCCCAGACCAGCGCGCTCCAACTCCGCCACGCCGCCATGACTCGGGGGCCCCAACGATTCTCCTGGCGATACCAGCACCAACTGGGCAGCGAGTTTCATATCGAAGTTACGCAGAGCAGCCTCATTTGGAACGGCCGCCCCCACTGGTTGGTCGTCTGGAACTTAACCGCCAACGCTCTCAAGGAGAGCGAAGAGCGGTTCCACTCCCTCCTGAAAAGCAACCGACTCCTCGGGCCGAATAGGCCCGAAGAAGCCGAAGCCGTATCACTCCAGATTACTGAACCCACCATCAATAAGGAGACTCCATTTAAGGTCATCGACATCCTCGACGACGCCTTAATCGCTTATCACGAATTGGATTTGGATGACCGAATTACTCGAGTCAACGCCACCGAGTTAGCTTTACTCGGGTATACCGCTGGCGAAATGCTCGGACGATCTATCTGGCACTTTATCCTCGAGGATAAGCTTCAATCGGTCTCGCATCGGGAGTTTCCAAGCCAAGCCCAATTCACCTTTCGAAGAAAAGACGGCCGCAAAATTTCCGTGCTCATGCGGCAAAAAATCTTAATTGACGAGTCTGGAACCGCTTACGGTCGATCTGGCACTCTCCAAGATATTACGGCTCTCAAGCGAACGGAGCGCGATCTCCGCGAGGCGGAAGAGAAGTATCGGAGTATTTTTGAAAACGCCATCGAGGGGATTTTCCAATCAACCGCCGAGGGCAGCTACCTAAGTGTTAACCCCGCTCTTGCAAAGATCTACGGATACGCGTCGCCCGATCAATTAGTCCGGACGGTGACCCATATCGCCAAGCAACTCTATGTGGATCCAAATCGTCGGGCGGAATTCAGCGCGCTCATCCAAGAACGAGGCTCCATCAGTGACTTCGAGTCCGAAATTTATCGACGCGACGGAAGCACCATCTGGATCTCCGAACGCTGTCGAGTCGTTCGTGATGTGGATGGCAAACTCCTCTACTATGAAGGAACCGCCGAGGATATCACCGCCCGCCGCGAATCCGAACTCGCCGTCAGAAATGCTCGCGACTCCGCCATTAAATCCGTCCGTTTGAAAAGCGAGTTTTTGGCAAATATGAGCCACGAAATTCGCACGCCCATGAACGGCGTCATTGGCATGGCGGAGCTCCTCCTCGACACCGATCTGACCCCGAAACAACGCGACTTTGCCCAAACGATTGCCGAGAGCGCGGATGGTCTCCTCACGATTATTAACGACATTCTCGACTTCTCAAAGATTGAGGCGGGAATGCTCGTCTTTGAAGAAATCGACTTCCAACTCAGCTCGGTCATCGAAAGTTCCGTGGAACTTTTTGCGACCAGAGCCGCCGGAAAACACATTGATCTCGCCGCCATCGCCGACCAAAGCGTCCCAACTGGTTTGCGAGGCGATCCAGGCCGCCTCCGACAAGTTCTTACGAACCTCATCGGGAACGCCGTGAAGTTTACCGAGCGGGGCGAGGTCGTCGTCCGGGCGCATTGTGAAGAAGAAACCGAGACCCACGCCACGATCCGATTCACCATCACCGATACGGGAATAGGAATTTCTCCTGAAGCACAATCCAAACTGTTCCAGGCCTTCGTTCAGGCTGATGGCTCCACCACTCGACGCTTTGGCGGGACGGGCCTCGGCCTGGTCATCTGCCTCCAATTGGTCCAGCGGATGGGTGGGGAAATCGGTCTCAATAGTCAGCCAGGACAAGGATCCACGTTTTGGTTCACCGCACGCTTTGCCCGCCAACTCAATGTCACCCCGCTTTTTGTCCCCAGAAAAGCAGAACTCGCAGGGCTAAGGGTTTTGATCGTCGACGATCATGAGACCAATCGGACGGTGTTAAATCAACATCTCCACTCTTGGGGAATGCGCGTTCAAGCCGCGGGCTCTGGTCCCGAAGCCCTGACCCTCATCCGCGCAGAAGCTTCCCGAGGCAAAACTTTTGATCTCGCCATTCTGGATATGCAAATGCCGGGAATGGATGGATTAGAACTCGCCCGAAAGATCAAAAAAGATCCCAAAATCGCCATGACTCGAATTGTCATGCTGACATCCATCGACCGGCACGACGATCCCGAAGTCCTCCGGGACAGCGGGGTGGGCGGCTATCTGACTAAGCCAATCAAGCACGCGCCCCTCTTTGAATGCCTGCGCACGGTTCTTTCCGAAGACTTGGAAACAGGGGGAATCAAAGCGGGCCTTGTCGCCCTCCCTAAAACAGCCGCCCTGCCAACTGCATTGAAAGGGGTCCATCTGGAAATCCTTCTCGCAGAAGATAATCCAGTCAACCAAAAGGTCGCAATCTATCAACTCCAGCGCCTCGGTTTTTATCCTGATCTCGTTGAAAATGGGCGTCTCGCTCTCGAGGCCCTCGAGCGGAAAAAATATGATTTAGTCCTGATGGACTGTCAGATGCCCGAACTCGACGGCTACGCCACCACCCGAGCAATTCGCAAAAACGAATCGACCCGGCGCCACACTTGGATCGTCGCCATGACCGCCAATTCGCTGGAAGGAGATCGGGAAAAGTGTCTCGCCGCTGGCATGGATGATTACTTGAGCAAACCCATCAAACCAAGCGACCTGATCGTCGCGCTCACCCAATTCGTCAGCAAAAAATCCTCAGGAAACCTCTCTCGGCGCCATCAGGAAACGGGTGAAATCAAGGTGATTGATCCCAAGATTCTCGCAGAGTTCCGCGAGATCGAAGGCGAAAATGGCATCAATCTGCTCGAGAGTTTAATCGCCACTTTTCTCGAAACCACTCCCGAGGTTCTCCGCTCAGCTCACCGCGCTTTAGACGCGTCCGCTTGGACCGATCTGATTCGGGCGGCTCACACCTTAAAAGGAAGTTGCAGTAACTTTGGGGCGGAACGCATGGGTCGAATCTGCCAACGACTGGAACAATCCGCCCAAACGCAACCGCCCACCAATCTCCTTCCCATCCTCAAAGAAGTTGAAAAGGAATTCCACTCCGTTCGTCTCGCTTTAAACGGGGCGCGCCTCTCTCACACCTTATGAAAATTCTCATCGCTGAAGACGACCCAGTATCCGTAAAAGTTCTCCAATTTACCCTCCAACACTTCGGGCATGAAGTGGTCGTCGCGGCCAATGGCCAAGAAGCCTGGACCAAGTTCGACGAAAATCCCGTGCGGGTGATCGTCAGCGATTGGATGATGCCTGGGATGAGCGGGCTGGAGCTTTGCGAAAAGGTCCGCAACCGCCCCCGAACGGAGTACACTTATTTCATCTTGCTCACCGCGATTAATACGGATCGCGACAACCTCCGCGAGGCCATGGCTTCCGGAATCGATGACTTTCTCACCAAGCCCCTCGACCGCGATGCCATTTTGATGCGCCTCAATGTGGCCGAACGGATTCTCGAATTTACTAAGCAAATCCGCACACTCAAAGCCCTCATCCCCATCTGCATGTATTGCAAACGAGTCCGAGACGACTCAAACTACTGGGATCAAGTAGAGCACTACATCCACGAGCACACCGGAACCAATTTCAGTCACGGAATTTGCCCGACTTGTTTCGATGTCCAAGTAGATAAACTACAACGCACAGGCATCAGCATCGCCCCCCAGCCCTCGGATGGTGAAGTAAATATCGAGGAAGTCGCTCGAACGAATTAAGCGCCCATTCCGTCTTCGAAACTCCCCGCCGCTGGCGTAATCAGCAAATTCTCGCGGACATAGGCAATGCCGTTGGCACTGGTCGAGTCGAGATCACGGTGGGCACTTTCCGCTTCAACCACCAACGGGGCGGTCTTGGTTCCATGGAGCTGGCAGTAGCGCGAAGCAAAGCCGACATTGAGGAGTAGCTCAACGTAGCGAGACATATTCAAATCTCCGCTGGGCAAGTCCGTAAACTGCATCGCCCGACCAGCCCACTTAGGCTCCATGGTTCGCAAAGGAAACCCTGGCCGAATGACAAAGTTTTTCACATGAGCCGCATAAATATAACTCCCGACTTTGTTAAAGCGCGTCTCCCAAGATTCCCCCTCCCAGCAGTGGGAAGGATCCGCATTGACTGCCATGGTTGGATCCCCATCCGTGATCTTCACCAGCATCAAAAAATCATCGGCAGTCATCGCCGCCGTACCAGGGTGGATTTCATGGCACAGTTTGATTCCCAGTTGACGAGCGTGATCACGAATTTTCATCGTTTTCTTCACAAACCGCTCCTGCCCTTCCTTGATCAAATCGTAGTCTGCCCCAGCCCAGAATCCCCAAGGATAACCCGAAGACAACTCCCACCCAAAGGCGACTCCCCAAAACATCGGCATCACTTTGATTCCCAACTCTGCAGTCAGATCCAGAAGCCTTAAAATGTAATCTTCTGCCCAAGCTTCCACTTCCGCTGATGACTTCTTGGCCACATCTGCAGGAATAAATGCCCGCACTGTCGGAGACCCAGTCCAAGCAGTAGTGTGCACCCAAAAAGGACAGTGGGCACTGATCCCATCCAAACTCAACCCAGCCTCCTCAAAGGTATTACGGATCCCCGCGGCCGATTGAAATGAATCCCCAGCTTGGAGCATGTAATTGCTCGGTTGAGCTCCTGCAGCCCCAGAACGCTTCGCATAAGCAAGAAAGTCAGGGAGAGATTTTGCGCCATGTTGGGCGCCTTCGATCGAAGGATGATAGCAAGACATATCCAAAATTTTTAACCCGATCACGTCCCCCATAGCAACCAAGATCAAACGTTCCAAAACACGAAAACGCCCGAAGACTCCACCCTCCACTCAGCAAGGTTGAAAAGTTTGCCGACTTCCCCCACTCTCTCCATCGGATGATGACCACCGCGAACAAAGTCACTATCGCGCGGATCGCGATGATTCCGTGCTTCATCACCATGGCCATTTATTATGGTCGATCAGTTAGCCACGGGCACCCCTTGCCGTGGCAACGCTGGTCGGCAATTGCCATTTTTGTTTTGGCGGCAGCCAGCGATGGAATCGATGGTTACATCGCCAGAAAATTTAACCAGAAAAGCCAACT
The DNA here is from genome assembly GCA_037142835.1 of Verrucomicrobiota bacterium. GTDB lineage: Bacteria > Verrucomicrobiota > Verrucomicrobiia > Chthoniobacterales > Chthoniobacteraceae > Chthoniobacter. Next base: position 20,793 of record JBAWZW010000024.1, read on the forward strand.
CGGAGAAATCCTTGATCCGCTCGCCGATAAAGGCCTGCTTTTAAGCGGAATTATTACCCTGAGCTTTAGCAACTGGGGCTACGAATTTCCCGTGTGGTTTCCCGTGCTCGTGGTCGCTCGAGATGTCGTCATTCTCTCCGGTACCATGACCCTCCATTACCTCAGCGGTACGGTTCGAGTTCGCCCCAGTTGGACAGGAAAAACCGCCACGGTATTACAAATGGTCGCGATCGCCCTTTGCATGCTCCAATGGAATTGGTTTGAGAAGACTCTCGCTATCGGACCCTGGAGCATCAACCTTGGATCTCTCGACCTAGCCGTCGGACTCGCAGGACTATTCACCCTCGTCTCTGGCTTCGGTTATCTCGTCAATGGTATCGCCCAACTTCACGCCACGGGGCATGGTGATCCTAAACCTCGGAAATAAATCTTAAATATCATGTCTCGCACTGTCGCTATTGTCGGTCGCCCCAATGTGGGGAAGTCCGCCCTCTTCAACCGTCTCGCCGGCCGAAAAATCTCCATCGTTCACGACATGCCAGGCGTGACTCGTGACCGCATCACCGCCAAATGCAAATTAGGCAAATCGCCTTTCGAAATCATCGACACCGGCGGAATCGGGGGAGAGGTCGACGCCAATTTTACCGACCAAGTCCACGCAGAAGTCGAGATCGCCTTGGCATCCAGTGATCTCCTCCTCTTTGTAGTCGATGGCCAAGACGGCATCACCCCAGTAGATCTCGATCTCGCTAAGCGCCTCCGCCGCATAGACAAACCCCTGATCCTCGTCATCAATAAAATCGATCACGATAAGCATACCAACGCTCCCGCAGAATTCTCTCGCTTAGGCTTTGCCACCCAAATCGCCACCAGCGCCGAACACAATCGAGGCTTTGATCAACTGCTCGCCGAGATTGAAAAAAATCTCCCCGCCGAGCACGAGTCCTTTTTCCCACCCGCCGATAATCTGGACCAAGTGCCGATTAAAATCGCCATCGTCGGTCGCCCTAATGTCGGCAAATCGTCGCTCACCAACGCCATCCTCCAAGACACCCGGACCCTCGTGAGCCCAATTAGCGGCACCACTCGCGATGCCGTCGATATTCCTTACGAGCGCCACGGAAACCGTTACGTATTAATCGATACCGCAGGAATTCGACCAAGAGGGAAGGTCGATAATGTCGTCGAAGTGTTCAGCGTCATGCGGGCGGAAACGAGCATCCGCAGATCCGATCTGTGCCTGCTCGTCATCGACGCCACCATGGGCGTGACCGCGCAGGATAAAAAAATCGCAGGAATCATTCAGGCGGCCAAAAAGCCCTGCGTGGTCGCGATCAACAAGTGGGACTTGATCAAAGACAAAACCGAGGACAAAGAGTCGCTCAAGGCCGTCCTCGAAGGAATGGAATCGGAACTTTTTTTTGTCAGTTACGCCCCAACCATGCTCGTCTCCGCCAAGACTGGAGCAGAACTCACCCGCCTCTTCAAAACCATTGAACGAGTCAAAACCGAAGCCCATCAGCGGATCGGCACAGGAGTGCTCAACCGCCTATTTACCGCCGCCATTGACTCTCATCCGCCCGCCATGCGCGGTGGCAAGCGCTTTAAGGTGCTTTTCGCAACCCAACCAGAACACGACCGGCCTTGGCCTATCCCCCTCCCCGAGTTCGTTCTCTTCGTCAATGACGAGAAACTTTTGGAAGACAGCTACCGGCGCTTCATCGAAAGCCACATCCGCGAAAAAGCCCCCTACACGGGACTGCCCATCCTCTTCCACTTCCGTGCCCGGACTCCTCGCGATAAAGAAAACGATACCCGCGGATCAAAGTTCGGAAAGCATCCCGAGAGCGGTGGAAAACAAATCCCCCGTGGTCCCCGCCCCAAGCATTCCACTGGCAAAGCGGCCAAGCCACGAGCCCGTCTCGGAGGCTAAAGTTTGCGAGCAAAGTCCTGCCCCGGGGCGACTAACGCTTGGTTCAATCTCCCCCCTCTCGATCCATCGGCATCCCCGCATATTTCATTCTGCACCCATCACCTCACCTATCACCACCATCAAAGGTGGCCATGGTTCGGCACATCTGGGGTCGGCGTTCGGACCCAAAGAAGAGCCCGCTTGATCATATGAACCTCGGGATATAATCCTTTCATGCTCAACCTATTGGAACTTCACCCCTAACATTTTTCACCAACCGATGCGCCCCCCGAACCAAAATACGCGATTCCCTTCGGCATGGCATCGCCATCACTTTAAACCTCTCAGCCAACCATCGATAGCCGGCCGGATTACTTTCGTGGATGTTCCATGGCTGCCCAACTTAAATCACGGCGACTGCCATCGAGAAACTAACGCTCAAGATTCGCTGAATAAAGCGACCATTAGTGCTTTTAAGGGCAAAAACCTGCAAAGTGAAAGCGGGAGATTGCCTAAAACGCCCCCCGTAGAAAAAAGGTAAATCGCTTTCCCACCGCATCGCCAGTATCCGCAATCAGGAGCCCACGTCGGAGCTCACACACCGCCCTCAATCCGCACCGCCATACCGACCCACCACGAATTCCGCCGATAGGCAAGAGGTAGCTTGCACCGGGCCGAGGATCAGGACAGATGGTGTCATGTCTTTTATTTCCCGAGCCAACCGGGTGATCCGACGCGCGCTCCGCTACGGTATTCTGGTCTCGTCCGCCACCAGCGGGTTTGCGGAGGACGCGAAGCCACGAGAGTTCTTTGCCGATCAGCCGAAAGGTCTGGGGGAGCATTACACGGCTTGGAAGTTCAACTATGTCGGCGAGGTTTTAGGAAACCTCTCGGGCGGAATGAAACAGGGCGCGATTTACGAGGGTGCTCTGAAGGTCGGCCTCGGCATCAATCTGGAGAAGTTTGCGGGCTGGGAGAACACGGTTTTCTACGCCAATTTTCTCTACCCACACGGCTCGAGTCTGACCCAAAAGTACGTGGGCGATCTCAATGTGGTCAGCAATATTGATGCCTACGATAGCATGCGACTTTTCAAATGCTTTGTGCAAAAAACCTTTTCCCAGAACCACTTGTCATTGCGCGCCGGGATCATGGCGGTGGACAAAGAGTTCTTTGTGTCGGAAGGCGCGGGGCTCTTTTTGAACAGCGGCTTTGGCGCGTTCCCGGTTGTCGGCCAAGACTTGGTGGCACCGATCTATCCCGTCTCCGCGCCCGGCGTGCGACTGCTCTGGAAACCAGACGCGGCACTGACTTTTCGCGTGGCGGTTTTCAGTGGCGATGTGGGCACGCAGACGATCAACCAGCACAATACCCGGTGGAACTTCGCGCCAAGCAACGGGGTGTCGTGTTTTGTCGAGTCCGCTTATAAAATCCACGTAACCGACAACGGCTTGCCCGGCATTTACAAACTCGGGGGATTATACGACTCCAAATCATTCGATGATTTGTCGGGCGGCGGAGTCCACCACGGCAATTACGCCGTCTATGCCATTGGCGACCAGCAGGTCTGGCACGCCGGCACCGGCGCGCCGACCATAGGGGTCTTTGGAAGGTTCGCGCTCGCGCCAAAGGATCGCAGTCTCGTGAATTTCGACACCGAAGCCGGCGCCACCTGCACAGGCCTGTTTCCGGGTCGTGCAGCGGACGTGCTGGGTCTGGGCGTGATCTTTACAAAGATCAGCAACGCCCCGCAGACCGCACCTTCTCCCGCACATCACGAGACGGTGCTGGAGGTTTCCTACCAAGCGACCATCAACGATCGGCTCACCGCCCAGCCAGATTTACAATGCATCTTCAACCCCGGAGCCCTGAGTGCCACGCGCAATGCGGTCGTAGCCGGCCTACGCTTTAACCTCAGCTTTTAGAGCCTCTCGCTCCTAGGAAGCTGTTCTGCAGGTGTAAAAGTTTCTCTCTCAATTGGTTCGTTAAAGCGAAATTCGACGCCCTTATACTATTGAATTATTACAAATTTTAATACCATTAAACCATTGGAAATTAGTTATTTACACCTAAAAATAGCGCAGAAAATTAGCCATCGAAAAAGGCGGTGTCACCTTTATCCCTCTAGCTCTTCCGATCGTTTAGTTCGTTACTTAAAACGCTGGCGAGATCCCCTATTCCCAAGCACCCCCAATGAATTGCCAACTCAGGTTCAGGTCACCTCCCCTCTTTTTTCCCATCCTCCAACTCGCCCATTCGCTCTTTCAACGGCCTTCACCCGAAACCCATCCCAAAGGCAAATTCCTCGCAATCATCGAACGTTTCCGCGGGTTCCGGGAGCCTCCAACCTCTGACCAAACAAGCATACCGTCTTCCGAGTCCGGTGTTAGAGGAAGAACTTCAGCGCGCCTAAGGTGGCCAGACCAAGGCTGACAAACCAGAGCAAACGTTGACTGCTCAAGATAGCCACGGAGGCAATGACGATGCTGATTTGTAGAAATAGGCCAGCGATATCACAACGGTCGTTCATCTCGCTCCCTTTGCTGGCCGCTTTTTTGAACTCCTCCGCCTCCTCTAGAGCCTTCGCTTTTTCGCTCTGGTATTTTTTAGCCTTTGCTTCCAGTTCCTCTCGTTTCTTGGTGCTTTCTCCAGCACCTGGCAGGCTGCTCAGCAGGTCGATCTCCATCTCGGTCATATGAAGCTTGAGACTGTTCGACTGAAACTGCGACCATTTGTTGGCTCCCTCGGTGGTGTTGATGATCGAGTCCCCTTTCCCGTTGTCGCCCTTCATAGATACGTAAGAGAGCAGCACCGCGATAACCGCAATGCTAATCGCCACCATTTTTTCAAAGGGATCTTTTACTTGGGGAATTTCGGGGGCGTCAGCCATGGTAAATGTGGGTAAATGTTCTGCGAGACGGAGCTGTTATATTCATTTGCTTAATGAAATACAGCACCACCTTTGGCTGATGCTTGAATGTGTGGATGGCGTCGACATCCTCCCCGAAAGTTCAAACAGACGCGTCGTGCCTGCCAGCGCGTCAACGCTACCGAGTACTCATGATGAAAGGCCAAAGACCCATCCCCGAAGCCGTCATGAAGAACCCACCCCAAGCAGCGACGCCATTGATTGGAAGTCCAGGCGCGATCCTTTTCTATCTCGATCTGCCTAAGGAACCGAACTCCGCACCACTCGGAATCCGATGCCGTAGTCGCTGTCCCCGGGGTCGGTGTAGGTCCGGTGCGACACCCTCGCAGAGGACGCGTCGTCGTACCAACTCCCGCCCCGAAGCACCCGGCCCCTAGACTCCCACTGATCAAAGCACCACTCCCACACATTCCCGCTCATATCATAGATCCCCAGCTCATTTCCCTGCTTCCTCCCTACCTCACGGGTCCTTTTCGCCGCATACTTCTTTCCCCTAGAGTTCCCCAAATACCATCCCACCTCCCCTAAATCATCACTCCCGCTATACTCATAGCCTCGCCCCTTCACCCCTCCCCTCGCCGCCCATTCCCACTCCCCTTCTCTCGGCAACCGATACCCGTTTGTCCCAGCTTTCACCTCGGGAGTTTTTTTACCTCCACGGTAAACCACTCCTCCCACCACATACACAGGCATCAA
>JBAWZW010000025.1:0-26076 GCA_037142835.1 Verrucomicrobiota bacterium
CGGTGCCCGCGTTTCTGGCGACCGACTTTTCCGCCTCTGCGCCCCAAGCTGGCGCCTCGGCAAGGACTAAAGGTGGATGGCAGGCAAACCCGGAAGCCACCGCCAGGCAGACGGTTTGAAGAAACTGCTTTCGAGAGGGTTGATGTCCTCCGAGGTTCTTAATCTCGGGACGGCTGGCGGTGCGTTGGATCATTCTGGTATTTTGGCGCTGGGCGGGTAGGGCGCTATCTCAGCGAAAAATCAAACAGCGCCCCTCGCTCGAAATAAGACAGAGGGATGATGGCAACGGAAGACTTCGCACAGTCCGCTCCTTCATTCGCTCGGCTGCGGGCGGTTTGCAAAAGGCCGAAGCCGAACTGGGGTCAGGCGAGATTGGCGCCACGGAGGGGCGGGGTGCGGGTCAGGGGCCACCCTCCACCTACGGCCATACTGGCCAGCACCCACACTATTAGAGATGAATCAGAAAAAATCGCGGGCGATTGCGCAAAGGAATTCGGCTCTGCCGCTGAAACTCGCTTTTGAAAGAGGCGCAAAAGGCCCATCCTCCAACAACGCGGGGGATGGAGATCAATGCCGTGGTCATCTGCGCAGCCTCTTCCTGCACCCTCTTCACCCTGAGGTTTTTTAGCCGGCAATCGGTCTGCGAAGCGTCACGGAAATCGACCATTCGAGGCGCGGGGTGCGGCAATAATCGATCCAACGGACTCCGCCGTGGTTTGCTGATCGGTTTGCGTCGTGGCGTCGTAGTCCAGAACGTGCGCGTGGCAGATTCATCTTCGATAACCCTGACCTTCGAGCCTTTTTTTAAGACTTCTTTGGTGGGGTGTTGGCGGGTGAGACTCAGCCTGTGAGGTGGATTGGAGGACCAAGCGGGGGTCGTCTTCAAAAGTGGACTTCGGGGACAAGTTGAGGCAGTCGAGGTCTGGTTTGTCATTGGGAAACTTGTCATTGATCGCCTGCGATGGTCTCTCGACAGGCTCCATCGTTTCCATGACGAAAGGCGGTGGTGGACATGGGAGCGGGGTGAGACTGGCCTCCAGAAATCATTGATTGATTTGAAATCATTGATTGACTCCGAGTTGGTTTCTGGGGAGTAAGTGTCTTTCAATTTTACAATTTATGAGCCAAAACTTACCTAGCCAACTTGATCAACTGAAGGGTTTCACGACTGTAGTTGCCGACACGGGTGACTTTGAGTCGATGCGTGTTTATCAGCCTCAAGACGCAACGACCAATCCTTCCTTGATTTTGCAGGCGGCGACTAAGCCAGCTTACGGCTATATTCTTGATCAAGTGATCGCCGATCGGAAGGGGAGCGGTCTGACGGGTTCTGCGCAGATTGAGGATGTGATTGACCATCTGCTGGTCGGATTCGGGATGGAAATTCTCAAGATCGTGCCGGGTCGGGTTTCGACCGAGACGGATGCGCGGCTGTCTTTTGATACCGCGGGCTCGATTGCTAAGGGGCGTCAGCTGATCGCCCTCTACGCGGCGAAAGGGATTCCCCGGGAGCGCATTCTGATCAAGATCGCCTCGACTTGGGAAGGAATCCGGGCGGCGGAAGTTTTGCAAAAGGAGGGGATTCACTGCAATCTCACCCTGCTTTTTTCGTTAACTCAAGCAGTGGCTTGTGCGGAGGCGGGAGTGCAACTGGTTTCACCGTTTGTGGGTCGCATTTACGATTGGTATAAGGCCGCGATGAAGCGCGACTACACTGGGGCGGAAGATCCTGGGGTGGAGTCCGTGACGAAGATTTTTAATTACTATAAAAAGTTTGGATATCATACGGAGGTCATGGGGGCGAGCTTCCGGAATACCTCGCAGATTGTGGAGTTGGCGGGGTGTGATTTTCTGACGATCAGCCCAGATATTTTAGCCCAGCTCGCGGAGAGCACCGTTCCGCTGACGAAGAAACTGGACGCGAGCGCTGCTAAAGAGGCGAGCATTGAACGGATCGTCCTTGATGAAAAAGCCTTCCGGTATCAGTTCAACGACGACGCCATGGCGACGGAAAAAACTGCCGAAGGCATTCGGAAGTTCTCCGCAGATATTGTCAAGTTGGAGCATTTCATCGCCGCGAAGTTATCGTAAATTTGCCATTCCGATAGATCTGGGGTGCCAGCAGATTGTGAAACTCTTTCAAGAAGCAATGGTGCAGGGATATTCATTTTGTGATGTCAAGGTGGTCGTGTTCTCGGATCTTCGCAGCCTTTAAATTATGAATCCTTCGACCTGGCCCGCGATCACCGATAAGACGCTTTCGATTATTATGGGTGGTGGCGCGGGGTCGCGTCTCTTTCCTTTGACCAAGGAGCGATCGAAACCTGCGGTACCGCTGGCGGGTAAATATCGGATTGTGGATATCCCGGTTTCGAACTGCATCAACTCGGATTTGCGGCGGATTTATGTGTTGACGCAGTTTAACTCGGCGTCGCTGCACAAGCATATCAACTCGAGTTACAAGTTTGATAATTTTTCCCGTTCGTTCGTGGAGATCCTCGCGGCGCAACAGACCCCGACGGATACGAACTGGTATCAAGGAACGGCGGACGCCGTGCGGAAAAATCTCCGGGACTTTCTGCAATACCCTTACGAGTACTTTGTCATCCTCAGCGGGGATCAGTTGTATCGGATGGATTTCCGCGAGGTGTTAAAGCAACACATTGAAAGCAAGGCGGATATGACGTTGGCAACCATCCCTGTCGCTCGGGAAGCGGCCAAGGATTTGGGATTGATGCACACGAATGAATCACGACGGATCGTGAGGTTTGAGGAAAAGCCCAAAGATCCGGAGGTCTTGAGTGCGATGGCCATTCCGCCGTCTTTGTTGAAGGAGTTAGGTTTGCCGGTGGATGAAGAGTTGTTTCAGGCTTCGATGGGCATTTACATTTTCAACCGGGAGGTTTTGGTTCAGGCGCTGGACAATGATTTGGTGGATTTCGGCAAGGATATTATCCCCGATATGCTCACAAAATTTCGAGTGCACGCCTACATTTTCCAAGGTTACTGGGAGGATATTGGGACGATCCGGGCTTTCTTTGAGGCGAATTTGCAACTGACCAATCCTGTGCCGGAGTTTAATTTTTTTGACACCGTCACTCCCATTTACACCCATGCCCGGTTTCTTCCTGGGAGTAAAATTAACGGAGCCAGCCTTCGGCAGGCGATTCTTGCGGATGGTTGCATTATTGATAACGCTCATTTGGAGCGGTCGGTGATCGGGATTCGGAGCTACATTAAAAGTGGGACGACGGTCAGGAATAGCATCATTATGGGGGCGGACTTTTATGATGCGGATCAGGCGGCGCGAGGAAACACCCCTGAGCTGGGCATTGGCAAAAACTGCACGATTGACCACGCGATTATTGATAAGAACGCTCGGGTTGGCGATGGGGCAGTCATCACCCCCGATGGAAAACCGGCGAACTTTGACGGTCCGAATTATTACATTCGTGATGGAATCGTCATCGTCCCTAAGGGAGCGGTCATCGAGGCTGGTGCGTGGATTTAAATCTTTTAGTGACGCTTTCTGTTCTTCCGAAAACTCTTAATTAAACCCTATGAAAACTCCGAACCTTTTCTCTTTTGCAGTCTGGAACATCCTCGCGCTTAGTGCCTTCACTCCGCTGGCATTGGGAGAGATCCCGCTCGTGGCGCCCTCGACGCCTGTGGCGGTGGAAAGCTTTAGTAAGCCGATTCGCGTGGCTTGCGTTGGCGATAGTATTACCCAAGGAGTGGGCGCATCTCGGGGAAACTCTTACCCATCCCAGCTGGGAAAATTCTTGGGACCGAAGTGGGAAGTGGGAAACTTTGGGGTGAGTGGCACGACGATGTTGAAGCAGGGGGACAATCCGTATTTTAAGCAGGGGGCGTTTACGAACGCCCAAAAATTCAATCCAGATGTGGTGATTATCATGTTGGGAACCAACGATACTAAGGGGCAGAACTGGAAGCATAAGGAGGAATATGCGGCTGATTGTCGTTGGATGGTGGAGCAGTTTCAGGCATTGGATTCGAAGCCTCGGGTGTTCCTTTGCCGGCCTTGTCCGGTGGTGGCGAACGGGAATTTTGGGATCAACGAGGCTGGGGTGCTGGAGTTGATTGGGACGATTGACACCTTAGCGGCGACGCTCAAAGTGAGCGTGATCGATATGCATCTTCCGCTGGCGTCTCATCCCGAGTTTATTCCTGATCGAGTTCACCCGAATAACGATGGGGCGGGAGCGATGGCGAAGTCGGCTTACCAAGCGTTGACCGGCAAGGTTTGGGAGGTTGCACCTCTGGCGGCGCCGGTTTCTGGGGTGAATTAGGATTTTGATCCGATGGCGAAAGTGGTGATTGCGGGGTGCGGATTTGCGGGATTGGCGACAGGCCGCGCGTTTTTCGCGGCGGGGTGGGAGGTGGTTGGATTGACCCATTCTGAGGAGTCAGCGGGAGAGCTTCGTGGCGAAGATTTTCCTGTTCTGGGGTGTGATATTACCGATCGGGAGAGGTTGAGTGCATTGCCGGAAGTGAAGGGAGCGGAAGTGGTCATTCATGCGGCCAGTTCTGGTCGTGGCGGTGCGGAGCAATACCGAGCGGTCTACCTTGGAGGGGCGAAGGCGCTTGCGGAAGTCATTCAGCCGAGGGTGATCGTTTTTACGAGTAGCACCTCGGTGTATGCACAGACCGACGGATCTTGGGTGACCGAGGAGAGCGAGGCGAATCCTGATCGGGAGACTGGACAAATCTTGCGGGAGACCGAGAAGTTTGTGATAGGGTGCGGAGGGATTGTGGCGCGGTTAGGTGGGATCTATGGTCCGGGGCGTTCGGTGCTTTTGCGGAAGTTTTTGGCGGGGGAAGCGGTGATTGAGGGGGATGGATTCAAGTGGCTGAATCAGATTCATCGGGAGGACATTGCCAGTGGATTGCTTCACCTTGTGACAGTGAAGGCAGGGGGGATTTTTAATTTAAGTGATGATCAGCCACTTGAGCAAAGGGCAGTTTATGAGTTTCTGGCCGAGCGATTTAAGCGGGAAATGCCGCCTCGTGGAGCGATTGATCTGAATCGAAAGCGGGGGTGGACGAATAAACGAGTGAGCAACGCGAAGTTGCGGCTGAGCGGATGGGTGGCAGGCTATGCGTCGTTCCTTGAAGCGGTAGAGCGGGATGGGGATTTGGTGGGGAGTGAAAATTAGCTGATCGAGGGAAGCTCAGGCTTTCGCTGGAGAAGTTGCATGAGTTCGCGGCCTTCTCTCCCGGGGTAATTGGCGATGGGCGTCCATGATCGGATGAGTTGAAAATGTGAACCGAAGAGTTGGTGGAGTTCGTCTGGGGATGTGCCAAAGGGAGGTTCACCTTCGGGTTGATCGTTGTCTGGGTTGAGGTAAAAGATCGCCAGCAGGTATCCATTGGGCTGGAGAGCGGAGGCCACGGCTCGGACATAGTCGGGACGACGCTGGGGATTGATGGCACAGAAGCAGGTGTGCTCCCAGACCCAAGCAAAACTTCCGCAGAAATCGAGGGGGAGGGCGAAGAGATCCAGACAAGAATAGTCTTCGCCACCTTCTGGCGGAAAACTTTTGGCGGCGTGGATCGCTGAAGGGGCGAGATCAATGCCGAGGACTTGGTCGGCAGTCAGGGCGAGGGCCCGAACATCATGTCCGAAGCCACAGCCGGGGACGAGAACCCGACCCGTGACGGGATTATTCTGGAGGAACTCGACGAGGCCGGGGCAAGGATTTCCTTTATTCCAAGGTGTCTCATTCCGTTGGTACTTCTCTTCCCAATTGGTTTCCATTTGAGGGGTTAGCTGGTTGGTTGGCGGCGCGTCCAGATGGACGCCTCGGCGATGCTCCATTGAAATTTCCGGGCGTGTTCACGGATGATGAACGGTAAGTCTTGAGTTGAAATGAGTTCAAAGGATGGAGAGAGGGCGGTGAGGAGTCCCGCTTTGGTCGTGATTGGGGTGCTTTCGTGAGTGAACCCGCCAAGCCAGTTGGAGCGTGGGGTAAATTCTTCGAGCCAAGTGTATGGGGAGGTGATAATCAGTTGTCCGCCTGGCTTGACTAAGTCGGTGAGACGCAGAAGACATTGTAGGGGTTCGGAGAGGCGATCGATGAGATTTGCCATGAGGACGACATCGAAGGAGCCTAAATCGGGGCGAAGATTCATGGCGTCACCGACTTCGAAGGAGACCCGGGAGCGGTCGATTTCGGGATGAACGGCGGCAAAGTATGGAGAGGCTAGAGAACCTTCATCGGTTCTTTGGTAGTTGAGGTGACCCAATTCTTTGAACTGATTTGCGGTGGTAATAAAGCGTTGGGAGAAGTCGATTCCGATGACTTTGGCGCTGAAACGCGCAAGTTCAAAGGTGGACCGACCGACAGCGCAACCTAAGTCGAGTGCCCGTGAGTGGGGGGGAAGAAGCGCGGGACGGATGAGTTGATGGACGCAACGGAGAGGATAATTTTGAGCGCCTATCGATTTTGAAAGGGTCTCGGGCAAATTTTCATCCGTGCCATAATGGAATGAAATGTATTCCGAAAGGAGTTTGTCGCTTTCGTAAATGTTCACTCGGCGAGTAAATTTCGGAGGTAATTCGTAGGGATGAAATTTTCGATGAGAATTTCGGTTTGTCCATTTCTGTGCATACGGACTTGCGGGACATTAATTTCAGGGGTTTTTGAGGGGGAGAAAAGGATGTCATCGTGGGTGGCGTTTTTCTTATTGGCAAAGAGGTCGGGGGTCAATCGTCCGCCGAGATGATCGCTTCTGCCGGTGGCGACATGCATGGTACCGAAGATTTTTTCGTCTTGAATATCGCGTCCCGAAACGGGGAGTTCTTGGGTGCCGAAACCGAGTTCGCCGAGTTCACCGGTGACGGGATCGGAGGTGAGTTTGGTGTTATGTTCAGCGACGGTGAGAGGATTTCCGCGGAGGAGAGTGGATTGACAGATGCGGCCATTGGCAACGGTCATGAGGGCAATCGTGCCGTCCTCATATTTGTGAGGAAACTCGCCATGGGCGGTCGTGGGGACGTAATAGATTTCGCCTGCGGGAAGGTTCGCGATATCTGGACCACCGCGACAGAGGCCGTGGCTTTTTTGGGCCTCTTGGCGGCCGAGATCGAGGTGGAGCGAGGATTTTGTTTCGGCGAAAACGAAGTCGATTTCGATCCAATCGGCGTGGGTCATTCCGAGCCGAAGTTTTTCGGTTCGTTTGCTGACTTCGAAATAATCGACGGCCAATCCTGAATCGAGAATGATTTGATTCATGCCGTGCATGGTGGCGCCACGGAAACCGAATCGTTTAGCGAACGCAGTGAGTGGAGCGGTGGCGGAGTAAGTGGAGACGCAGAGGATGAGTTGATATTTCTGGTAGATATCGGTGAGGAGATTGATTTCTCGGCCTTGAGTATCGAATCCGACTTCGGGGAGATCGAGGTTGCTACCGCCGGTGATTTCGTAGGCAAACATTTCGCCACCAGAGAGTTGGAGTTCAGCGATGGTGGTGTTGTGGAGGCCTTGGTAAATGGCTTCGTAAGCGTGACGTTGGATGGACAGGTCGGGGTTTTTGAGAAAGGCGAAGGACTGGACATCGCGGGGATTTTCCAAATCAATAAGGACGCAGACTTTCTCCCCCGGTTGTGGGTTGAAGACAGTTTGGAGGAGGCGAGTGAGACTAAATGGGGGGAATTGTGAGATTGATGATACGGGTGAGGTTTGAATTTCTGTGATCATAAAGAGGAATTTCGGTTGGAGTGTCTGAACAATTGTCTAATCTTTACGCGCACTTTCGGCTGATTGTTGCAACATTCCACGGAGCTTTTAGCAAATGATTTGGCAGACGAAAACACGGACTTTCGATTTAAAACGGCGAGCCTTGATGATGGGCATTGTGAATTTGACTCCGAATTCATTCTCTGACGGAGGGCAGTTTTTGGAGGTTGAGGCGGCGTGTTGGCAAGCGGATCGTTTGGCGAGTGAAGGAGCCACGATTATTGATGTGGGTGGCGAGTCGACGCGACCGGGTGCGGAACCGGTGGATGAGGAGGAGGAGTTGCGTCGGGTCATGCCAGTGATTGAGCGTCTGGCGGGTGATCCGCGGTTTGTGATTTCGGTTGATACGATGAAGCCGGGGGTCGCGAAGGCGGCGATTGCCGCTGGGGCGGAAGTTGTCAATGATGTTAGTGGATTGAGGAGTGAAGCGATGGTGGAAGTGGTGCGTTCGACGGGGGTTGGGGTGATTGTGATGCACATGAAGGGGACGCCGATGGATATGCAAATTTCCCCATTCTATGTTGATGTGGTGGAGGAGGTTCGGGAATTTTTTCGACAAAGATTTGAGGCTTGTGTAAAGTACGGAATCGACCCGTTATGCATGGCTTTTGACCCTGGGATTGGTTTTGGGAAAACCTTGGCGCACAATCTTGCTTTGGTGCGGAGCTTAGGGGGGCTGGAGATTGAGGGGAGACCGATTGTTTTGGGGGTTTCTCGGAAGTCGTTTATTGGGGGGGCGATTGGGAGTGATCGGGGGGAAGACCGGGCTTGGCCGACGGTTGCGTTGACTAGTTATGGGCGGACGCGTGGGGTAAAAGTCTTTCGGGTTCATGAGGTTCGAGCGAACTTTGAAGCGTTGCGAATGACCGAGGCGATTTTGGGGGAGGAGAGTGGAGGATGATGCATTTCTTTGAGGGGTTCCATTTGAGTCGAATGCCGTGGAAGGATGCGGTGGAGGTGATTTTGCTGGCGGTGGCGATCTACTACACTTGGAAATTTTTCCGGGGGACGCCTGGGGCAAATGTGTTGGTTGGATTGGTGGTGATTTTTCTGTTTGTGACCTTGATTTCTCAGTCCCTTGGGTTGTTGGTGATTGGGGCGATTTTTGAGAGTCTATCGAAGGTCTTGGTGATTGGCTTGGTGATCATTTTTCAACCGGAGTTGAGGAGGGGATTAGCGGCGCTTGGTGGAGCCCGAATTTTCAATAGTGCACAACAAAATCGTCAGACTCTGGACTTGCTGAGGGAGATGACTTTTGACCTCGCGAACCGGCAACTTGGAGCGTTGATTGCGATTGAGCGTGGGCAAAACATTGAAAGTTTTTCGGAGAGTGGACTGACCATAGACTCGGCACTTTCGCCTGAGTTGGTGGTGAGTTTATTCTTTCCGAAAACGCCCTTACACGATGGGGGAATTATCATTCGGAATGATCGGATTGTCTCGGCGGCCTGTATTTTTCCAGTCTCGCAGCGGGTGGATTTGGATCGGGCATTGGGGTTGCGGCATCGGGCGGCTTTGGGGCTTTCGGAGGAGAGCGACGCGATTATTTTGGTGGTTTCTGAGGAGACAGGGGTGATTTCGATTTGTCACCGGGGAAAGATTGAAAGAGAGTTTAACCCTGAGAGTTTTGACCGCAGACTGGGCGAGCTCTTTTCCTTGAAAGATGAAACGGATTCTAAACAACTGGCTAGCCAAAGTCCTCTCGGTGGGGCTCGCGCTCATTCTGTGGTCGGTCATCAGAAAGACGATCGTCCAGACCCCCTTGCCTTCTAGATTTCAGATTGAGTCGGAGTCACGATTTCAAGTGGGGGAAAAATTTCAGTTTGATTCGAGTCATTATGGAACACCCGCAAAAAACTAAGCTTGATGGGGTTGGGAGTGGCGGGGGAGAGCGGCGGATTTTTGGAACTGATGGGGTGCGTGGGAAGGCGAATATTGAGCCGGTGACGGCGGAGACGGCCTTGAAGTTGGGGAGAGCGGCGGCTCATATTTTTGCGCAGATTAGTATGCTGCGTGGGCGGGTGAACGCTCGGACGACGATTGTGATTGGGAAGGACACGCGATTGTCGGGATACATGTTAGAAAATGCTTTGGCGGCGGGGGTGATGTCGTTGGGCGTGGACGTGTTAATGATTGGGCCGTTGCCGACGCCTGGGGTGGCGTACATTACGCGGTCGTTGCGAGCGGATGCGGGAATTGTTTTAAGTGCATCGCATAACTCCTACGAGGACAATGGGATCAAGTTTTTTCGTCACGACGGGTATAAATTGGATGACGAGGTGGAGCAACGGATTGAGGACCTTGTTTTTAGTGGGGAGATTGAGAACATTCGTCCGACGGCGGCGCGGGTGGGGCGAGCGAAGCGGATTGATGATGCGTTGGGGAGGTATGTGGAATATGCGAAGCAGAGTTTTCCGCGAGGTCGGACATTGGAGGGGATGCGAATCGCCGTGGATGTGGCCAATGGGGCGGCCTACAAATCCTCGCCGTGTATATTGCGGGAGCTGGGTGCGGAAGCGATTATTGCCCATGACACGCCGAACGGACGCAATATCAACCGGGACTGTGGGAGCACATTTCCTGGGGAGATTCAGAGGATTGTCAAAGAGACCAAGGCGCAGATAGGGATCAGCCATGATGGGGATGCGGATCGGGTGGTGCTTTGTGACGAGACGGGGGAGATTGTGGATGGGGATGAGATTATGGCGATAGCGGCCTTGGATTTCATGAAGCGTGGAAGATTGGTGCAGAACACCTTAGTGGCAACGGTGATGAGTAATTTTGGGTTGGATGAGACGTTGAAGCGCGAAGATGGGCGGGTGCTTCGGACGAAAGTGGGGGATCGCTATGTGATTGAGGCGATGTTGAAAGAGGATTTGAATATGGGTGGAGAGCAGAGTGGGCACATGATTTTCAGGGATTTTTCCACGACTGGGGATGGGATTGTCAGTGCGCTGCAGATTCTTCGGATCATGGTGGAAACAGGCAAGCCGTTGAGTGAGTTGAAGCGTTGTTTGGTCAAGTATCCTCAGGCCCAGAGGAACTTACGAGTTCGGGAGAAGCGACCATTGGGAGAAATGGCTGGGGTTCTTGGATTAGTGAGTGAGGTTGAGGGGAAGTTGGGGAGTGCAGGTCGGGTGTTGTTGCGTTATAGCGGGACGGAGTCGAAGATTCGGCTCTTGATTGAGGGTCGAGATGGGGAGTGGATTGAGTCGCAGGCGGATCGGATTGCGGGAGCGATTGAAGAGGAGATTGGGGTGACTGCTGGGACTATTTAAGGGAAAAAGTTGGCTGGAAATTTTGACAATGGCATGAGTGAGTTAACGAATCTTTTTTTAACGGGAACCGATACGAATGTGGGTAAGACTTACGTTTCGGTGTTGCTGGTGGAGGCGTTGAGGAAGAGGGGGATTGATTGTGTGGGGATGAAGCCGATTTGTTGTGGGGATCGGTCTGACGGAGAGAGATTGCATGCGGCATCTGGGGGAGGGGTATCTTTAAGCGAGGTGAATCCCGTGTGGATGCGTCCACCGGCGGCCCCTTATACGGCGTCGATTGTGGAGAATCGGGCGATTGATTTGGGGTTGATTCGGGAAGTTTTTGCGGGGCTACGGGTCAGGCACCCTTCGATGATTGTGGAGGGGGTTGGGGGGTGGATGGTGCCGATCTTACGGGACTATTTTCTGGGGGATTTGGCGGCGGAGTTTGGGTTGCCGATTGCGGTGGTGGTGGCGAATCGGTTGGGAGCGATTAACCACACGCTTTTGACCGTGGAAGCGATTCGTTTGCGTGGATTAGAATGTGCGGGAATTATTTTGAATGAGGTGGGACCGGCGTTGGAAGGGGTGGACATTGCTGGGGTGACGAATCGATCGATTCTTGAGGAACTTCTTGATGTGCCGATTTTATTTGAAGTGAGGCACGGGCAGACGGAACTGGTTCTGTGAGAGTCTGATGGAGATGATTTGCGTCATTTAATTGACGGCGAGTGATGGTGATCCACGGTTGTTTTCCATTTGATTCCGCAACCGGTGCTGGGTTTTTGGTCGGGATTAATTGGCTGATCGGCGAGGAGGGCCTGGAGGGCCGCGCGGAGGTCTGCGCCATCGGGGGTGCCAGAGTTGGGGCGGGAGCGATCTAATTGGCCTCGATAGACGAGATGCCGTAATGAGTTAAAGAGGAAAAAGTCTGGGGTGCAGGAAGCGGTGAAGGCTTGGGCAACGGATTGAGATTCGTCGTAGAGGAAGGGAAAAGTGAATCCTGCGGAACGGGCGAAGGCGGCGGTGGGGGTTGGGGCATCTTGGGGGTAGGTGAGGGCGTCGTTGCTGGTGATGGCGACGATGGCGAGAGATTTTTCTGAATAGTCGCGAGAGATGGCGGCGAGTTCTGCTTGGATATGAAGGACATAGGGGCAATGGGCGCAGAGAAAAGTGACGAGAAGGCCTTTGCTGGCGGAGAAGTCGGCGAGGGAAATGATCCGACCGCTGGAGATATCTGGGAGAGAGAATGTGGGGGCAGGAGTTCCGAGTGGGAGCATGGTTGAGGATACGGACATAGAAAGAGGAATGAGCGTGAGGAGGGGGGAGGCGACCGCTGAGGGAAGCGGTGAAATTTATAGCTGAGGGTGAGGCTTAGTGGTTGGGTGCGAGAGGCGCATCCCAAGGATCGGAGAGTGGGGGTGGCGGAGCGACTTGTTTGTTGATGATCAACTGAGTGACGGCATTTTTCCACTCGATCGTGCCGACGCGGTAGGTGCGGCGGAGATCGACATATTGGGGGTCATTTTTCCGATAGGTGCGACGGTCGTGCCGTCCACTAGGGTAATAATCGAGGTGTTTGTTTCCGCGAAAGACTTGATAATCGACGATGGCATACCATTCTTGGCTACCCATTTCGGCACGGGGACCGCTGGCGTAGCGGGTATCGACGTGGTGATCGACCCAAGTCAACCACTCGGGGGTTCCGATGGTTGGGCTTCGGGGGACGGAACGGGGGGTGTAAGTGGAGCGTCTTGGTTGATCTTGGACGCAAGCGGAGGAGAAGATGAGGACGAGCGCGGATGCGATGAAGAGAGAGGGTGCTTTCATAGAATGAACGAATCTACCTTGAGTAGTTGGTGGAGTGTAAGGAGGAAATAAAAGCTTCGACCAGATTATTCAGAGGAAGCAGGATTTAGGGAGGGCGGCGGTTGAACTGGAGTGTGGAGGGGGGAAATTTTTTTGAGGTGAGGAAACGTGGGGAGCGTGCGATAGGCAACGAGGAGACTAGAGATGAGGAGAGCGAGGGGGAGGAAGAGGGTGAGTGAGGTGGGGAGTGGACGGCGGTGGAAAGATGTGTGGAGATTTTTGGTAGAGATGGCGAGAGGGCGCAAGTGGATGAGGAGTTCTTCGGCGGAGTGAATTTCGCGATAAGAGTGGTCGCCCGTGATGATGCGTTGGCGGTGGGGGTCGTGGGGAGGGGCGAGAATATGCGGGGGCACGACGGTTGGTGGGGTTGCGGGAGTGGAGTCGAAGGGTTGGGAGCAAACGAAGAGGTAGATTTCCATCTGCAATTCGAGAGCGACTTCGTATTCGCGTTGCGTTGGAGTGCGTCCGCCTTGGTCGTAGGAGATTGGTTGGTAATGGTTTAGAGGATCACTGGTGGAATGAGCGACTGCGACATGAACGAAGGCCCGGCAGTCTTGGAGGATGGATTGAAGGGACTGGTTCTGGGAGGTGATCGAGGGGGAGGATACGGGGATGGCGCCGAATTTTAGGAGGCAGTCTTCGGCAGATTGGCGAAGGGAAAGGGGTTCGGATGGATCAATGGAGAGGTAAATTTTAAGTCCGAAGGTGGACATAAAAGGGGAGTAATGGGTCAATGGAATCCGGTGAGGTAGCGGTCAACGATGGGGATGAGTGATGGTCTGGATGTCAGGCAACGATCTAGTTGAAGACTCCTCAATGATGGTGTGAAAGGAAGATGCCCCACTTATGTCGTCCAGAAGGAGCTCCACGTTCCCCCTAAGGTTAACGGGCGGCGACCTGGGACGGGGTTCGACCTTCCAATAAAGGCATGATCTAAAACCGCCCACCCCGGCCTCCTGAGTTGTGTTAAATACCGGATCGGGATTTCCATCTTTTGTTCGAACACAGCAGGGCAAATTGATGTAGACGTGGTCAACGGGAGTGGGGGGTAATGCTGGTGACTGTCTAGAAAGATAAAAAAGAAACCTTGGGTTCAGCTTTTGGCGAGAAGCGTCAAGGCGAGAGACATTGGTGTTGGATCGGATGAAAGTCAAGGGAGGCATGATTAATTGTGCTGAATGATGGGGAAAAAGGTCTGCAACTTAGGGGAGGTAATCTGGTTGAAAGTTTCCGAAACATTCCCGAACTTGGAACCTATTGAAAACTGCCTATGAAAATTCCTGAGAACGTCCGCCCTGCTGTGATTGTTGGAGCTTGGCTGGCCACGGCGGCTTTGACTTTTGGTCTTGGTCGGTTGACGGCATTTGTGGACGCACCACCGGCGGCGAGTGTGGAGGTGCCTGTGGTGAAGCGGGGGGCGATTTCGGTGAATTCGGTGGAGGTAGTTGGCGGTGAACGTATTGGAGAGTTTTCCCTGGAGGGTGGAACGGGGAAGACGATTGAAGATTTGACTGGGGGTAAGCCGATGGGGGACTGGTTGAAGCGTTTATTGGCGCAGGACGATGAGGTGGTGCGAATGACAGGATTTATGATGCTCTTGGAGAAGTTGAATACGCCGGAGGAGATTGAGGCGGCATTGGTGGTGGTGCATGGGCGATCGGATTGGGGTGGGCGGAGTCGGGAAGCGGCGATGCTTTTACAAAAGTGGACGAAGCTCGATCCGCAGTCGTCGATGGCCTATGTGCAGGGGTTAAAGGATCCGGGATCGAAGTTTGGGGGGATGAACACGGTCTTGCAGACTTGGACGCGAGCTAATCCGCAGGAGGCGGTGGCTTGGGCGAAGGCGAACGGGGAGAACAAGGGTAAAGATTCGCAGGATGGCAACTGGGCGATGTCCTCGGTGATCAATCAATTAGCGAAGTCCAATATTGGGCAGGCGTTGCAATTAGCTGAGGGTGAGGGGGTTAGTCGGGCGCGTGGCTATGTAATCGATACTTTGGTGAGTCAGTTGGTCACGCAGCGTGGGGAGACGGCTGCCCGAGAGGCGGCATTGGGGATTACGGATGAGAGTATGAAGGCGGCGATGGTGCGTCAGCTTGCGGGTCGGGCGGCGGGTACCAATCCGGGGGAGGCGATGGCGTGGGTGGGGACATTACCGGCGGGTGAAGCGAAGAACAGTGCTTTGGCGGAGACGGTTTCGCAGTGGGCGCAGAAGGATGTGGTTGGGGCGACGGCGTATATGAAGGGGTTGGCACCGGGGGTGGAGACGGATGGAACTCGGGCACGATTTGCGTCAGCGGTGGTGCGGAGTAATCCTTTGGAGGCGGTGACTTGGGCGAATACGATTACGGATCCAAAAGCGCGGACGGCGTCGCTTGGGGAGGTGGTGGGAAGCTGGATGAGGAGTGATGCGGATGCGGCGAAGCAGTGGGTGGCGGCGAGTCCGCTTCCTGCGGAGACGAAGACGGAGATTTTGAGTGGAGCTGCGAGGTCAGGGCGTGGCGGGTGGCAGGGAGGGCCGGGATCGACGCGTGGCCGAGTGCCTTGATTTGGAGTGGGTTACTCGCGGAAGCTAATTGGGAGGTTGGATTTTAGGCGGTCTTTGAGGCGGGAGTGGGCAGCGTTGACCTCATCGGCGGTCAGAGTGCGATCGGCACTTTGGTAGGTGAGGGAGTAGGCTAGGGATTTTTTGTCTGCGGGAATTTTTTCTCCTGTGGGATCGGTGAAGACATCGAATAATTCGACCGAAGAGAGGAGTGGTTCTTGGGCGGACTGGAGCAAGGATTGGAGATCGGCGTGAGGGAGGAGGAGAGGGGCGATGAGGGCGATATCGCGAGAGGTGGTGGGGAAGCGAGGGATTTCGCGATAGCGGTGGGAGGAGATGGTGAGGGGGAGAGCGGAGAGATTCATTTCGGCGAAGAGGACGGGAGAAGAGGCGTCGAGAGCGGAGGCATCTTTTGGCCAGAGTTGGCCAGCGGAACCGACGATTTTTCCAGAAATCTGGATAAGGATGGAGAGGGCGAGGAGGGGATTGGAGTGGGGGATGAAAGTGGTTTCTTGGCCGAAGACATTGCTGATAACGCCTTTGAGGTGAAAGAGATCGGCTTCTGGTCCTGCGGGATTACGCCAGGAGCGATCGGAGAGCGGGCCGGAGAAGGTGAAGGCGAGGTGCGTGGATTCTTCGTTGGCGGAGAGGGGGTCTAGGGAGGCGAAGACGCGACCGATTTCGAAGAGGCGGATCGATTTTGCCCCGATGCGGGCATTTTTCCCGAGGGCCTGAAGGAGGCCGGGGAGGAGAGTGGGGCGGAGGATGGATTGATCCTCGTTCATGGGATTTTTGACGCGGAGAAACTGTGCTGGGGTGTGGTGGGAGAGGTGAAGACCGTGGAGATTTTCACTGATGAGGGTGAGGGTACGGGCTTCGGAAAAGCTCTGGGCGACGAGAGATTTACGGAGGTTGGAGGAGCGGTCGTAAGCGAGGTCGGATGGGCTGACGGGGGCAAATTGCGCTTGGAGGCGAGGCGGGATGGAGTTGATGCCGACGACGCGGGCGATTTCCTCGATGAGATCGATTTCACGGCTTAAGTCGGAGCGGAAAGAGGGGATTTCCCAACCCGTGGGAGTCTTTGCCAAGCCGAATCCAGTGAGGATGGAATCGATGCGAGGAGTGGGGATGTGGGTGCCGAGGATGGCGGTGACGCGTTCGGCGCGGAGTGGAACCGTTTGAGTGAAAACGGTTTGGGAGTTATCTTGGAGTGATTGGAGGGGATCGAAGTGAAGAGGGGAATCGCCGTCGAGGCCGAGGGCGAAGTCGCCTCGGGAGCCGCCGGCGATTTGGGTGATGAGCGAGGCGGCGCGGTGGGAGGCGGGGAGAACCCCGAGGAGATCGACGCCGCGTTCGAAGCGGTAACTGGAATCGGTGGAGATGCCGAGTTCCCGGGAGGAGCGGCGGATATTTTGAGGGGAGAAGTGGGCGCTTTCGAGGAGGAGATTGCGGGTGGTGGCGGTGACGCTGGAGGAGAGGCCGCCCATGATGCCTGCGAGGGCGAGGGTTTGGGTGTCATCGGCGATGACGAGGTGATGGGGTTGGAGGGTGGAGGATTTGCCATCGAGGGCGATGAATACTTCGTTGGGAAGTGCTGGGCGTACGCAAATGGGGCCGTGGAGTTTATCGGCATCGAAGGCGTGGAGTGGTTGCCCGGTTTCGAGCATGACGAAGTTCGTGATGTCGACGACATTATTGATGGAGCGGAGGCCTAGGGATTCGAGTTTACGGCGGAGCCAGTCGGGGCTTGGGCCGACGGAGACTTGATTGATTTCGAGGGCGGTGTAGAAGCGGCAAGATTCGCCGAGGACGTCGACGACATTGGTGGCAAAGCCTTCGTCGAATTGGTGGTGTTGGGGGAGGCGGAGCGTTTTGGAGGTAAGGGCGGCGATTTCGCGAGCGATGCCGACGTGGCTGAGTAAATCGGGACGGTTGGGGGTGATTTCGAGATCGAGGACGGTGTCACCTGGGAAGAGTTCGGATAGTAGGGTACCGGGGAGGGAGGTGGAGGGGAGGATGAGGAGGCCATCGGCGCCTTTGGGCATGCCGAGTTCATCGGCGCTGCAAAGCATCCCTTGGCTTTCGACGCCCCGGAGTTTGCCGACTTTAATGGTGAAATCAGGACCAAGGACCGCGCCGGGGAGGGCGAGTGGGACTTTATCGCCGACTATGTAATTTTTGGCTCCGCAGACGATTTGTCGGGGGGTTGGGGAGCCGTCGTCGACTTGGCAGACGCTGAGGCGATCGGCGTTGGGATGTGGGAGTGACTCTTTGATTTCGGCGACGACGAGGTGAGGATTGGAGATACCGGAGGAGGCGATGCCTTCGACCTCGACACCGGCGAGGGTGAGGAGATCGACGAGCGCAGGGATATTGGGGGGGAGATCGACGAGTTCACGGAGCCAGTTGAGAGAGATTTTCATAGGAAAAAGGGGTGCGGGAAGATGGGTGTTGGCGCTTGATCGGTGATGCTTAGCTACGGGTGATGGGGAGATGGATTATTGTGTCGTGGAGTGACTTACGATGATTTTGGTGTTGATTAAAACTGGGAGAGGAAGCGGAGGTCGTTTTCGGTGAAGGCGCGGATATCTGGGGTGCCGGACATGATCATGGCGAGGCGATCGAGTCCGAAGCCGAAGGCGAAGCCGGTGAATTTTTCGGGGTCGTAAGCGGAGTCGTTGCGGTGGAGGTTGATGGAGTGAAAGACGGCGGGATCGACCATTCCGCAGCCCGCGATTTCGAGCCAGCGATCAGCGGAGCCTAGAGCGGTGGCTTTGATATCGACTTCGAAGCTGGGTTCGGTGAAGGGGAAGAAGTGTGGGCGGAAGCGGAATTGGGCATCGGGGCCGAAGAGTTCACGGAAGAAGAATTCGAGAGTGCCTTTGAGGTCGGCGATGCTGACGCCTTCCGCGACGTAGAGGCCTTCCATTTGGTTGAATTGGGCGAGGTGGGTGGCGTCGACTTCATCGCGCCTGTAGGCGGCCCCTGGGGCGATGATGCGGATGGGGGGTGCGCATTTTTCCATGGTACGGATTTGGATCGTGCTGGTGTGGGTGCGAAGGAGGCGTCCGTCGGGGAGGTAGAAGGTATCTTTTTCGTTGCGGGCGGGGTGATCGGCGGGGGTATTGAGGGCATCGAAGCAATGCCATTCGGTTTCGATGTCGGGGCCATCGGCGAGAGCGAAGCCCATTCTGCGGAAGATTTGGATGGCCCGATCTTGGAGTTGGGTGATGGGGTGGAGGGAACCTTGGGGGGTGGTGGTGCCTGGGAGAGAGGTATCGACGCCGGCGAAAGCGAGGGCATCGGCATGGGCGGCGAGTTCGAGTTTGCGTTGGTCGAGGGCGGTGGTGACGGAGTTACGGGTATCGTTGAGGAGTTTGCCGATGCGAGGTTTGTCGTCTTTTCCGAGAGACTTCATGCCTTCGCTGAGGACGGAAATCGAGCCAGAGCGGCCGAGGTATTGGATGCGGATGGCTTCGACGGTCTCGGGAGCGGTGGCGGCGAGGATTTCGGCGAGCGCGGTGGTAGCGAGTTGCTGGAGTTGGAGATCCATAAGGAGAAGGATAAGGAGAAGAAGCGGTGGAGAGGGTGGTGGGAAGGGAACGGAATAAACAACGCAGCCTCGAACACGCGGGCGCGTCCGAGGCTGCGGAGAAGAGGTTTGAAGGTTTGACTAGGCGATTTTTTTCGCGGCGTCGCGTTTCGAGTCGAGGGCAGCCTTGGCCTTATTGAAGATGGCGGTGAAGGCAGCTGGATCGGTGACGGCGAGGTCGGCGAGGATTTTGCGATCGAGATCGATGGAGGCGGCTTTTAGGCCTTCGATGAAACGAGAGTAAGTGAGGCCGAGGGCGCGAGCGGCGGCATTGATGCGTTGTTGCCAAAGCATGCGGAAGTTCCGCTTGCGGGTTTTGCGATCGCGGGTTGCCCAGTGTTGGGCTTTGTAGACGGCATCTTTCGCATAGCGAAAGAGCTTTGATCGACGACCCCGGTAACCGCGGGCGAGATCGACGACTTTTTTGCGGCGTTCCCGACTAGCGGGAGCATTTGTGGCGCGTGCCATAGTTAGTTAAAACCCATTTTTGTGGGCCTCCAGTTTATTTCAGCGAATGGTTCTTTTGGTGAAAATCTAACCGACCTCATTCGCTGAGGAACTCCGCGAGGCGGAGCAGGTGGTTAGATCGATTGATCGGGTTTAGGCGAAGGGAAGGAGTTCCCTCATCCGGTCCACCATAGTGGAATGGATTTCTCCGTCTTTACCGAGTTTCCGTTTCCGCTTGGAGCTTTTGCTTGAGGCGAGGTGACGGAGGCCCGCTTTGCGGCGCATCAGTTTACCTGTTCCGGTCACTTTGATACGCTTAACGGCTGATTTTTTCGTCTTGCGACGTGCAATGGATCGAGGCATGGGGCGGGGAATGTAGGGAATGTGAAGAAAAGAGCAAGGAGGTTTTTTTAAAAAACGATTAATAGCGTGATGGGGAGGTTTTTTTGGGGTTGCGGTGGGTTGCTGGAGGTGTGGAATTTTTTTTGGCGGTGGATTTCGGGAGAATGGGGGGAGTGACTTCGGAGAGTTTTTCGGCGCGGGTGGCGAGGTAGATGACGTGGGCTTCGCGTTTGGCGCGTTCGTGGGCTTTGGCGGGGACGGCTAGGGTAGTGAAGCCGGCTCGGCCGAGGCTTCGAACGAAGGCTGGCTCTTCGCAAGCGGACCAAAAAGCGACCGTGCCGTTTTGGCGAAGGCTGCGGCGGAGAAGGCCGAAGCCTTGGCGATCGTAGAGGCGGGCATTTTTGGCCTGAACGAGAGAGGTTGGGCCGTTATCGACATCGAGGAGAATGGCGTCGTAGGTGGCGGGTGGGGAGCGGCGGATGAATTCGAAGACATCGCCGACGAGGATTTTCACGCGGGGGTCATCGAGGAGTTTGCCGTTGACGGAGCGGAGAAACTGGCGATTCCAGTCGACGACTTCGGGGAGGAGTTCGGCGACATGGACGGAGGCGTGTGGGTGGAGGAGGGCGAGGACGCGTTGGAGGCTGTAGCCGAGGCCGAGGCCACCGATGAGGACGGAAGCCTTGGGTTGGTGGGCGAGGCGAGCGCAGGGTAATTGGGCGAGGAGGAGTTCGGAAAAGGTGGAAGTGGTGCTCATCAACTGGCGACCATTGAGTTTAAGAAAGAAGTCGCCATCGTGTTCGTGGAGGGAGAATTGAGAGCCGTCTGGAGTGCGAGTTTGGGCGAGATTTTTGAATGGGATCACTTTGTGGTGGAGAGGGTTAGGAGAGCCAGGAGCGGATTTTTTCGGGATTTTTGACGGGGCCGACGATGGCGAGGGAGATGTGGGCGGGATTGATGACGTGGGCGGCGACGCGTTGGATTTCTTCTGGGGAGACGGCGAGGAGTTGGCGTTCGGTTTCTTCGGGGCAGAGAACGCGTTGGTAGGCGAGGAGGCTTTCACCCATCCAGATGATTTGGTTGGAGGTGGATTCCAGGCCCATGAGAGTTTGGCCGATGGTATAATCGCGGGCTTTTTTGAGTTCGGCGATGCTGGGGGGTTTTTGGCAGATATTGGTTAGTTCTTGGAGGATGAGGCGGATGGCTTTTTCGAGGTTGGCGGCGTCGAGGCCAGCGGAGATGTGAAAGGCGCCGGTATCGGCGAGGGTGACGACGGAGCTTTGGATGCTGTAGCAGAAGCCGTGGCGTTCGCGAAGTTTTTGGAAGAGGCGGGAGCTCATATTTTCGCCGAGAATGACGGAGAGGAGCTTGAGGGCGAAGCGGCGTTCGTCGGAGCGACCGAAGGTGCGGAAGCCGATGGCGAGATGAGTTTGTTCGGTGTCTTGAGTATTGAGGCAAACGAGGGGTTGATCCTGTTTGGTGTGACTGCGGATGAAGCGTGGGGATTGGCCTGTGGGGAGAGAGGAGAGGAGAGGGGAGAGGAGTTGGACGGCGTGTTCGTGGGCGACGGGACCGGCGACGGTGACGATCGTGCTACGGCCGACGTAGTGGCGTTTGTGGAAGCGGAGGAGTTGTTCGCGGTGGAGATTGCCGATGGTTTTGACCGTCCCGGTGAGGGGGCGTCCGAGGGGATGATTCGGCCACATGGTTTCGGTGAGGAGTTCTTGGACACGCTGGGAGTGTTGGTCGCGATACATGAGGATTTCCTCGCGGATGACTTCGCGTTCGCGTTCGATTTCTGTGGGGGCGAACTTGCTCTCTTGGAACATATCGTTGAGGACATCGCAGAGGTGGGGGAGATGGGGAGCGGCGGCTTTGGCGTAGTAGCAGGTATGATCTTCGGTGGTGAAAGCGTTGAGGTAGCCTCCGATCCCTTCGACGGATTCGGTGATTTTTTTAGCGGATCGGCGTTTGGTTCCTTTGAAGAGGAGGTGTTCGATGAAGTGAGCGACGCCGCTTTCGCGAGCGGTTTCGTGGCGGCCGCCGATGGCGGCCCAGAAGCCGACGCTGACGCTTTTCATGTAGGGCATTTCGATGGAGGCAATGCGCGTGCCGTTGGGGAGTTTGGTGAGGCGATAGGGATAATCCATGAGGGCTAGGGCACTGAAGAGGGATGGGCTTGGAGATGTTGTTTTAGGCGGAGGGCGAGGACATGTTCGGCGAGATCGAGATCGTGGGGAAAAGTGATTTTGAAATTCCAATCTTCATTTTTGATGATGGCAATTTTCTTTCCAAGTTTCTGAACGGCAGAGACTTCGTCGGTGACCATTTCGTGCTTTGCCATGAGGGCGGCATAGGCTTGGAGGATTAAGCCACTAGAAAATATTTGGGGAGTTTGCATGGCCCAGAGGCCAGTGCGCTCGACGCTTTCGGTGACCATTTGTTCGATATTGGCGCGTTTGACGGTATCGGGAATTTGGGAAGCGCAGCAGGCGGCGCCGTGAATTTTGGCGAGGTCGAGGCAATCTTTGATGAGTTTTGGGGTGGTGAGTGGGCGGGCGCCGTCGTGAATGGCGACATATTCGCTGCCGCGACTATTGATGGATTGGAGGCCATTCCAGACGGAGATGTGGCGTTCGTCGCCTCCGCTAATGACCTTGGTGACTTTTTTAAAGGGGCCACTCGCGACGAGGGCTTCGACTTCGTCCATATGTTCATCTTTAGTCACGATGAGGATTTCGCCGACTTGGCGACAATCGTTGAAAGCTTTGAGGGAATGCCAGAGGACGGGTTTTCCTGCGAGATGGGCGAAAAGTTTGTCGAAGCCCATGCGACGACTGCTTCCAGCGGCGACGATAATAGCACTGACCATAGGAGAGGCGGAGTGGAAATTAATGTTTAAATTGTTGTGAGCGAGGTAATTAGGCGAGGGCGTTGCTGACGGCGGCGCTTAAGACTCGGCCATCGGCGCGACCTGCGGCGAGTTCGGTGGCGCGTTTCATGACGGCGCCCATTTGGGCTTTGGAGGTGGCGGCGAGTTCGGCGATGGAGTTGGCGACGATGGAGGCGATTTCGGAATCGGTGAGTGGGGCGGGAAGGTAGGCGGCGAGGATGGCGGCCTGGGATTTTTCTTGGGCGGCGAGATCGGGGCGTTGGCCTTTTTCGAAACTTTCGATGGAGTCTTGGCGTTTTTTCAGTTCCTTGCGGACGACGGAGAGCGCGGTGGGTTCGTCGAGGATGAAGTGCAGTCCGCCCTTTTCGATGGCGAGATTTTTGAGGGCACTTTTGAGCATGCGGATGACGCTGAGGCGTTCGGCATCGCGGGCTTTCATGGCATTTTTTAAGTCGGAATCGATACGTTCTTGGAAGTTCATCTGAGGGAGAGAGTAGCGGAAGATGAGGTGGTCGCAAATGCTTTCAATGCTTTCAGGAGTCGATGGATGGATGATGCGGAGATTTTTGGCTGGGGAGTTGATGGATGGCGGGGGATGGGCATTTGACCATCCTGTTGGGGCGATTACCGATGGCGATGGAGCGATTGCGGGTTGCGGGTTGCGGGTTCAGTCGGCAAGAGGCTGAGGATGAGCTGACTTTGGGGAGTAGCAGTCTGGGACAATTCTGGCCTCGTTGAATGGAGTCGTGAGCGGGGCGTTGGGAAGATTCTTGGGAAGCGGGGACTCATTTGGCCTTGGGGGAGACGCTAGCGGATGGGGTATTGTTCTTGAAGTTCTTGGTAAGATTGAAGCGCTTGCTCTAGTTCTTTGGGAGACATGAGAGCGGTGATTTTATCGGCATCTTCCTGAGCTTGGGCGATGCCACGAGCGATGGCGTAACGAAACCAAGCGAGGGCTTGGGGATAATTTTGGGGGACGGCCCAACCATTTTCGTAGAAAAAACCGAGGTTATGCTGGGCCTTTCGGTTACCGGCTTCCGCAGATTTTCTGACCCAGACTGAGGCTTGATGGTAGTCTTGGGGAACCCCTAGACCCATGCAGTAGGAGTGACCAAGGTTATACTGGGCGGTGTGGTCGCCTTGGTCGGCGGACTTTTGAAACCAGCGGACGGCTTCCTGATGATTTTGCTCCACGCCTTCGGCATATTTATAGCAATGGCCGAGGTTATTTTGGGCGGACGTTAGTCCTTGTTCGGCAGCCATTTGCCACCAGCGAGCGCTTTCGGCCCAGTCTTTGGTGACCCCGTAGCCGTTTCTGAAGCACCAACCGAGGTCACCTTGGTCATCCCGCTTTCCTTTTTCGGCCCTTAGGCGAGTCCATTTGATCCGCTGCTTGACCAGATCTTCATAGTGCTGGGTACTTTGGTCGAGTTGCGATGGGGACATGCGGCGTTTGATGGCCAGTGCGGGACTTTGACTATTGGCGTTTTGGGGATTTAGCTGAAAGCAGGCGAGTTCTTCGGAGTTTTTTTTGGTAGTGAAGGCGTCTTCGAAGAGAGAAAGCCAAGCGCCGGCTTCGGGCAGATCGGCATCTGTAATCGTGTTTCGTTGATAGTGAATTCGCATCGCATATAAAGAATCGGGATCGCCATGGAGAGCGCATTGCTTGTCCCATTTGAGTTGGTTGAGAAGGTCGCCTTGTTCTTTGTAGGTGATCGCCAGCATGTAAACCGAAGCGAGGTTGCCGAGATCGGCACTTTTTTCAAAGCAGGAGATGGCATTTTCGGTGTGCGGAGGAACGCTATTGAGGTGGAACATTCCTAAGCGAAATAAAGCGCTGAGGAAGTTGGAATCGGCAGCTTTTTGGAGCCAGAGGATAGATTGATCGTCGGCCTTTTCGACGCCATTGCCATTTGTGTAGCATTGGTAAACTAAGAATTGAGCTTCAGGGTGTCCATCTAAGGCCGCTTGGTAGATGCGGTTAAACGCGCGAGAGGTTTCCGAGGTCGGTGGATTATTTAAAATAAGTTTAGCCTCTTTGACGAGGGCATCGTGGATGGAGGTGGGCTGGGGATTGTCCGTGGGGGGCATCGGATTTCCAGTGGGGGAGGGAAGCGGTGGGGAATTTTCGTGGTTGGGCATCGGGTGTAGGGTGATGGGTTGATGGCGTGGGGAGTGAGTGAACGAGTATTTGAGAATAGAGGATTTTCTGTGGAAGATGGAAGAAGCTTTGGCAACGGCGTTGCTCAGGGAACGGGGTTGCGGTTAATTTGGAGTGATGCAACGCACCTCGCCCCAACGGATCCTTCTCGCCAGCCTCGTGGGTACGGCGGTGGAATTTTACGACTTCTACATTTATGCCACCGCGGCGGCGTTAGTTTTTGGGCCACTATTTTTCCCTGCGGAAAGTGCTTCGATGCAGTTGCTTTCTAGTTATGCGACTCTCGCTGTGGCCTTTATTGCTCGGCCGATTGGGGCACTGGTCTTTGGGCATTTTGGCGATCGGGTGGGTAGAAAATCGACACTGGTCGCCTCGCTGCTCTTGATGGGGGGATCGACTTTTGCGATCGCTTTTTTGCCGACGCACGCGGCGATTGGGGTGGCGGCACCGCTGTTGCTTTGTTTGCTGCGGTTTGGGCAAGGATTTGGGTTGGGGGGCGAGTGGGGTGGGGCGGCGTTGTTGGCGGTAGAAAATGCTCCACGAGGTTGGCGTGGGCGCTATGGGATGTTTCCGCAGTTGGGGGCGCCCGTGGGATTTATTGCGGCGAATGGATTATTTTTGATTCTTGGTCTGTGGCTTGATGATGGGGCCTTTCGGCAGTGGGGGTGGCGTCTGCCTTTTTTGGCGAGTGCGGTTTTGGTTGGGGTTGGGCTGTGGGTGAGGTTGCGACTGACGGAAACGCCGGCATTTACGGCGATGATTGCGCATCAACGCCCACCGGCGGTGCCGCTAGCGGAGTTGCTTCGGCATCATTGGCGGGAAACTCTCTGTGGGACGTTGGGGGTGGTTGCGTGTTTTGCTTTATTTTATTTGTCGACCGC
Source organism: Verrucomicrobiota bacterium (assembly GCA_037142835.1). Lineage (GTDB taxonomy): Bacteria > Verrucomicrobiota > Verrucomicrobiia > Chthoniobacterales > Chthoniobacteraceae > Chthoniobacter. Next base: position 25,748 of record JBAWZW010000025.1, read on the forward strand.
CTTTGCGCTTGGTTTTGGGACGGGGAAGTTGGGCTATGGGAGGGAAACGTTTTTGGCGGTGCAACTTTTTGCGATCCTTTTTATGGCGGTGGGGATTGGGTTGGCGGGCTGGCTATCTGACCGATTTACTCCTCGGGCGGTGTTGATTGGTGGGGTCTTGGCGACCATGGTGACGGGGGTTTTATTGAAGCCGATGTTGGGGAGTGGTTCGCTGTGGTGGGTGGGATTATTTCTCTGCCTTGGGCTGTTTGTGATGGGCTTTGTTTATGGGCCATTGGGGGCGTGGTTGCCGGGCTTATTTCCCGCGCGGGTGCGGTATACTGGGGCTT
>JBAWZW010000026.1:0-25783 GCA_037142835.1 Verrucomicrobiota bacterium
CTTGGTAAGCCGCCTCGATCCCCTTCTTTCCCGCCGAAGTCGTTTCCCCTGCTCCACCCGTAGCCCCTTTCTGCGCTCGATCGTAAATAAACCACCCCAAGCCGGCAGCTACCAAGACTAGCACCCCCACGACCGCGGGCAACCACGGAAACCCCTTCTTCCCCATGGCATTGGCCCCGCCGACTGCCGGGGATCGTGGGGGAGCTTTCGGCGCCTTGAAGGGACTGGGAAATTTTGAAGGTAAGCGTTCCGTGAAAGGTTGCTGACCTCCCCCGGGTGGAGGTCGGAGCATCTCCGGGGGAATATCCTCGGCGACCTCTGGACTAGAAGAAAAGTCTCCCCCGCCTCCTCGCAAAAATTGTGTTTCGACAACCTCCACCGCTGGAGCCACTTCAGGGATTTCTGGCTGGGGTAAAGTAGCAGGGAGAGTCAGGTTCAGCACCGGCCGACCCGAGGATTCCACCTGCGCCCGGAGCGGCGAGCGCTCTTCAATGCCAATCCACCGAAAATCGGCAGGCTCATCACTTGGCTGGAGCGAAGTGGTGAAGGCAATCTGCCAGAGTCGCTCAGGAATCAGGCGCAAAGATTCGGCGAAGCACTCGCGCAAATCGGCTCCCGAGGGTTGGACGAGATAAGCGCCACGACTCGCCTCACCAGCGGCCAGCAACCAGGCGTGTTGAGCATTTCCCGTAAGTCGCTGCCAGCCTCCACCCCGAGAGCCCGCGCGGAGATTTCCTAGGGAAACCGCCTCATTCTCCTCAAAATACCGGGGATTTTCACTCCAAGAAGTCTTCCACGGAAAACTCAGCAAGACTTCCGCAGGCGAAATCCCTGCTCCCCCCATCTGGGCGATCTCCCGCGGATCAACAATCAAATGATGGGCGATATGATTGGTTCTCCCTGTGTAATCAGCGCCAGCATCGCGAATCGCACTCAGCACGTGAAACCGCCCACCGGCCACCGCCACGATTCGGTGACTAAAGATCACCCGATCGGTATCCACCCCGGGAAGTCGCGAAAACTGACTGGTGCGCTCAATCGCCGCCACGAGGAGCGGACTCAGTGAGCGATGCCGCGCCACCGTTCCGAATCCCGAACGACCCGCCTCGAGGGATCGCGGGGCGCTGGTGTAAATGAGTTGCCAAGCCATCGGTCAAGAATCTTTCGGGAGGGTGATCGAGGGCACCAGACCGGGCGCGACCCGGGAGAGCACCCAAAGGGTGGGGATTTCGACGAATTGCGGGCGGAGCTTTTGGGGATCAGGCCCGATGAGTTTCATGCCTCGAGAATCGATGAACTCCACGGGAGAACAGCCCAGCGGACTGGCGGCAAAGAACATCACCTCGGAAGAGATCGCTTCGGCGTTGGCAACGATCGCGGGGCAAAGATCGAAGAGGAGATCACGCACGAGGGCGGAGTTCCTCGCCACGATTGCCAGATCCAATTCGCCATCGTGCAAGGGTGATTGGATGGCGTTGGGGCCAAGGAGATGGAGCCAAGTATCTGATTTTCCGACGATAACCGCCAGCGGGGTGGCGATTTTTTGGCGGGAATTGAGGCCGAGGAGACTTTTAATGCGCACCTCACTTTCGGCGAGAATGATGTCCTGCTGATCCATGCGGCGAGCATCGATCTGAGGATCAACCAAGCCAGCGAGCCGCTTTTTGAACTCGGCATTGTGCAGGGGATCAAAGAGAAAAAAGATTCCCGAAGCCGCCGCGATGTGTTGGGCGCCCGGGGAATCGGCGCTGTCCCGAGTCGGTTCGAAATGTTCTCCCGCGTTATCGTAAAAGACCACCGAGACATTTTTCGACTGATCTCGCGGGTTGGATAGATTAAAGATAAAAGGCTTGGGCAGAGGCACTTTCCGACCGAGTCGCGGCAAAGTCTCATACATCGCCCCTTCCAGTTCCGTCTTCGCCAGCATTGCATCCTCAGGGGTGGAAGCAGAAAAGAGCTGGGTCTTCATCTGATTAAGAATGACATTGGCACTGGGATCCGCATCGCGAAAAGTAATCCCGAAATTCCTGAAGAGGGTGGTTTGGATGACCTTAATTAAAACGCTTAGATAATAAGACTTTCCAGAAGACGGCGCCCCAACGATCGAGAAGATCAGATGGGGCATATCAAGAAACCCTTGGGGGAGCTTGCGCCGACAGTGCGGACAGGCGAGGTCGGGGGCGGGAATGCCCATGGCATCTAGCGCCTGGCCGCGATCATTGAAACGGGTGGCGTGAAAGCGCTGGAGCTGTTCCTCGCCGAGAACCGGATCACCCCGAAGCGAGGCGTGGACAGCAATGCTCATGGCGTCGCCCCGATCAAATTTCAGCCAACAAACAGGGCAGGTAAATTCCCCATATTCGAGATCCACCTCCGCCGAGTTCACTGGAGAGGGTGCGGTGGAGGGAAAAGAATCCACGGACGCTCCGTTGGGGAGGCAATGAGCGATTTGCTCACCATAAAAGCCCATCGTCGTCAGGCCACCGCAGAGGAGGATCGTATCCCTCTGGGGCAATCCATAAGAATGTAAGGCGCCAGCCAATCCAGAAAAAGCAAAAGGCCCGTGCTTCTGCGATTGCCCTTTATCGAAAATAAACCAAATCGCATGGTTCATCTGACTCAGCCACCTCTGGGCATCGCTCGCCCCATACAAGGCAAAGAGATTTCCACCGATGATCAAGGTGTGATCGATATTCATTTCCACTTCCCCCCCACCCGTGGTCTGCCCGTCGAACAAAATCGTCCTGCCCTGATTCGAGGCTAAAAGAAAGAACGATCGCCCCTTCCTCTGGATCACACAGTGCTCGTCGGCGACTGAAAAGTCATCGATCCGCCAGTCGCAATCCAGACCGCTCCCGATTTTAAACGGCGTCTTATCAACAGTCCGATGCCCTCCTGACAAGCAATCAAATAAAATCAACGATGAGTCTGCCGTAGCCATAAAAATCAAGCATCATATTCTTCAACTAAACTTTTCCAAGAGAATTCTTATTTAATCTCAAAAGGATTGATTTTAAAAATTATCATGTTTAATTTAAAAAATAACTCGGCTAATGGTTCAACCCTCCGTACGAAATCCCGATGCGCATGAAACACTTTTCCCCACTTTTCGGCCTGCTCTTTTGCGGTTCAAACATGAACGCTGAAGTTGGAAGCATCACTGCTACAACAATTTACACGAGCAGTAAGGTGAAAAAATATTTTAAAGAGGATACCCGAGTCAGGGAAGCCGTTCGTCAAAATGGAGTAATGGTTCACTTTGGATCGATGAATATTCACCAAGTCAAAGGCCCATACGAAGTCCAATGCTTTTTTATCGCCAGAAGCGGCAAGGGAGAGGGCGAAGTCTACGACATTCAACGCCAAGTGAGTGATCTGCCGACCGATGGGGAATTTTATTCCTCTCCGCTGATCGGCAAGTCGACTTTTCTCACCACTTACCCCGTGGAAATCCAGCTCTCCCCCGCCAACGCGCGAACCGTATCCGGAACGGTGAGCATTTACTCGGAGACGCGAGGTCATACTTTTGGTGGTTGGCTGATCCGCGTCCTTGAGGATGGCAAGGTCGTGCGCGTGGAAGCGTCCACTGCAGAAATCAAAAGCCAGGCAATCAGGGATTCGGAAAAGTTTGATCACCTGACCCTGGGCGTTGTGCCCACAGGTCCCGCAGAAGGAAGAAAGCCCGCCACAGAAATGGGGAGTAGCCTCCTCGATGCTCGGCCGATCAGCAAGCCGCAGAGTCGCTAAGCGTTCGGAGAATGAGCGGCGGTGGGGATGAGGGGTGGCGCGTTGAGTAATTGAGCGATCAGCCCCGTCCAGCCTGTCTGATGGGAGGCGCCGAGGCCCCGACCATCATCGGCGTGAAAGTATTCAAAGAAGAGGAGATAATCTTTGAAATGCGGATCGGTCGCCAGTTTGGGATGGCTTTGGAGCACGGGGCGCTGGCCGTTTGCGCCGACGAGAAAAAGCGTGGTGATCCGGCGAGACAACTCGTTGGCTACGGCTTCGAGGGTGAGCATTTGGCCAGAACCCGTTGGGCATTCGACGAGGAAATCGTCGCCATAATAGTGGTGAAATTGGCGGATGGATTCGATGAGGAGAAAGTTGATCGGCATCCAGATCGGGCCTCGCCAATTGGAATTTCCGCCGAAGACCCGATTATGAGATTCGGCGGGCCAGTAATCGACATCGAAAGAATCCGTGCCGATGCGGAAATGAAATGGCGATGCTTGGTGCACCTTGGATAGGGCGCGGATTCCGTGATCGGAAAGGAAGCTCTGGGGATCGAGCATTCGGCTGAGCAAAGCCTTCATCCGGCTTCCACGGAGCAGCGAAAGGAGTTGGGAATTGCCCTTACCGGGGACTTCCCATCTGGAAATGAGATTGGCGAGTTTCGGGCGTTCCCGGAGAACCCAAGCGAGATGTTTAGAAAATTCCGGGAGGCGGTCGAGAACCCGAGAATGGAGGATTTCGACCACGAAAAGCGGGATAAGGCCCACGACGGAAAGAATTTTAATGGGCTGTTGGCCCACCTGAGGGAGGCTGAGTTGATCGTAATAAAATTCATCGGATTCGTCCCAAAGGCCAAGGTGATCATCCCCCTCGCCGTTGATCGCGCTGGCGATGGAAAGGAAGTGCTCAAAGAACTTGGTCGCCGTCTCTTCGTAGGCGGAATTGAACAAGGCGAGCTCGATAGCGATGCGGAGCATATTCACGCAATACATTGCCATCCAGCTGGTTCCATCTGCTTGATTGATGAATCCGCCCGTAGGAAGAGGACTGCTCCGATCAAAGCACCCGATATTATCTAAGCCAAGGAACCCGCCTTGAAAAATATTCCGGCCCTGCTCGTCCTTGCGGTTCACCCACCAAGTAAAATTGAGGAGCAGTTTCAGAAAGACCCGCTCCAAAAAGCCCATGTCTCCAGAAAACGCGGGGTCTTTCTGCCGACGAGCCCGCCGGTCGATCTCAAAAAGACGCCAAGTCGCCCAGGCGTGCACCGGCGGATTCACGTCTCCAAATGACCACTCGTAGGCGGGGAGCTGACCGTTCGGATGCATACACCAGACGCGGGTGAAGAGCAGGAGTTGCGACTTCGCAAACTCCGGGTCAAGGTCCGAAAAAGCCACACAATGGAAGGCGAGATCCCAAGCCGCGAACCACGGATACTCCCACTTATCCGGCATCGAAATGACCGCTGCGACATCGAGATGCCGCCAATCATGGTTCCGTCCCCGCTGCCGTTCTGGTGGAGGCGCAGGCTGGGTGGGATCGCCGTCGAGCCAACTTTGGACGTTAAAATGATAAAATTGCTTGCTCCAGATCATCCCCGCGTAGGCCTGACGCTGAACGCGCCGCGCATCGGCATCAGGATGGGTTTGGAGGTTGTCATAAAAAGCATCGGCTTCGCTTCGCCGTTCATTGAAGAGGTCATCAAAATCCCCAAAGGGTGAGGCGGAACTTGGCAGTTCCCCTACCCGCCGAAGACGCAAGCGAATCTGTTTCGATCCCCCAGACGGCACGCTCAAAGGGTAGATGGCCGCGGCTTTCGTCCCGGTCTGATCGGGATTGACCGCATGGGTATCCCCCTCAACGACATACTCATGGAAGGCGTCTTTAAAATAACCGTGGGCGTCAGGTTGCCCGTCGTGACGACGAGGATTGGTCTCATTATCGCAAAACAACAGCCCTGAATGGGCATCGGCGTCCCAGCGCCAACTCCCCAAATGTTCGTGTTCGATGTTGATCCCCTGATCCTCGGCGGTCATGACCGGTTTCGGCACGTCGGTCTTCCAAGTCCAAGTATTCCGAAAGAATAACTGGGGGAGAACCGTGAGGGTGGCGTCGTCAGGTCCACGGTTTTCAATGGTGACCAAAACCAAAATATCTTCTGGGGTGGCCTTCGCGTATTCGATGAAGACATCGAAATAGCGATCCTCATCAAAAATTCCCGTGTCGAGGAGTTCGAACTCGGGCTCTAACTGGCTACGTCGCTGGTTTTCGGCGAGCAGCTGGCCGTAGGGAAACGCGGCCTGCGGATACTTGTAGAGCATCTTCAGGTAGGAATGCGTGGGGGTGGCGTCGAGGTAGTAATAAATCTCTTTCACGTCCTCGCCGTGATTCCCCTCCCCGTTGGTCAGACCAAAGAGTCGCTCCTTGAGAATGGGGTCGCGCCCATTCCAGAAGGCGAAAGACAGGCAAAGATGTTGTTGGTCATCCGACCAGCCCGCGATCCCATCTTCACCCCACCGATAAGCCCGACTGCGGGCGTGATCATGCGGAAAATAAGTCCAAGCATCACCGCCGGGGCTATAATCCTCACGAACCGTACCCCATTGGCGTTCAGAAACATAAGGCCCCCAGCTCCGCCAACCACGCGTGCCAGCCTCATCTTCAGCGAGGCGCGCGAGTTCCACGATCTTTGGAGATGGAATGGGGGCTTTGGTTCTGGGCATAAAGAGATTGTCGGCGGATACGGCGGTGCCGATGAACTCGGGGAATCGAGTGACTATTGAACCAAATCATCAAGGCTCGCGACCTTTGCGAGCCGGCGGAGATGGCGGGGAGCTTGACTATATTCCGCGATCAAAAAGGTCTGCACCAGATCCCAAGCGACGGAAGGGCCGACCGTTCGACCACCCATGCAGAGGATATTCATGTGGTCATCCTCCACTCCTTGCTTCGCGGAAAAGTGATCGTGGATCAAGCAAGCTCGGACACCGCGAATCTTATTCACGCAAACCGAAGCACCCACTCCACTCCCGCAAATCGCCACCCCACGATCTACCTCGCCTGCGACCACCGCCCGAGCGAGGGGCACGACGTAGTCAGGGTAATCGTCATTCGCATCGAGTGCATGGGAGCCAAAGTCGACCACCTCATAGCCCGCGGTTTTCAACTGGGCGACGAGCTCTTCTTTCAGCCCAAATCCCCCGTGATCGGTAGCAATTCCTACGCGCATGGGTGGCCTTTCTGAGCAGATTGACGAATGGAGGTGGATCGGTTCATTGGGAGTATCGGCGGTTCACGGTTGGAGCTCATGAGGAGCGAGACTTTTTCCAGCCGCTTCATCAACCAAGATCAGGGAGTTTCCGAGACCCACCCGGCCGGCGGGAATGGTCGGATCGCCCTCAAGGAGGCGGGCGAGCATCGCCACTTTTTCCGCACCGGTGGCCAGCCAAAGAATCCGCCGCGCCCGATGGATCAAAGGATAGGTGAGAGTCATTCGTCGGCGCCCTTGATAGACCCCTGTGAGGGCGACATCAGCATCCGCCACCTCGAGTACAAGATCCCCAGGAATCAGCGAAGCGGTATGCCCGTCGGGACCGAGGCCGAGGTGAACGAGGTCGAGCACCGGGGGTGAACCCGCGATGGATTCGAGGACTTTGGCGTAATCGAGAGCCGCACTTTCGAGGTCTGGAGATTCCACGGGCATGGGATAAATCTGCGTCGGTGGGAGTGGAGCGTGGGAAAGCAAGCTCTCGCGCAAGTGGGTGAGATTGCGGTCGGGATCGCCACTGGGGGCGATCCGCTCGTCGACCTGAACGATATGGACCTCCGCCCAAGGGACTTCTTCGTTGGCAAGAGCGCGGAGCATTTGCCAAGGAGTTTTTCCTCCGCTCACCGCCATAATAAAGCGTCCGCGAGCGGCAACCGCGGCGCGGGCTTCGGCGGCGATGGATTGGGCGGCCGCTTGGGCGACGGCTTCGGGGTCGGACAATACTTGAATTTGCATGAGATTGGCGGAGAAAAGGATGCGGTTTCTATGAGGAAAGCTTGGGACTTTGCCAACCACCGGGTGGAGTCACCCGGAGATCGACTTCGCTGGGCCCCCAAGTCTTCGGTTCATAGACGTAAATGGGCGTCTTCGCTTGCAGAGCGGGATCAATGATCCGCCAAGCTTCCTCCACATAATCCTCGCGAGCGAAGAGCGTGGCGTCGCCAGCCAAGGCATCACCGAGGACGCGTTCGTAAGCATCCACCTCGTGCGAATCGGGATGATGACTGGCGATCAGCTCCACGACCGCAGCCGTGGTTTCGGATTGGGGGGAAATTGTATTACAACCCAATGCGATGGTGACATCGGGATTGATCTGCATGCGAACGTAGTTCGATTTCAGGTCAAAACCAGTGAACAGCGAGGGGGGTTTACGGAGGCGAACGACGATCTCCGTCGAGGTCACGGGGAGCGACTTTCCTGCACGAATGTAGAATGGGACGCCCCGCCAACGCCAAGAATCGATTTCCAGCTTCATCGCGGCGAAGGTTTCCGTTTGGGAATCTTTGGCCACCCCCGGCTCGTCGAGATAGCCACGAAATTGACCACGGACGAGGTCATCGGGTGAAAGCGGTCGCATGGCTTTCAGAACCTTGACCTTTTCGTCACGGATCGACTCGCTATCCGTGCGGGCGGGTGGCTCCATCGTCAGGTTGGCGAGGACTTGCAAAAGGTGATTTTGCATGACATCGCGGATCGTTCCCGTTTGATCATAAAAGGCCCCTCGACCTTGGACGCCGAAGTCTTCTGCCATGGTGATCTGAACACTTTCAATTTGTTCACGATTCCAAAAAGATTCGCTGATCGAGTTGGCAAATCGGAAGAAAAGCATGTTGTGCACGGGCTTTTTTCCGAGGTAATGGTCGATCCGAAAAATCCGGCGGTCGTCAAAAACGCCGAGAAGAATTTTGTTGAGGTTTTGAGCGGAAACGAGATCGGTGCCGAAAGGTTTTTCGACAATCACCCGAGCGCCTTGAGGGGCACAACCAGAAAGGCTGAGTTGCTCAACCACCTTGCCAAAAAGCACTGGCGGAATGGCGAGATAATGGGCGGGGCGTTCCGCGGATCCGAGTTCTTGACGGATGGCGAGGAAGGTCGCGGGATCATTGTAATCGCCGTCCACATACCTGAGCAGACTGGAGAGTTTCGCAAAAGCTTCGGGGTCGAGACCTCCGTGCTTTTCTAAACTATCTTGGGCGCGAGCTTTGAGCTGATCGAGATTCCAACCCGCTTTCGCCACCCCGATGATCGGAATATCGAGGTGGCCTCTCTTGATCATCGCCTGAAGCGAAGGAAAAATTTTCTTATAAGCGAGATCGCCGGTGGCTCCGAAGAAAACCAAGGCGTCAGAATGGATCTGGGTCATCGTGCAAACAATTATTTAGAAGGCTTTTCAAGGTGTCCGCCGAACTGGAAGCGCATTGCGGAAAGCACTTTATCTTGGTAATCGGACTCTCCCCGGGAAGCGAACCGCTCGTAGAGGGCGGTGGTGAGAACGGGGACGGGCACGCCTTCGTCGATCGCCGCTTTGATTGTCCATCGACCTTCGCCAGAATCGGATACGCGACCAGAAAACTTCGCGAGATGGGGATCTTCGACCAAGGAGCTGGCGGTCAGATCGAGCAACCAAGAAGCGATCACGCTCCCCCGGCGCCAGACCTCCGCAACGTCGGCAAGGTTGATGTCGTATTGGTAATGTTCGGGGTTCCGCAGTGGGGTGGTTTCGGCATCGATCTCCCCTTGTTTTTTCCCGACATTCGCGTTGCGAAGGACTCCGAGGCCTTCGGCATAGGCCGCCATCATTCCGTATTCGATTCCGTTATGAACCATTTTTACGAAATGCCCCGCCCCATTCGGCCCGCAGTGGAGATAACCTTCTTCCGCCGTTCCCGTCCCTGGGGCGCGACCTGGGGTGCGGTCGATCGTTCCGATTCCCGGAGCCAAGGTCGCCAAAATGGGGTCGATATGCTGAACGATCGCGGTTTCGCCTCCGATCATCATGCAGTAGCCACGTTCCAACCCCCAGACGCCACCGCTCGTCCCGACATCCACATAATGGATGCCTTTAAGAGCGAGCTCTTTAGCACGACGGATATCGTCGACATAATAGGAGTTTCCGCCATCGATGAGGATGTCGCCGCTCGCTAAAAGTGGGAGCAGATCATTGATTGTCTGGTCGACCACTCCAGCGGGGACCATCAACCAGACGGCTCGGGGGGTGGTGAGTTTGCTCACAAAATCGGCAAGGCTCGAGCTCCCCGTGGCATTTTCGGTGGCGAGTTGGGCGACGGCCTCGGTGGAGCGATCAAAGACCACGCATTGGTGGCCGTCCTTGATTAAGCGGCGGACCATATTGGCGCCCATGCGACCGAGGCCGATCATTCCGAGTTGAAGAGTGGATTTTTGGTTCATAATTTTTGCTAAATGTGTGGCTGAGATTTTTGTGGAAGGTGGAGTGCTTAGTGCGTGCCCGTTTTTTGGAAAATGCCGACGAACTCCTCGTAGCGGCGGGCAATTTCGGCGACGGCTTCCTCGCGGGTAAACTCGCCTGAACGGAATTTGACGAGCGGCTCCCAAAAATCCGTCCGTCCAACGGCGAAGCCGATGAAGCCGGGAACAGTCGCCGCAGTGGCCAACCATTCGTGGACTTTGGCGTCGTCTTCACCCCGACCGAGAACGATGCACCCGACCCGATCTCGGCCACCGGCAGTGGCGGCGGCGACAATTTTTGCGCAATCGCTCGCCTGTTCTAGACCCTCGATTTTCCAGACATCCGGCTCCACCCCAGCGGCCTGCATGGCGGCGATGGTTTGCACCATCAAAGTGGGGCGCAATTGAAGATCGTAGGCTTTTTTGTCCCCACCCAAACGCTGAAGTTGTTCGGGTTCCGCTGGCACGAGGAGTTCAAACATCAATCGACTCTCGCTGTGTTCGCGGAGATAGTCGGAGAGTTCCTTCAATCGGGCAGTTTGGCGTTGATTCAGATGGGCGTCGCCCTCGGGATTATAGCGCACCAGCACCTTACAGAAGGTGGGGCGAATCGCCTCAATATGAGTCGCAAAGTCGGCCCCATACTCGAAATCAAACTCCTCTTGGCCGCTTTTTTCCGCCGAACAAGCGGTGATATAACCGCGGGCGCGGGCGTCGGTGAGGATGGCGTGACCGAATTGTTCATCGACGAGCACGCCCGCCTTTTCGACGGGGACACCAGAAGCGATGGCGGCTTTAAATCCATCGTAAATCACCAACTTGGCGGCGGCGATTTCGGCAGTCTGCGCGGGGGTAAGATCACCATGCCAGCCGAACATCTTCGTCTCGAAAGAGCCTCGATGGTCGAAAGGGAGAATGTAAAGAGATTGGTCGTAGCCGATTGATTTCATTGGGATTCTTTGAGTTTCCGGTAACGCCGGATGAGTTGATTGGTGGAGCTATCGTGTTTGAGTTTCGGTGGGGTTGGGCTGGAAAGTTCAGGGATGATCTTCTGTGCGAGGGCTTTACCGAGTTCGACACCCCATTGATCAAAGGAATTGATTTTCCAAATGGCGCCTTGGGTGAAGACGGAGTGTTCGTAGAGAGCGACGAGTTTTCCGAGCATCTCCGGGGTGAGCCGGTCGGCGAGAAGCGTGTTCGATGGGCGGTTGCCATCGAAGACCCGATGCGGGGCGAGCGGTCCGGTGGTGCCTTCGGCTTGGACTTGGGCGAGGGTTTTTCCGAAGGCGAGGGCCTCGGTTTGGGCGAACACATTGGCGAGGAGGATATCGTGATGCAGACCAAGCGGGGTAAGGGCGTGGGCGAAGGCGATAAAATCGCAAGGAATCAGGCGGGTTCCTTGATGAATGAGTTGATAAAAAGAATGCTGGCCGTTGGTTCCTGGCTCGCCCCAATAAATCGGACCCGTATCATAATCGACCGTCTTGCCATCGAGGGTGACATGCTTTCCGTTGCTCTCCATGGTGAGTTGCTGAAGATAAGCAGGGAAACGTTTCAGATAGTTTTCGTAAGGGAGAACGGCAACGGTTTGCGCTCCGAAAAAGTCATTATACCAGACGGCCAACAGCCCCATCAGCACGGGCAGATTTTTAGCCAGCGGAGCGGTGCGGAAATGCTCATCCATTTGATGAAAACCGTTGAGCATCGATTGAAAATTGTCCGGACCCACCGCCAGCATCGTGGAGAGGCCGATCGCCGAATCCATGGAGTAGCGACCCCCGACCCAGTCCCAGAAGCCAAACATATTTGCGGGATCAATCCCAAAAGCGCTGACCTTTTCGGTATTGGTCGAGACGGCGACAAAGTGCTTGGCGACCGCGGCAACTTTATTGCCCAACCCTTTGAGCAGCCAATCGCGCGCGCTTTGGGCGTTGGTCATGGTCTCAAGGGTGGTGAAGGTTTTGGAGGAGACCACAAAGAGCGTCTCTGCAGGGTCGAGATCGCGAACCGCCTCGACAAAGTCGATCCCATCGACGTTGGAAACGAAGTGAAAAGTCAGGTTGCGTTGGCTGTAATGTTTGAGGGCTTCGTAGGCCATCACGGGACCGAGATCGGAGCCCCCGATGCCGATATTGACGACATTCTTGATCCGCTTTCCCGTGTGGCCCTTCCAGGATCCGCTCCGGATGCGTTTCGCAAACTTCCCCATCTTATCGAGTACCGCATGGACGTCGGCGACGACGTCTTGACCGTCAACGAAGATTTTCGTGCCCCGAGGGGCGCGCAAAGCCACATGAAGAACCGCCCGATCTTCGGTGAGATTGATTTTTTCGCCTTGAAACATCGAATCGATTCGGGCCTTCAAACCAGATTCTTCGGCGAGCTGGAGAAGCAAGGCGAGGGTCTGATCGGTGATCCGATTCTTTGAGTAATCGAGAAAAATTCCCAAGGCTTCCACGCTGAATCGTTGCCCCCGCTTGGGGTCGGCATCAAAAAGCTCACGGAGGTGCTGCGTGGCGATTTTCTTTTGGTGAACAGCGAGGGCTTTCCAAGCAGGAAGACTCGTTAATGACGGATTAGTGGCTTTCATGAACGGGTTATTTCGAATGCGGATTTGATGGGGTTGGCTTTTTGACAAGCGCTTTTGGGGCGGCTTTCGGTGCAGGTTTCGGCACAGGTTTCGGCGCAGGTTTTGATGGAGCTTTCGGTGCGGTTTTCGCTGCAGGTGTGGAGGAAGTCTTTTGTGCCGTTGCCACTTGGGGTGGAATGGAGCCCGTTCGGTGAGCCGCCCACAGTCGATCCCCACCGAGGAAGGCGTGGGAGTTATCTCCAGCACGGGTGCCTTCGGGGAGCACTTTCAGTTGTTTGACATTGCCTCCACCGAGGACGACGTCCTCGGGTTCGAGGGCAGCGATGAGGAGACCAACGACTTCGGCGACATCCTTCCGCCACTTTTTCTTGCCGCGTTTTTCCAAGCCACGGAGACCGACATAATCTTCGTAAGTTCCCTTTTTATAAGGGAGATGACCCAGCTCCATGGGTTCGATGATCCCATCGACAACCATCGTCGATCCAAGTCCCGTGCCGAGGCCGAGAAAGAGTAACTTTCCTCCCTCATAGCTACCGAGCGCTTGGAGGGCGGCGTCGTTGATTAATTGGACTGGGCAAGCGAAGGCAGCCTTGAAATCAAATTTCACCCAGCCTTTTGCAAGGTTGTGGGGTTCGGCGGTCGGTTGATTGTTTAGGACGGGTCCGGGGTAACCAATGGAGACAGCGTCATAGGGCCAATCTTCGGTGAGTTTTTTGATTTCAGCGATCATCACTTTAGGAGTGAGTTTTGTGCCCGAGGGAAATTCTCGCCGAAGGCGCTTTCCAGTGGTGCGGAATTTTACATGAGTGCCGCCGATATCGATGGTAAGTACTTTCATGAGTCAATAATTCCGCTTGGGTGGTTGTGTTAGTGAGGGTAACTCGTGTCGCTAATCTTTGCGAACCAATGCATAACGGCAGCTCGATGTCTTTGGCAATAGATTTAAACTCGGCGCACCCTTATTTGCTGGAACGACGATTTAGCTCCCCTCTCACCGATGGAAGCGCACCGATTGGCTTTGCCTCGCCCGCTTGATTTGGGCTAACTCCCCAGCCTCCTGCCTGATGCTCGCTTCCTTAATCACGACCTTTTTCTTTTCCCTCTCGGTGATATTTGCGGCGCGTTCTGCTCGGATGATTGGTGGACCGCGTGCCAATTTTGCGCGGATTGGGTTAGCAACGCTGTTCCTCGGTTGCTACGCCCATACTTTCGGTGGGGGCTTGAGTGGGGGCTCGCTCGGGTGGTTTTTTCTCAGTGGGGTGATTGGGTTTGGGCTCGGCGATATCGCCCTTTTCGGTGCCCTGCCGAGAATCGGTCCCCGCCTCGCCATTCTCCTCACCCAATGCTTGGCAGCGCCGATCGCCGCGGTGGTGGAGTGGGCTTGGTTAGGGACAACGCTGAGGCCCGCCGACTTGCTTTGTGCGGCGATCATTCTCGTCGGGGTCGCTTTAGCGTTGGCGCCCGATCGCGGGTTAGGCGTGGATCGGCGAACCTTTTTGATTGGGGCGCTCTGCGGCGTGGGATCGGCTCTCGGACAGGCTCTAGGGGCGGTGGTCAGCCGAAAAGCCAATGAGGTGGCGAAGCTCGAGCACCTAGTGATCGACGGTGGAACAGCAGCGTATCAGCGGGCGATCGGCGGATTATTGCTCACCGCTCTGGCCTTTTTTCTCTTTCGAAAATTTCGGGCGTCCAATGAGCATCCATCCCCAGCGGTGAACTGGCGGGCGGCTTGGCCCTTTGTCCTCGCCAACGCCTTAGCTGGCCCAACCATCGGAGTCGGTTGCTACCAATGGGCACTGCGCACGACCCCCAGCGGAATCGTCTTGCCGATCATCGCCACCGCCCCGCTGATGACCATCGGTCTCGCCTATTTCATTGATGATCAGAAGCCTACACTGCGCGCGATTCTCGGCGGCCTCGTGGCGGTCGGCGGCGCGGTGGCCTTGAATATCGTCCAAACGGGAATTTAACCCCGCAGACAAACTCGAAGGGTGGAACGGCGCCTCTTTGCGCGATTAAGAAAGCAACCCGGGCACCACCCGACCAGAGACATCGGTAAGTCGGTAATCGCGCCCCCCGTGCCGAAAGGTCAGTCGCTCATGATCAAAGCCGAGGAGGTGGAGAATCGTGGCGTGCAAATCGTGCACATGGACAGGATTTTCCGCGACCCTCCCTCCGTGATCGTCGCTTTGGCCATAGGCGGTGCCCGCACGGACCCCAGCCCCAGCGAGCCACGAAGAGTAGACATCGGAGTGATGTCCCCGCCCTTTCCCACCGTCTGCATAGGGGGTCCGACCAAATTCCGTCGTCCAAACCACGAGGGTTTCATCGAGAAGACCTCGCGACTTGAGGTCACGAAGAAGTCCCGCGATCGGGCGATCGACATTCCGAGCGAGCGGGGCGTGGGTAGCGATATCACCGTGAGCATCCCAGTTATCGTGGGAACCGACATCGATGAGTTCGACAAAGCGGACATCGCGCTCCACGAGTCGGCGCGCGATCAGGCATTGCCAAGCGAAGCCCTTAGTGGATCCACGTTCTAGGCCGTACAGGGCGAGGGTGGCGTCGGTTTCTTGGCTGATGTCGAGGACTTCAGGCATGGTCATCTGCATTCCTGCGGCGGTTTCGAAAGATTTCAGACGAGCGGTAAGGGCGGGATCAGTGGGGTGAGACTGTTGATGTTTGCGGTTAAAGCGTTCGAGCAGGCCGAGTTCGAGGTTTTGCACACCTTCGGTGGAGGATCGACGAACCAGGTTGGGGATGGGCTCGGTTCCCGCTCGGACGCGAGTGCCAGAGTGGATACCGGGAAGGAAGTCGGAACTAAAAACTTGGGTTCCCGCGTAAGGCAGTTCGGGAGCGAGAACCACAAAAGCAGGGAGGTTTTGGTTTTCGGATCCGAGACCATAACTCAACCAGGATCCAAGACTAGGCCGAGCGAAGCTCACCGAACCGGTATGAATCCCCAGCGTGGCTTGGAAATGATCATTGTGATCACCGCGCATCGAGCGGATGAGGCAAATGTCATCCATACATTCGCGAACATTGGGAAAGAGATCGCTCACGGGAGTCCCGCAAGTTCCACCCGGCCTAAATTCCCACCGTGGAGGAAGATAGAGCGATGCTCCTGGTTTATTAGAAGAGGGATGCCCTCCATCGGCGATCAAGCGCGGTTTGAAATCAAAGGAGTCGAGGTGCGAGGCTCCACCGGTCATGTAGAGAAAAATCACCCGTTTGGCTTTGGGTGCAAAATGGGGTCCTTGAGCAGAATTTGCTGCCCCGCCATTCGCGAGCAGGGTTTGGAGAATTCCCGGGAAAATCAGCGATCCAGTGAGGAGCGACCGAACCATTTGACGACGGTTGCAATGGGCGTGATTCATTCGATGAAAACAAAGGCGTTTGACCCTAAAATGACCCGACAATAACTCGCCAAACTGGCGAGAGATCGATCAGTGACCGAGGGAGGAAGAGCTTCGGTGATTTGGCGAAGATAATCCTCGGCGGATTGGACTTCTTCGGTGGTGGCGGGCCGACCAAGGACGGCTTCATTGATGGCGGAAATCTGGTCAGGAAGCTGAGGAAACTGCCGACGGACGCGCTCGGCGAACATCTGCGACTGGTCGTGGGCAAAACTGGCGTTGAGCATCCACAGCGCTTGAATCGGGCTATGATTGATTGGTCGAATGGGGGTGGTGGCATTGGGATCGGCACCGTCGAACGTTTCGAGATAAGGCTGTTTGCGGATGCGTTGTTGGATGAGGTAGACGCTCCGCCGGAGGGTGGGATAATCGGCAAAAAACTGGTTGTGCTGGGTGAATTTCCAAGTGATTTCCTTGGGAAAAGGGTGAGGTCCAGCAGGCGAAGAATCGAGGTTTCCTCCGAAAAAGAGCAGGGAATCGCGGAGTTCTTCAGCGCTCAGTCGGCGCCGATTAAAGTGCGAGAAAAACTCGTTATTGATGTCCTTTGCCAAGGCTTCTGGGGTGGGGTCGGAGGCCATTTGATAAGCGTGGGAAAGGAGAAGCATCCGGTGGAGCGCCTTCACCGACCAGCCAGATTCGACAAAGCGGATGGCCAGCCAATCGAGCAATTCGGGGTGAGTCGGCGGGGCACCCCGGACTCCGAAATCATTGGGAGTTTTCACTAATCCCACCCCAAAGTGGAGTTGCCAGATGCGGTTGACCATCACCCGAGCGGTCAGCGGATTGGTCGGGGCGACCAACCACTCCGCAAGCTCCCGACGCCCACTGCCAACGGTTTCTCGGGGCAGGGTTTGCTCGCCGAGGATCGCTAAAAATCCCCGAGGAACCTCTTCCCCAGGCGACTGGCGATCACCCTTGCGGTGGATCCGACTATTCCCCACCCGATCACCATCGGTCACCGCGTAGGCCTTCGGATAACCGTCGGCACTTTTGAGCAAATGGAGCTGACGCGCGATAGCCGCATCCTGTTCCCGCTGACAATCTTTCGGGGTGCGATCAGGCTTTTCCATCACGGGAATATTCTCCGCTTCGATCAAGGAGGGAAGATGAGAAAGAGGCTTTAGAGCAGCATTTTTCAGAAGATTTTCCAGCTGCTTTTTCTCCTCCTTCAAGTCTTTAATTTTTCCATCTATTTGAGCCACTTCTCGACTTTCCGCTAAGTGCCGGGCGGCTTCGGCGGGATCGGCGATCAGCGGGGTGAAGTCCTTGGTGTGCGGGTACAGCTCCGTCCCAGGAAAGGCGAATCGCGTGCTCTCAAAAATCCCGTAAAGCGCATAATAATCGCGGGCGAAGATCGGATCAAATTTGTGGTCGTGACAGCGTGCGCACCCCAAGGAGAGTCCGAGGACGGTTTTGCCGAGATTATCGATGAGATCTTCGAGGGTGAGGTGAAAGTCGTAGTTGCCCGAACCGAAGCGTCGCGCAGTGGCGAGATACCCCGTGGCAATGAGCTGGCGGAAGTGCTCTTCGGTATTCGCCGAGGGGAGTAAATCGCCAGCGATTTGTTCGCGAATAAACTGGTCGTAGGGGCGGTCGGCGTTGAAAGAATCGATCACATAATCGCGATAACGATGGGCAGAAGGAACGGGGAAATCCGCGTTACACCCGCTGGTGTCGGCGTATCGGGTAAGGTCCAGCCAGTGGCGGCCCCACTGTTCGCCATAGCGGGGTGAGGAGAGGAGCCGATCCACGACTGTGGCGAAGCTCTTTTCCGAAGGATCAGCCAAAAAAGCCCCGAGCTCTTCGGGGGTGGGAGGCATTCCCGTGAGGTCGTAAGTCACCCGGCGAAGGAGCGCTGACTTATCGAGATCTGCACTGGGGGTGAGGCCGTGGGACTCCATCTTGGCGAGCAAATAGCGGTCGACATCGCCACGAGCCCAGTCGCGGTTGGCTACCGTGGGGGTGGGGCGAGCGGTTACCGCTTGAAAGGACCAAAACTTTCGCCCCTCCTCGAGTTTCATTCTGGGAGCGGCGAGGGCAGGTGCTGGAGGGATAGCGGAACGCGGGTCGGGCAACCCGAGACGCACCCACTCTTCGAAGTCCCGAACCTGTTCAGCCGTCAGGCGATGCTTGGGAGGCATCTGGAGGTCGGGATCGGTGTAGCGAATGGCTTTAATGAGCAAGCTGTCATCGGGATGACCGGGCTTGGCGGCAGGACCCGTTTCACCGCCTTTGAGGATATCCAACCGAGAATCAAGAAGGAGGGCACCTTTGAGTTTTTCGCTTTTGGTGCTGTGACACTTTTCGCAGGATTCAATGAGGACTGGACGAATTTTTTTCTCAAAGAACTCGATTGATTCTGGGGACGGGGTGACGACCTCGGCCGCTTTTAAGCTGACGCAGAAGAGGAAAAAAAACGGGCGGCTAAATTTGGAAAGCGAGATCTGCAAAGGTTGAAAGTTTTCCAGAATGATCGTGGGAACCTAAGCCCCAAAACACTCCGAATTCAACTGAAGTAAACCGCGAGCTACTTGAACCGTTGGGAAAAATCGGTAACGAACAAACATCGGTTAATTTCGAAGCACGGAAAGAAAGGCCATCAAGTCGCGGAGTTCTCGGAGCGAGAGCGTCGAACCGATGTCAGCGGGCATGGCGCTAGGGGCAGTCTGCCGCGAGGCAACTGCCGACTTCTGAATCGTCAAGGGTGGCGCTCCGGGAACTTCGATTGTCAATGTTTTGGGAGTCTCCCCTTTGAGCAAACCCGCGTGGACTTGGTGGTTTTTCAGCGTGACGACCACCATTTGGAAGCCGTTGGCGATTTGGATATTGGGAAGGACAACCGACTGGAGAATCTCCAGGGGCTTTTGCCGAGAGGCGATTCCCGTCAAATTGGGACCGACGAGGCCACCCCCGGAATCGCCGAGTTGATGACATCGCTGGCAAGCAACTGCGGGGTGTTCGAAAAAGATCGTGGCTCCAGCATCGCGGTCGCCCCCGGCGAGCGCTGGCAAAAATGGGGCGAGCGGGTCGGTTTTGGAACGCGATGAGCGAAAGTTTTTCAGGGCTGCTTGGACTGCGGGAGCGGGATGAAGGGCAGCGGCTTCAAGCAGTTCCACCTGAACCTCTTCAGGAATTTTTCCTTGGGTGAGTTGGGTGAGAAGTTGGACGAGCACCAGATCAGCGGAGGGATGCGCAATGGACCCCAGCACCTTGATAGCGGCTTGCTTTTCCGGTCCCGTCCCCTTGCTGAGAATCAGGGCAATCTGGGTGGTGGCGTTTTCGGGATCGCGGGCGCCAATCAGCCCGAAAGCGGCGATGCGCAAAAGCGGATCCTCTGCAGCAAAAGCGCTTTCCAGAGTCGCGGGAAGCTGGGGATCGGCGAGGGTGGCAAGGGTCTCGAGAAGGGCGACTTGGACCTTAGGCGACGACGTTTTTGCGGCAAACAAAGCGTGAAGATCAGCCGTCGCCGCCCGATCTCCTGTGGCAGCAATCGTCCGAAGGGTGGAGAGACAAATCTCCGACTCCGCCTGGAAAAGAGTGGCTCGGACCTTTTCAATGGCGACCGCTGCAGGAGCGGAGTCACGCGGGGGAAGTGGCCGAAAAAGACCCGTCACCCGTTCACGAGGCGGAGGTTTTGACCAGAGACTCAAGAGTTGCAAAGCCTCCATGCGAAGCGAAAGCGGCTGACCGAGCTGAGTGGCAAACTGGGCGAGCGCTTCCGCGGCGATTGGGGTGCCGAGGCGAAAGTTGGCGTTGAGAATGCGCAGGGTCAGAGGTTCATCGGCAGTCGGTTTCGCAATCAAAGCGGCTAATGAAGGCATGGCGTCCGCGATCGGCAGATCGAAAATCGCCCGCGCCGCTTCGAGGACGAGCAGCGGACTTTCATCCTGAAGAAAACGGGCGATTTCAGGACGCTCGAGACGGCGCATCGCCAGAAGAGCGACCAAGCGGACTGCAGGATCGACATGCTGGGCGGACTCTTCGATCGCAGGGAAATCGCCTGAGGCGGCGAGGGCATCGACATAAGCATGGCGGATAAACGGGCCGTGCTCGCTATTGCTTCTAGCCATGAGGAGGACTTGGGAAACGCACTCCTTTCGGTGGAGTTTCGCGAGACCATGGGCGGCAAAAAAGCTCACGTGGTCCACGGAATCACGGAGGGCTTTCATCAGTCCCTCGGAAGCTTCGGCAACGCGGTTTTCTCCGAGAACCCTCGCCACCTGTCCGCGGACTTCGTCGTCGGGATCAGCGAGCAACGGAAGAAGTGGGAGGAGTATTTCTGCCCCACTCCCCGCCTGTTTTTTTTCGGCGTGGCGAGCGAGGATTCCTAAGCCCCAGACCGCGTGAAGGCGCGCCAGTTGCGGATCCTGAGCATCTTTCGGGGGAAATTCTGCCGCTGAACTGAACTCGGTGGCGCCCTCGGGGCGCGCCGCCAGTTCCCACTCGGCGCCGAGGCGAACGCGTTGGTCTCGGTGCCCAAGAAGGATCGAGAGTTCGCTGGCCGCTTTATTTTTAAACCCCCCTGCGAGGAGCAACCGGACTTCCTCCACCTGAGGGGCGAGGATCAGTCCAGGATGATAGACCCGAAAAATCCGGCCTCGCCCAGTCGCATCCCACCCCTCACCCCACTCGCTGAGGTAGATTTTACTATCGGGTCCAAAGGTGATGTCGGTGGCTTGGCAATGGTCGAGAAATGTCGACTCGTCATCGAGTCGGAAACTCGAAAGGTAGCGACGCGCTTTCCAAGTCGTTACCTTACTTTGGGCGGAACTCCCTTGAAAACAGCAGAGGAAAAAGTGTTCGGCGTATTGGTCGTTCAAACCTGTGCCGGGGTTATAAACAAGCCCAGCAGGGCCATCGGGGAGATTGGCGATCGGCGGGAGAATGGACGCTGACTGGCCTTCAAACTCGGGCAACCAGAGTTTTTCGGCGAGCCACGGATTGTGTTTACGGCCGATCGGATGATACTGCCAACCGATTCTCCAGCCATAATCTCCACCCTCAATCAAATAGAGAAATCGTTCGCGGTCGCCCTGATCTGAATCGTTGTCCGCGGTAAAAAGATTGCCCAGCTTATCAAAGGCGAGGTCCTGAGGATTGCGTAACCCCCGGCAAAAAACCTCCAGATCTGAGCCATCCAGTTCACAACGGAAAACCGCCCCTTCATCAGGAAGATCAATGACCTTTCCCTCCTTGGTTTTGAGGTGCGAACCGCGGTCGCCAATCGAGAAATAGAGACGCCCATCGGGTCCGACAATCAGCCCGTGCAGGTCGTGCCCCGTGAGACCAAAGCGAACCCCAAACCCGCGAAAAAGCTCTGTCCGCTTTTCGGCATGGCCATCCGCATCCATCCCGTCGAGCTTCCAAAGACTGGGGATATCGGCCAAATAAACACTCCCATCGTGGGTGAGCACCCCAGCGGCCACGCCATCGAGGACGGAGTGAAAACCCTCCGCATAAATCGTTGAAAAATCCGCACGACCATCATGATCGCGGTCTTCCAGCAGGCGAATGATCTCCGACTCGATGCCGAGCTTTTCCCAGTCCTTGGGGAAAAAATTCTTCATCAAGGCGAGGCGATCTTCGAGCGACCGGCAGAGCAAATCCGCCTCAAGGATTTCTGGATAATTCCGGACATCGAGGGCGCTTGTCCGATAGCGGTGGGTTTCGGCAACAAACAACCGCCCTTGGTTATCAAAGTGAATCGAAACTGGATTACTCAGAAGTGGTTCGGCGGCAAAAAGATCCACCACAAAACCTTCGGCAGGAACAAAAAGTTTCAACGCTTGCTTTGGCTCATCGGAAGCGGGGCGAGGCGGAGACTTCGCCACTCGCAATGGACCTTTGAGAACGCCCGCAGGCTGAC
Organism: Verrucomicrobiota bacterium; assembly: GCA_037142835.1. Taxonomy (GTDB): domain Bacteria; phylum Verrucomicrobiota; class Verrucomicrobiia; order Chthoniobacterales; family Chthoniobacteraceae; genus Chthoniobacter. The sequence goes on from JBAWZW010000026.1 coordinate 22,080, forward strand.
CGATCGCGGGCACTTCACCCCCGCAAAGAGTTCCGACCGTGAAGAGGGCGATCAGCGAAAGAGACCAAGGAAAACGCATCATCCAGAATGACGAGGACATGCCCAAGTCTTACCACTTCATTCACTCAAAGCAAGATACCGACGCCCCAATATAAAAAGTGCTTTGAACGAGTGGAACCCGTGATTGTCCGAACACCCCAACAAGCAAACTCAACCAAAAAACTGTCGTTTATTCCTTATGAAAATCTCTCGCCCGATTCTCTCCACCTCCATCGCCCTGCTCTTCACCCTTACCCCTTTTTCTCCGTGGGCACTCGGTGCCGACGGCCTCGCCAGTGACGCGAAATTTCCCACGATTAAAGTCGACGCCACTCCCCTTCCCGCAGTGGCTGGACGGATCTCCAGCTTCGCCCCCTTAGTCGAGAAAGTCTCTCCCAGCGTGGTGACGATCGCCACTTCGAAACTTCAACAAAAGCGCCAGGGAAATCCAAACATGAACGACCCAATGTTTCGGCGCTTCTTTGGCCTCCCTGATCCCGGTGCCGATGAGGCCGATAAAGCGCCCAAAGGCCGCGACAAGAAGCGCTTAGAGCGAGCGGGCCTCGGCTCTGGGGTGATCGTGGCTGAGGATGGCTATATCCTCACCAATAATCACGTGATCGATGGGGCCGATGAAATTATCGTCACTCTCGGAAATGAGAAGCACGAGTATAAGGCGAAGAAGATTGGGAATGATCCCGCGACGGACATCGCCATTTTGAAGATTGAAGCCAACAACTTGCCCGCGATCACTTTTACAGACAGTGACAAAACCCGGGTGGGCGATCTCTGCATCGCGGTGGGCAACCCATTTGGCCTCACTCAATCCGTCACTCTAGGAATTGTCAGTGCGCTCGGGCGAGGTGGTCGCGGAATCTCTGATTATGAAAACTTTATCCAAACCGATGCCTCGATTAACCCCGGAAACTCGGGGGGCGCCCTCGTCGATGTCGAAGGGCGGTTGATCGGGATTAACACCGCGATTTTCAGCATGTCGGGTGGCAACCAAGGAATCGGGTTTGCCGTTCCCGCAAACCTCGCCCGAACTGTCATGGAAAGCCTCTTGAAAACGGGCAAGGTCAGCCGCGGATTCCTCGGGGTCGCTTTGCAACCGCTCAGTGAGGAACTCGCATCCCAGTTTAAGATCAAAGGGACCAACGGTGCCCTTATTTCTGAAGTCACCGAGCCGAGCCCAGCCCAAAAAGCGGGCCTCAAGTCAGGCGATGTGGTGGTGGAAGTCGCGGGGAAAAAAGTCGAAGGTCCTCGCGAATTGCAACTCCTCGTCGCCAGCTTAACCCCCGGCTCGAAGGTCGACGTCAAAGCTGTCCGCGATGGCAAGGACCAGACTTTTGTTGTCGAACTCACTGAACGACCTTCCGCGCGGGGCGTCGCTAAAGCTGAGCCTGAAAAAACCGATGATCCTGATGTGCTAGACGGCGTGACGGTCGCCGATCTTGATCCCGAAAATCGCAAACAATTTTCCATTCCCGAGGAAACCAAAGGGGTGGTCATTGCCGCGCTCAGTCCTGATTCGCCAAGTGCCGAAGCGGGTCTCAAAGTCGGCGATGTGGTCCACGAAGCCAACCGCGAACCGATCACGAGTTCCAAGCAAGCGGTGGAGTTGAGCGAGAAGCTCAAGAAGGAAAAGAAGGTCTTGCTCCGGGTCTCCACCAAGGGACTTTCCCGCTACGTGGTCGTAGAACGGAAAGACTAAATCCCCGTCCGCTTTGCTTCTTTGTCCAACGGAGCGCGAGACCCGCTTCGCCCGCTTTCTCTTCGCCGCTCGCTTCGCTCTTTTCACTGGCGCACTCCTCCTCGGAGGGTGCGCCAGTAAAGATCGGGATCACCTTGTGCGGATCAGTATCCCCGATCAAAAAATGATCGTCACCAAGCAAGGAGTCGAGGTGGCACATTACGATGTCTCCACCTCAAAGTTCGGGGTCGGCACCCGTCCGGGAAGCTTTGCCACCCCTTTGGGAAAAATGGAGATCGCCAAAAAAGTCGGGGGCACCGCGCCTCCGGGGATGAAATTCCATTGCCAGCGGGCCACCGGGGAAATCGTCAAACCCAACTCCCCAGGTCGCGACCCGATCGTCTCGCGGATCCTCTGCCTGCGGGGCTTAGAGCCGCAAAACTCCAACACCATGAAGCGCTCGATTTACATTCATGGGACGGCAGAAGAATGGCGGATCGGGACGCCTGCGAGTTACGGATGTATTCGGATGCGCTCGAAAGATGTCATCGATCTCTTCGCCCGCTTAGGATTGGGCGCGCAGGTGGAAGTCACCATGACCCCCTTCCCCAAGCCCGCCATCCCCGATCTAAAACCCACCGCCGAATCTCCGAAAACCGCCGAGTCCACCGCCCCAGCCCCGCCTCCGACCCTCCCTGCCCCACCGAAAATCGAAGGAAAAAAGCCCGTCGGGTCTCATCGTTCGTGACCTCCCGGCGAGCAAGAAAGCAGCTCAGCCACGCGGGGTTGAAGGCGGCGAATCGGGAGTTGGCAGACTGGTGGTTACGACTTCGATTCCGTGACGGCCATTGCCACGCCGACCATCCTTGATTCCACGCGAACTTAAGGCCTTTGGGAGTTCAGCGGATGCTTGGCCAAACTGCTCAGCCGACGAGAACCCACGTGGGACTGCATTCTTTGCGACAAAGGAGGAGTGGCCAAAATTCTTACGTTCTGCCAGCGCGGACTCAGCGACCCTCGTAGCCCCAAGCAGGCTGAGCAGGAGCACCAGCAGCCTTCGTAGTCGCAGGAAACTGGCGGCTGGCTCCATCATACCGGCACCACGAGCCCCTCCGCCTCAGCGAGTTTTTTCTGTTTCCCGTCAAAGGTGAGAAACTTTTTCACCCCTAACTCGATCGCCGTAGCCACATGAAGGATGTCCATGGATCGATGGCCGCTAGCGTCGGTGTAGAGTTCGCTGAGGCGCTCGGCAGCGAGGTGAATCTGGGGCCAAGGAGCAGGAATGGTAATGACGTCGCCTCTAACCAAATCTGATTTCAAATCCGCCAGCATTTTTGTCCCTTCGGCTCGTGCATAGCCTTTGGACGGATCATGGCGGTGCAGCCTGATCTGGAACCGCACGGCTTGCCTGAACTCATACAGAAGCAGCGTGGTGACCTCCAGCGGCCCCGGCATGGCGGCAAAACAGGCTGCGGCTTCAGCGGAGTTCGCCTGAAGCCGATACAAGGCGCAAAGAAATGAGGTGTCGGGATAAGCCTTCATTAACCCAAATCCTCAGCCTGTTCATCCGCACGCATGGCCGCCACTTCCTCCATGCTGAAAACACGTCCGCCCCAAGTTTCCCGGAGTCTGGCCATAATGTCCACTTTGGGAGGACGTGGCCGGGCTTCTGTGGCTCCGAGTGCCGGGATGAGCGTGGCAATCACCTTGCCGCGCTTGCTGATGTTCACTGATTCTCCCTCATGGACCCAAGCTTCGATGCGGGGAAATTCATTCCGGAGCTCCCGGACGGTGGCTGTTTTCATGTGATCCATAATATGTCTCACATCAGCTTTGTCAAAGGACGATTCTCTGAACTCCGGGCATCCATAGCCAGGGCTGCAGCGCCTAGGTCTGGTAGCGGCCCACAGGACTCGGGGAAGCACGCCAGACGCTCCCCCGATACCAGACCTACCAGCTCAGCCGCGCGGGG
>JBAWZW010000027.1:0-25643 GCA_037142835.1 Verrucomicrobiota bacterium
ATGCCTCCGCCGTGGAAAAGGTCGGCCCCAGCGTGCAAACCCTCAACGGGGCGCAGACCTACGACACCCTCACCGTCAGCGCAGGCACGCTGAATGTGAACGGGGAACTCGGCACCACTCCCGCGAACGGCACGGCGGCCGTTCTCGTCGCCGACGGTGCCAAGCTCCAGTTTGGCAGCGTAAGCCAGACGCTCAGTTCGCTGACCATCGGCGACGGTGCGACCGTGACCTTCACCAGCGGGATGGCCTTCGGGGCCTTCAGCGGTGGTGGCGGTAAAGGCTCGACCTTTGGCGGCACCGCCGCGGTGCCAGAACCCGGTTCGCTCGCTCTGCTGCTCGTCGGCGCGCTCGGCGTGCTGAACCGGAGACGGCGTGAGGCGTGAGGCAGAGAAAGTAGCTTGAACTTGGGAGGCTTTTCGCGGACGAGATTGCCTCGCCTTTCTTGGGTCCAACCGCGGCGACCGCGCCTGCCAACCGTCACCACAGTCTTGCCAGAAGACTCCTTGGCGGATCATCTGGTTGACGAGTTCTTTGATTTTAGGGGTGTGGCGAAGCTTAAACCTAAAGTCCCAGATGGTTGGCTTCGCATTTCTTCAGGAGAATGAGATGAAATCAGCCCGTTCCAAGTCAAGATATTCTCGACGACTTGGTCTGAACTGGATAGAAATATTACCATGAAAAAATCGCGCGATGGTTTTTGGGTTATGACGATTATTATTGCTCTTTCTTTAGGAGTAGTGGCGACCCATGCGGTGGTCCCAAGATCTGAACATCCCCGACCGGACCTAGAGCGGGAGAACTGGATGACGCTCAATGGCGATTGGCAATTTGAGAACGATCCAAATGCGGATGGCGAAGCTCGGGGGCTGACCTACGGAACCGATCTTTCGGCGAAAATCGTCGTGCCATTTTGTCCAGAAAGTAAACTCTCGGGCTTAGGATTTGGCAATACGAAGAAACTCAAGAATGTCTGGTATCGTCGGACTTTTGAAATTCCTGCGAGCATGAAAGGGAAACGCATTCGCATTCACTTTGGAGGAGTAGATTACCGTGCTTGGGTTTACGTTAATGGACAACTCGTGGGGATGCATATCGGGGAAAATGTTGATTTTAAATTCGAGATGACCCAGTTCCTCAAAGAAGGTCAAAATGAGGTGGTGGTGAAAGTCATCGACGACATGTGGTCGGGGCTCCAGCCGTGCGGAAAGCAATCTGGCGATCAGAGTTTTAGTTGTTTTTACACCCGGACCACGGGAATTTGGCAGTCTGTCTGGATTGAGGCGGTAGGCTCCTCTTTTTTAGAAAGTCTCTCGATTGTTGCCGATCCCGACCAGTCACGAGCCCTCATCGAGACGAAGATCAATGGGACGGACAAAGATTTAAGCTTAAGGGTAGATGCCTTTATGGATGGCCGACTGGTTGGCTCAGAAGTAAGCCACGGCACAGGAAACGGTCGATTAGTCCTTAACCTCAAAGAGAAAAAACTTTGGAATCCAGGGGCGCCATTTCTTTACGATTTGAAGTTCACGATTTTCTCCGCAGAGAAAGTGGTCGATGAGGTCAAAAGTTACTTCGGTTTGCGGAAGGTAACGATCGAAGGACGCAAGGTGCTCATTAACGGAAAGCCTGTCTTTCAAAGGTTAATTCTCGATCAAGGATTTTACCCAGAGGGCCTTTGGACGGCTCCTTCTGATCAGGCTTTAAAGCAGGATATCGAGATGGCGATGGCTTGCGGCTATAATGGCGCCCGACTCCACCAGAAGGTGTTCGAGCCACGATTTCTTTATTGGGCAGACAAACTCGGCTACCTAGTTTGGGGAGAATATCCCAACGCCGGCTACGGCAATCAGCGGGAGGGATTCTCGGCGGTCGTCAACGAGTGGACGGAAATTTTACTTCGCGACCGCAATCATCCTGCGGTGATTGGTTGGTGCCCTTTCAATGAAAACTTCGAAAACTCTGGAGAATTGCAACGAATGATCTGGAATATTACCAAAGCGATTGACCCGACGCGGCCAGCTCTCGAGTCCAGCGGATGGATGCACACGCTGCCACACCCTGAAGTTCTAGACGCCCATGACTACGCGGATAACCCCGAAAACCTTCGCAAACGTTGGCAGAACTACTTTTCTGCACCGCCAGAAGGTCCCTATCCTCCAGCCCGCTATTTAAATCCTTCCGCCAACACTAGCGACCAAGGCATCCCCTTTATGATCAGTGAGATCGGAGGAATCGGCTGGGCGACAGAAGGGGGTTGGAGCTATGGTAAAGGACCGAAGACCGAGCAAGAATTTTACGCACGCTACAAGGGAACCATCGATGCCATGCTCGATAATCCTCATTTATTTGGATTTTGTTACACCCAGTTGACGGACATCGAGCAGGAAAAAAACGGTCTTTATTACTATGATCGGAAGCCGAAATTCGATCCGCAGAAACTCCGGGAAATCACCTCGCGGGTGGCCGCCTATGAGACCGGTGCACCGGTTGTTGCTCAGGCGGTTCTCAAGACGATAGATGCCAAGTGGAAGGTGCTTGTGGGTGGTGAACCCGACGGCGATCGATCCACGCCCTATCAATTTACGACAGAAAAACCTGCCGACGATTGGACTCAGGAAGGGTTCGACGATCAGGGGTGGAAAACGGGGAAGACGCCTTTCGCTCACGGGCGAGGTAAAAGCGAATGGAAGACCTCCGAGATTTACTTTCGCCAGAACTTTACCTTCGATGGTCACGCCTTGAAGCACGGAGGCGTGGTCATTCGGCACAATGATAACACGGAGGTCTACATCAACGGAGAAAAGATCGTCGGAGTCAAAGGGTCCAAAGGATACTATCTCATCATCGTGACGGAAGAGCTGCGCAAGATCCTGAAAAAAGGCAAGAACACTCTGGCAGTACATTCTCACGAGGGTGGGCAAGGTCAATGGATTGATCTAGCAATTCTCGTAGATTGACTCCTGGAACCTTCCTAAATTGAGGGAGCTAAAAGTAGCTGAACTCGTGAGCGCGGAAAAGGGGCCAATCCGTGCATGGGAGCAGAATTCCCAAGAACTTCCGGCACTGGGCTGGTGGTGGTTCCTGATCGGCAGAAGCCGCCCGTCCCCCATGGCGGCGGTGGTCCCATCTCTAGTTGGGTGACGATCCACTCGTCGCCCGCCACCGTGCGAATCTTGACCAACCACGCAGCACCTACTTTCACGCAGCCAGCTTCTTCAGCGCTGCCGCTTTCTTGCGCCCAGCCCTTGCCCTTCCACGCCACGCCAGCAGCCTCCCAGCCTCCCAGCCCCCCGGCTCCCCTTCACCGTGTGCCCGTAGCCCCGCGCATCCGCGCATCCGCGCATCCGCGCCCGCATCCGCCCGCATCCAGCAGTTCCGGAGCCCCAACCACCCGCTCCCCTCGCCAGTCAGTCGATCAGCCCGATTTACCCACAACCAGCGGAATAGCTACCCAACACTAACCGAGCAAGTCCAGCTCCCACCAAATCCCCTCAGCAAAATCAAGATCGTTACCACCCTAACTTGGAGTCTCAAATCCCCCTCCAAAATCAGGGAGCCCGATTTTAAATCAGCACTTTCTGTGAGCGAACCGCCGAGAAACTCGGGTCGCCTTCGTTTCCTCTGCTCTTCTGGGTGGTGCACTCGCCGTGACTCGAACACGGAACCTTCTGATTCGTAGTCAGATGCTCTATCCAATTGAGCTACGAGTGCAGTCCGACGAGAAAGTCGGGTGCCAAATAAAACATTCAAAGCAAATCTTGGCAACTCTTTCATTGAATTCTCGAAGAAATTTCGTCCCCAAGTACAAATCTTCAGGCAAATTCCCTGCCATCCGCCTCAGCGGCGAAGCACCTAAGGGCTGGCGCGATGCGTCGAGTCGAGGACCCCTGTCTTGTTGTCTCAGAGACTCTTGCTCGTCTGGCCGAGGGAACTAAACCTTGATGGCGACTCGGATTTCCTCGACTGGGTGATTTTACTTTTACAGTTGGTCGATGAGAAGAATTGTTCTTTACTCATTTCGTCAGGCTGGCTTATCCATCCGCCAGCGGTGGATCCGCCTCGCTAGACCGCCAAATAAACCGAAAAAATTAAACCAACGCCCATGCTCTCTCATCTTGTGATTTTTTACACGAAGCCCGAACTCCCCAACTCCACCGAAGCGCTCATCGCTGGAATTGAAGAATATCTTCGCCCCATTCCGCTCGCCGTCAGCCTCCATGTCGGGCGCATGGTGCCGAGCGAGCGACCAGTGGTCGACCAAAGCTATCAAGTGGGGTTGAATCTCGTTTTTGCCGACAAGGCCGCCGAAGTCGCCTATCAAATTCACCCGCTTCATCTCGAGTTTGTCGAGAAAGCCTTTAAGCCAAACTGCTTAAAAGCCATCGTTTACGACTTCGCTTAAACTGATCTTGGCGATTCCGCTTCCTCCCTTTCAGGGTTTTTGATCCCGTGGGCGGCGAAGTGAATCGCAAATTTTAGGTCATCCCCAGTCCCAGGGCTAGGGCCGTTCACAAATCCTCCGTTAGGAGATCGGCTGCGCTCTCTTGAAAAAGATTCCTACGGGGGACTTTTAGCTAATTCACCGCGCAGAGACCTCCTCAATTCGCCGAAAGTCCCCTTTTGCAGGATTCCCCCCTTAACCTCAGGAGCAAATTTTCACCTCTCCTCTAGGCAAAGCATGAGTTTTGATGCGGTTTTTGATGCGTTTTTGGCGATGAATTTCGCCCATATTTGGAACCGCCAAAAATAAAGGTTGCGACACCAAGCAACGCCACCGAGCTGTTCACCACTTCCTTAAATATCGGAATTGCTCACGTCTTTTAATCAGGGCGCTCTGGTTGGCAGTAGAAGCGCTGATGATGTTCTCGGCCGGCACTCGAGATCATCGCAGCCCCCTAATCCAACGCGCTTGGCGGTCGCAATTCGTTTGTGCTGAATCTTTTGGCGGACTTCGACAACACTCACCTCACTCATTCCCGCAGCAAAAATACCCTCACTGCCCTGGCGGTTAAGGGGTGGGCAATCGCTCCCAAAAACTCCCCCGATCTCCATCCCATTCACCGCCTTGACTCCAGCAACCGCCACCCTCAGTCAGGCAGTCGCACGCTCTGCGCGTGGCGAAAGCGATTCTGCGGATCATAGCGGCGCTTGCAGAGTTGCAGCCGCCGATAGTTTTTCTCACCGTAATAAGCCGTCGGCCAATCGGCAAAAGCAAGGTCGGGATAATTTGCGTAATGCCGATGGACTCCCGCACGGGCAATTTGCTCACGAATCCGCCCAGCCGCCGCAATCCGCGCCGGCCCATGCGCAGGATTGACCCAAAAGGACTGGACTTCGCCGAGGTAACCCAATGCCCGGTGCGGATAGGCTCCCTCTGGCCCATTCGCGATCGCTCCCCCCAAAGTATTGATCTGAAAAATCATCCCCGGCTCCTCCAAGACCTCGGCAAAGATGGCGGGCAACGTCGATGCAAGATCGCTAATCCCCTCGTAAAATCCTCCACTCCCATTCTTAAAAAACTGCGGTCCCGGCTCGCCATAATAACGCGGCAATGCTTCGGCCAAAGAGACCACCCTCGCGGTGGTCGTGGAATCGGTGGCACTCGCCAGTAAACGCCGAAAAGCGACGATCCCACGGTCTTCAGCTGAGCCGATCGTCGTCAGCAATACCGTCACCTGCCGACCATTCATCACCCACGCAGAAAAAGCCTCGGACGGCAACTTCGCCGTCGCCTCAAACCAAGCCGCCAACAACACCCGCGCCTTTTCCTCATCCAGCCGGTAGGCGCGAAATTTCCACGACGAAAAACTTTTGGGAACCGGCCGGGTTTGCAGAGTCAACTGCGTCACCACCCCGAAATGACCATTCCCCCCGCCCCGACAGGCCCACAGCAACTCCGGTTCGTCGCGCGAATCCCGAATCGTTCCCGTTCCATCGACCATCCTGACCGCCTGCAGGTGGTCGCAGGTTAATCCCCACTTTCGAGAAAACATCCCATAGCCACCACCGAGAGTCAGACCAGCGAGCCCCACCGTTTCACAAGAACCCGCGGGCAGAAACCGCCCCCGCGCCGTCAGAAAACGGTTGACCTCCCCAATCCGGCAACCCGCTGCCGCCGTCAATCCACCAGTGCGCGCATCCAGACGCATTTCCTTCATCGAGGAAACCTCCACGACCAGTCCGTGATCATTCAGCGATAGCCCTTCAAAGGAATGCCCCCCAGCCTTCACGGCCATCGGCCAGTTTTCTGCGATCGCCGTCCGCACCGCCACCTCCACCCCAGCTTCATCCAAACAACGCGCGATCCGTTGCGGTTGCGTTTTAATTTCCGCATTGTAGAGCGCCCGAGCCTCGGCGTAGCCCGCGTCCTCTGGCTTGAGAAACGTCACTCCGCGATCCGCCTCGGGAATCGCCGCCCTCAAGGCCTCCGCAAACAGCGCCGAAGTAGCAACAAGCGAGCTCCGCAAAAATGAACGGCGAGTGGGCATACCAATACAGTATATCATTTAAATCCGCTTCTTGATGATTTAGCAATCACCCACCTCCGCAAATTATCCATCTCACTGCCGTTCAATAGCTTCCACATCCATCCTGCCTTTAGCCGGTTCAACACCTGCATCGAAGCCCTCAGCAAACGCCGCATAGGAGATCCGGTTAGCGGTTAGCAACGCTGGCACCGGTCGCCAGCTTTTCAACGCCTTCTGAAACAGCTCCCCGAGGTTCGCTCTTCCGCCTACATTTGCTCGAGAGTTCGGCCACGAGTTTCGGCGATCTTCCGGTGGACAAAAACAAAGGAACCCACCGCCGCCAAGGCGTACAAAGCATACGCCACCCCTAAGCCCAACGTGGAGAGTAAGACAGGAAAGGACGTCGATATAAAAAAGTTTACCACCCATTGGACAGCCGCAGCAATCGCCAGCCCAGAACCGCGAATCCGATTGGGAAACATCTCCCCTAACAACACCCAAACGACTGGGCCCCAAGAAACTCCGAAGGCGAACACGAAAACATTGGCGGCGAGGAGAGCGGTCATCCCCGCCCCTTTCCCGAGTTGCAATGTCCCCGACGCGCTGGCGCCTGCCGTAGCGAAGACCACCGCCAAAATCCCCAGCGAAATCGCCATCCCTGCCGAACCCGCCAGCAACAGGGGTCTCCGCCCAATCCGATCAATCAAAGCGATCGCCACTAAGGTCGATCCAATATTCACCACCCCCGAAATCACATTGACGATCATCGCCTTCGATTCCCCAAAACCGACCGCCTCCCAAAGGGTGGCCCCATAATAAAAAACCACATTAATCCCCACCAACTGCTGAAAAGCCGACAGCCAGATTCCCGCCCAGATAATCGGAAGCAACCGACTCGCTCCCGGGACCATTAAATCGGCGAAGCGTGGCCTCCCTAACTCGCTGCTCCCATCAGTCGCGCGCTCTGCCACCGCCAGATCTGGCGATTCCCCCAGCCAAACAAAAATCGCTCGCGCCTCTTCAAGGCGACGATGGGTGGCTAACCAACGGGGACTTTCGGGAATAAATCCCGCCCCAATCAAATAAATCAACGCCGGCAGAACCTCCACGGCGAGCATCCATCGCCAAGCACGATATCCTAACCAGAACGGCTGGTCTGCATCCCCCGCCGCGTGGGCGATGAGATAATTACTGAGAAAAGCCACAAACAATCCGCCCACAATCGCCAACTGCTGCAAAGAGGCCAACCGCCCGCGCAAAGCCGCTGGGGCAATCTCTGAAATATAGGCAGGGGCCAAAACGCTGGCCGCCCCCACGGCAAAGCCACCGAGAAGCCGCCAAGCAATGAAGTCCCCCACTCCAAATGCCAAGGCCGATCCCATCCCGCTGATCGCAAAAGCCACTGCCGTGGCGATCATGCAAGGCTTTCGACCAAACCGATCGGCCAAAGTTCCCGCGAGAAATGCCCCGACCGCGCAACCAAGAAGCATCAGCGAAACCGCTAGTCCCGTTTTCAAACCTGCAACTCCAAACTCTTCGGACAACGCATTGACCGCCCCATTGATCACCCCGCTGTCAAAGCCAAAAAGGAACCCTCCTAAAGCGGCCACCAACGCCAAGGGGAGAATCGCCGACAAACGATAAGTGGACACACGCATGGTGGAATTCATCACGGGTGCAGTTCAAAGAGCAAGCTTCTCCAAAGTGAAACTCTCCTCCTCAAGCCATCTCGCACCCTACTCCCCGCCCCATTTTCCCCATCGTCAGAGATGGTAGGAAGAAGGGCGAACCTCAGCGAAGCCAAGAAACTTCGTTAAAGAAACCAGTCGAAGCGGTTGCCGGAGATTTCCTCCAAAACGGCGGAGGCGGGCGGAGGAATCCGGCTATCTCCCCGAGAACCAAAGGCTTAGGCCTTTTCCGCGATCATTCCGCTCTGGCGGGCGTAATTGAAAATTCCTCCCGCATCAATCACCGGTCGAACTTCACCCAAGGGCTTCAGCGAGTAAGTCACTCCGCCAACGGTTAGGGTGTCGGCTTCAAAGTCGAGCGTGGCGAGATCTCCCGTCTGGATTTTATCGCAAAGCCGCTCCGCCGCATCATAAGGATAAAGCTCGCCGGTCGCGACGCAGTTGCGAAAGAAAATCCGCGCAAAGCTTTCTGCGACCACCACCGCAACGCCCGCCGCGCCCATGGCAATCGGAGCGTGCTCCCGCGAGCTCCCACAACCAAAATTCCGCCCCGCGATGACAATTTTATACGGGGTTTCGGTATCGCCAGGAGCGATAAACTTCACCGGATAAAGATCATCAGGAAGACCGATAAGCGCAAAACTCCCGAGCTTTTTATACTCTTCCTCGATGGTTGGGACGAGGGTAAGATATTGAGCGGGAATAATTTGATCGGTATCGATGTTATCCTTGCAGACGAAGACGGGGCTAGTAATGGAGTTGGACATAAAGCGATTTTAGTAGCGGAACTTTGGGTTAGATACGGGCGGAGTGTCGGTCATTCCGGAGGGCAATGGAACATCATTGACGTCGAAGAGCGGCCCGCCGGGCGTGGGCAGATAAAGGTTCTGCTTGGGGCGACCGCTCAAGGATTGAGGGACTCGGGGGTTTCCCGCTAGGGCGTTTTTCGGCGGAGGCAGACTGGGAGCCAGTTTTAAATCGTCGCTCGAAACGTAACCCCCCATGCCGCCTTCCGTCATCACGTGACAAAATCCCCAAGTGCTTTCGAGCATCGTGACGATAGTTCCCTGCGGAAGGGTGGTATCGGGGCCCAAGCTTTGCGCGGGACCATATTTATAAAAGGCGGTCTTCGGGGCAGTAACCACATAGCGGGATCCTGTGATCACGGACTTGGTCGCACAACCGCTGACTAGGAGGGACGCCAATACCCACGGGGCAAGCAAGAGGAATCCCCATGGATATCTACGTGATTGCAACTGGGTTTGTGCGGACACAATTTAGCCCAAGTATTCGCGGGGGTCCGTGATTCGCCCAGTCAGCGCGCTTGCCGCCACCGTATAAGGACTGGCGAGAAAGACTTCCGACTCTTTGTTGCCCATCCGACCGGGGAAGTTACGATTCGTCGCAGAAATGCATTTCATCGCCGTGTTGAGTCGCCCAAAAGTGTCTACAGGTCCACCCAAACAGGCTGCGCAAGAAGCATTTTCCGTCATCCGCACTCCGGCACTTTCGAGGATCGACCAAACGCTGACCCCTCCCCAAACGGTAGCCTTCAGCTCCTGCACGACCTTGGTCGTCGCGGGGACTCCAAAAGTATCGATCTTGACGGTTTTTCCTTTAACCACCTCGGCAAAAGCGAGGAAATCGCTGGTCTTTCCTCCCGTGCAAGATCCGATATAAGCACGATCAAGTGCGACATTCATTTCCTTAGCCAGCTTCCTTTGACCGGGATCGGGATGACAGGCCACCGTCGGTTCCAGCTGGGTGAGATCAAAAACTTTGTCATAGACAAAACTCTGCTCGCGATCCAATTCGACGGGCTCAAAGTCACTCTTCGTTCCGTTCTCCGCCACCCGCTCCCTCACATATTCCCCAGTCGTCTCGTCATAAGGGAAAATGGCGTTCTTGCCTCCCGCCTCGATCGCCATGTTGGCAATCGTCATCCGATCATCCATGTTCATCGCCGAGACCCCAGGACCTTCCCATTGCATCGCCCGATAGGTCGCCCCATCAAATCCAATGTCGCCGATAACATGCAAAATCACATCCTTAGCCATCACCCCAGTTTGCATCTTCCCCTCTAAATAAAAGCGCATCGACTCTGGCACTTTGATCAAGAGCTTGCCCGTTCCAAGAATGAAGCCCGCGTCGGTGTTGCCGATTCCCGTGGCAAATTGATTGAAAGCCCCCGCCATGCAAGTATGGGAGTCCGTTCCAAAAAGGATTTCCCCAGGCCGCGTATGCCCCTTCCACGGAAGGGTGGTGTGGCAAACTCCCGTGTAATTCTTCCCGTACTGTTGCTTGAGTTGCCCACGCGTGGTGTCAAATTGCCAGTGCCCGTTGGGGTCATCAATCACGTCGTAAAAATAGGGCAGCCCCTGTTCACGAGCAAAATCACGAAGAATGTCCACGTTGCGGTTCGAAAGAGAGTCCGCCGTAAAGATGTAATGATCAGGAATGATCACGAGTTTCTTCGGATCCCAAACCTTCGCCGCCGCACCAAATTCCCGCTTAAATACCCCGATCGTTCCCGGTCCACAGACATCGTGCGTCATCAAAACGTCCACATTTACCCACACATTATCGCCCGGGCGAACGTGTGCCTTACCGCTCCCGCGAGCTAGAATTTTTTCGGTCAGAGTCATAAAACCAATTACTATCTACCACTCCACTCACTGAGGCAATCGGAATGTCAGTCGGTCAGGCTCCCCCACCCACTTTTTTGGCGCTCCACCCCTCGGATCGCTGATTCCATCACCCGAGCGGCGATTTGTCGCGAAGCATCGGGCCGAGAGAGCTGGGCAATGTTTTTTTCCCATTGCCTCCACAACGCTCCATCGTCAGCAAAGAGCAACTCTATCCGCTCCGCAATCGCTTCCGGCGTGGAACAAATTGCCCCACAATGGTTTTCACAAATGAGTTGCGCATTCCCCTCCTCTTGGCCAGGCACGACTTGGGTAATCAACATCGGCGTCCCAGCGGCGATTGTCTCCTGAACGGTCGCTCCCCCTGCCTTTCCAATCAGCAAATGATGGGTCATCATCAACTCGGGCATCCGAGGAGTCCATCCATGCAACTCCAATGGTCGACCTGCCGCCACCGCCTCGATCTTCCTCTGCAAGGCCTCATCTGGTCCACAAGCCACGGTGAGGTGAATCCGCGGCATCAGGAGCAAGCGGGCGATGATCTTCAACCCAAGATCACGATCAGCGTTGAGCATAAAAAGAACCCGCGGGTGACTCGGTTGGTCGCGGACCGGGCGGTCGTCGGCAAACCGCAGCGCCACGGGAAATCCAAGCGGTTCAATCAATTCCGCCGAGACCCCCGCCTTTCTCATCACCAACGCCGACGCCTCATTCGGAACAAAAAAACCATCGCTCGCAGCTCGATACCAAATGGAATTGATCGTGATGGAATCCGTCACCACGGTGTAAAACGCAAAGGGGCGAAGCGCGGGATGCGGGTAAAGCGCTTCGATTAAATAAGCATAAACTGGGTAAACCGAGATCACTGCCACCGGCTGTTTTTCTTGGAGAAGAGAGGATAAATCCTCCCGCAACTTTCCGAGGAATGGCAAAATGATCGACATCATCGGCCACCGATCGATCATCCGATAACAGATCGCCCAAAGAAAGGATGCCCGTTGAATCACCCCCAGATATCCTCGCCGCGTCTTCTCATAAAACGCCCCACCGACTCGCCCAAAAATGTCGATTGTCTCCGCATCCACTCCAGCCGCGGTCAGCGCGCTCTGAAGACCTCGGGCGGCCGAGTTATGGCCCTCACCGTAACCGGCGGTGAGGATGAGCACTTTTTTAATCATTCAACAAACTGGGAGGTCGATCGCGTATTTGGCAAGTGACAATCCTGCGAACTGACCGTACCAGATGGAAACTCGACACCACCGCATCGCCAGCTTAACTTCAGAAAATTATCCTTCACACCATAATGAAAAAATCAGCCTTCACCCTCATCGAACTGCTCGTGGTCATCTCGATCATCGCCATCCTCGCAGGGATCGCCCTTCCTGTTTATACCAAAGTGTTAGAGCGCAGCAAGGCGACGACTGATGCCAGCAACCTAAAACAGTTGGGACTCGGGGTTGCCGCTTACCTTGCGGACAATGATGACCAAATGTTTTCCAGCTCGGCGGTCTCGAGCAAGTTTTGGCCCGAACTCCTTCAGTCCAAATATGTCACGAATTGGAATGTTTTCAAGTCGCCCTTTGACAAGCGTCCCAACGGCAATCAGACAAGTCCGGCGTCGATTCCCCTGAGCTACGGGGTCAACGTCAATGTCTTAACCCAAGCCGCCAAGCCTGCATGGGACGGCAATTGGTCGCGCCTCGCCGCCCCCTCGAATCTCATTTTGATGGCCCCTGTCATTACCGGTTCGGACCTGACCTTCACTGGTCTAGCAGGAACCGCCCTCCCACTTCCTGAACCCACTGCCGGGGTGGCGAAACTCGGAACCCATACGGGACGCGCCTACATCAATGCGCTCTTCGCCGATATGCACGTCACCGCCCTCCGTTACGCTCCGAGCACCGACACGGAAGCGTTTACCAATACCGCAGGGGAGACGGGGCTGAAGCGCTGGAAGCCACTCGGCTTATAAACCCTCCATGCTGTAGAGACTCCGGCGAAAGACTTTTTCCAGCACCGCAAAGTCGCTCGCCCGTGCTGTAAAAGAAATCCGCACCCACTCCCGATCGTGGGGAATCCACAGAATCATCGACCTAAACTGTTGGGCAAAAAGCGTGTAGGATAGAAGTAACTCCACCCCTCCCCTCCCCGAAATCACCAGTTCGCTCGGCTTGGCTTCGATGGTCTCCACCTGCATCGCCTGTCGCGGCAACTCCTCAAGCGCCTGCTCACGAAGCCCCTTGATTTTCGCGGCCTCATCGGCAAAGTCCCGCCCCGGTCGCGCCTCGATGACTGCCCCAGCTTGCACGGCCTCCTGAGGAATCCACTCCACTTTTTTTCCACCACCACTCGTCCGCCATCCAGAGGGCGGACTGTAGGAAATGACTTTTGCCCCGTTCTGAAAATGGAGATTAGGCACACGAATCCCCTCCACCTCGTAAAAGGAAGCGATCGGCGTAAAGTCAAAGTCGCCACGTGCGCTCGCCAATAAGGCAAAGCCGATGGCGAAGATTATTGATTGAACCATCTTTCTTTATTGTAGCTGACGATGGTTAATGTCCCAGGAGGGGGCGAAGTATAAAAAAGATTATCAAAAGCCCAGTCCCGACTCGGGGCGTTGTAGACATTCGCGTTCCCCCATGGCCCCACATTCTGCTTACTCAAAAAAAGCTCCACCATCGAACCGTTATAAGTAAATGTCTTCCCACTCCCCCACGACTCTAAAAACCGGGTAAAGTTCTCCGCCCCACCACTATAGCTATTCGCCCCACTCGAAAACGTTCCCGACGGCACAATCCCCGAAACCATCGCCGTATTCACCGTCGTCGGAGAGGCCACGCGGCTGCTCACATCGCTTGTCGAAGCAGAGTCCACCCAACTGTTCGACAAAATCATAATCGCATCACCCAAAACCGCACAGGGTTGCTTGGTATAACCAGAGACCACCGCGCTTCCCGTTCCATTATTGGCGGCGTTCGATGGGGTCTCCGCCGTCACCACGCCCGAACTGTTCACCGTCCGCCCTGTATTATAGTCGCCTTGAATATAGATCGGGTTGTCACTCGCCACCGTAAGCCCACCCGTTGGCATCTTTGCCCCATTCTTCAAGCGAATCCCTCGCTTGATCGTCGAACTGCCACTGGTGTCGGAAATATAAATAATTCCCTTAAATCCAGCCCCCACCAGCTCCCCAGTGCCCCCAGAGGTGGTCGCCGTCAGCGCTTTATAAATGGTATCCATATTTAAACTGGCCAGCCGCATGGTCGCCCCTTCCCGGTTATCCTTAATCGTCTCGTTCTTGGTCAGCGCACCAGTGAAAACTTGGTAAAGCTTCAGATTCGTTCCCGTGCTCGTGCTCGTCACCGTGACGTCAGCGCTGTTCTTAATGGTCACCACATTGCTCGCGTCAATCAGCACTCGCACGTCCGCCTGATTGTAATAGCGTGCCTCAGCAATCGGATCGGTCGTTCCAGAGACCGGCCGCTCCAGCAGTTCACGATAGCTGTCATTATTAGCACTCGTATCGGTGGTACTAAAGATTCTTGTCGAATCAAGCCCAAAGGGTTGCTTCGCCTGATCCCGCGCCGGTGGCAAATTACTGGGCAGGCCAGGTGCCGCGGGAGTCTCCCCAGTATGCGACTTGTCCCCCGGGGCGAACCCGACGCTCCAGTCGTCCGTATAAGTCACCTTGCTTTCGAAAGTCAGTGAACTGTGCCCCGTATAAAGTCGCTCGTTACTATGCACCCAACCCGTCACGCTAAAAGCTGGCCCAGGATGAATTTCCAATCGATCCGCATAAAAAATCGCGTAGTTCCAAGGGGATTCGAGCTTTTTCTCGAAGACCCGACGCATCTTCACCGTAATCGGCGCTCCCGCATAGGACGGCAGGGTAATGTCCGCCGTTGCCAGATAGAAAAAGCTCGCGGAGCCCAAATTCTGACCGCGACTGGGTGGTGGGGAGACGGTTGAGCCAAGGGCACCCAGTTGAGGATCCACCGCCACTACCTTGTAGTTGGCCAGGGTGTAAGCGCTACCGCTGAGTGGATTGGGCCCCGTACTCGCTGTGAAATTCGTCACCCCAGGAAACAGGCCCTGCGCAGGAAGAGGAATCCCCGTAAAATTCGCCGTCGGATATTGTACATTAAAAGATTCCGTCGTCAGTTGCACGTTGGCTTGTTGCCGACAAATCTCCCGCCAATGCGCAAATGCGTAATCAATGACCCCGTCGCCCACCTCCACCGCCGCCCGCAAACTATTGCTCCGCATGACATTCCGACTCACCACCGCCGTGTAGTTCAGCGAAGCGATCACGCAAGCAGACAGCGTCGCAATCACCATCAACACCATCAATATCGAAGAACCTTGATTTTTTTTCATAGTTACCCTCTTTCTATTGAGTAATACAAAGACGCGCACGGTATGGCACCAGCGCATTCAAAAACATGTTTGCCGCCTTGAAATTCCGATTGCTCGATCGATCATCCGCCGTAGACAGGTTAATCGCCGCCACAAACCGATTGAACTGCGCCCCAAGGGGCGTCACTGGGATACTAAATGGCGTCGAAGACGTGATATCATTGGCCAGAAACTTTCCCGTCGTCGGCTGATTGGGCGCGTAATACCGAAGCTCACCATTACTGACCACATAGTAAATCCTATCTGTGATAAAGCAGACCACATTCACGTTCACATTGGTGTTCGTGCCAGAATCATAAAGCACCACCTTCACGTCCACACTAAGATTACTGGATAAGGTGAGCACACGATCAGTCGTCCCACTACCGACAGCCACAATATCATACTCGATCTGATGCGAGGGAATACAGAGGCGCTGGCCAACTTTCGGCACATACCCGTTGACCCGCACATTCACCTGCGACTGCCCAGCATTTGCTTGGCTCACCACCTTGAGTGGTCCCTGAGCGTATAACTGAAAACTAATTCCTGCAGCCGGCCCGTTCCCCGCCACCGCAACCTTCGACGCATCGACCAATTGAGGAATAGAAATCGCCTCGTGCAAATCTTGCTCCATCGTCAGAACCGCCACCCGGGCCTGCTGGTGCGCCATGTTAATCGCGGTGTTTTTTGAGAACAAAATTAAACCACTGTTCAAAATCGCGAAGATAATTCCCCCAGTCAAAGCCACAATCCCTGTGCTAATTAACAACTCGATGAGCGTGGATCCCTCCACACCACCAAAACGGCGTTTTCTATTTTTCATATATCCGAACATCTCATCGTGTTCATCGAAACACTATATTGACGCCCCTTGAATTGATAAAATACGCTTACCGACACCCTGTAGATATTCAAATTATTTCCATTAAATGTCGATCCCGTGTCCACTACCTGAGTAGTCATCCAGCCCAGCACATTCAAACCAGTCTTGGGATCAGTATAAACGGCGACCGTCGGACTTGCAGAACTCCCCGAGGCGGTCGTCCCTAAGGTCAACTCTGGCGGCACCTGGCTTTTCTGGGGATTAAACGGCGAGTCCGATAAAATCAGATCAATCTGATTTTGAGCCACGGTACTCGCCCCCGTCTGAAGCCGCGACAGGGCCGCATTGTTATTCAATCGGAGCATCGCCAGCGTGGAGGAGGCGGCAATAATTCCAAACATCCCCAATGCCACGGTGACCTCTGCAAGGGTGAACCCCCAACGCCTCCGGTTCGGGGCTTGCGGTGCCGAGGTGATCTGCATAAAGCGCTTCGGTGTTTGGCTCACAAATATAGCCATAAACACCATAAATCGTGCCAAAGAAGCGGAATTCGGTCACTCATCCCGGTGATCGAATTGCCATACTTCATCGCCAAATCGCTTGCCTGCCCGACGTTTCCTAAGCTCTGCGAGGCAATCAAAAATTGCCTTGCCCTTCCACTGACCCAAGAGGTGACCGTCCACCTTCGAACACTCCGAAGCACGCCCCCCAGAAGAAATGTGCCGAATTTATCGTGCTTTGAGCGGCTCGCGATCGATCTTCACATTGCTATTTATGTCGATCACCCGAACCTGAAAGGGCTTTCCCGCAAATCGTGCCCACTCTTGTGCGGAAATTATCAACTCCTTTGGGGCAGGTTTATTGGGATCAATGGCCACACAATAGTCCGCGCCAGGACTACCGAATGGTGGATCCAAGGAAACAAATCCCAAGCCAATTTCTGACCGCACGGTGATCTGATTCTTCGTGGCGTCGAACTGAATCTCTGGAGGTTTCCCCTCAGGATACTCTCGCTCATTGACCGCTAAGTAACGAGAAACCGCCAGGTTGTTGGCTGTGACCTTACAAAAGCGCGCGATTTCGCTGTCCTTGAACTCTACCGACTGGGCATTCGCCTTCGAGGGGGGCTCAATTAAGGTAAAGAATCGGCTAAAGTAGTCGTGCCCTCTGGTCATAATACAAAGCCCATCCATACTGTGCGGCAGCCCAAAAGTATGACTAATTTCATGCAGACAGGCTCCCATCGTGGTGGAAGTGTTGGCCCAGTAAACGTCTCGACCGATGGCATCGACATGAAACTTCCCCGCGTCAATCGGAGTGGGATCAGAGAAAGCCCCCTGCGCGTCCTCAATGCGACTCGGCCAAGTGTAAATCGTGTCTCCACCCATAATCGCTTTGCCGTTTCCGCCGATCGCGGTATAGCCACAACCTCGCCCCAGAAGAACGAGATAATGGGTGTGAGGACGCGACGCCTGCATGGCGATCGCGCGGTCGACCGCTCCCTGATTAAATCCCGAGCCTGGAGCTTGATCCCCCTTCACGATAAAGACTTTCGGCTGTCCATCGGCGTCCAACTCTACATTGAATGTTTTGCGACCATAACCCTGTTGATGCATGCGATCGGCGGTGAAACTTTGAAGTAAGAGCATCGCCGTCGCCAATTTTCCTTCGACATTCAGCTTTTCATTGGGCCGAGGATTGGCCAATTCCGCGTCCCCAGAATTGTCGGTGTAATAAATGGCACGAACCGCCCGGATACTCGTCTGGGGCTGAAAAATCAGTTGAAAGCGAGTGCTTTTATTTCCCGCCTTGATCGTTAAGACGTTGGTGCCGGGAAGCAGATCAGCCAGGACTTTAAATCGTCCCTTGGAAACAAGCCCCTTGATCACCCGAGTCGGGCGTCGGGAATTTTCGTTGGTCAAAGTGAGCGAATCCACAGCGAGATCAGCAATCGTGCCAGAGATCAACGGCAAGGAATAAGGGATGGATTCCCCCTGCTTAAAATTGGCGATCGTAATCGCCTCAGTGACTTCTCCGCTGGCCGAAAGCCCCGCAAGAGATGAAAGAACCGCGGAGAAGCAGAGCGTGCGAAGGAGAGGAAGGAGAATCAAGCGCATGAAAATCAGCAAGGTGAAAGGTGAGGCGAAGATGAAATGAAAGCGGCATTGGGCAAATCACGCCCAATGCCGCTCATATTCAAAAGCAGAACCCGCTTGGCGGGCAGCCAACTACTCGGTGACTTCGATCTGACCGACCCACATAATGTTCGGGCGATCCGCGTGGCCACCACCAGGAAGTTGATAGATCCGGATGAAGCCGATCAACTCGTCAGGAAGGGCGTAGCTCCCAACCACTGATTGGTTTCCCTTCACCGCCGCCACGGTTTTCCAAGGGCTATCCGCTTTTGCTTTGATTTGAATGACATAGTCCCGAGACACCCACCACTTGCCATTATCTTCGTTGTGAATGTCATATGCCCAAGAAATTTGAAAACGACCACCGCGCTGTGGCTTGCCGAGTTGAACTTCAATTCCATGAATGTTCTCATCTTCTTCAGAGGCCCACGACCCATCCTGCCAACCGAGATCTTTGCGTTTCTTGATCCCATCAACCACTGGAGTCAGCGCATATTCCGGATAGGTAGGGGTGGAAATAACCTTGGTGCTGGCAGGCAGACCGTTGATTTCTTTTTTGATCTCAACGGCGGTGCTCGGATCAAGTTTGACCTCGACTTTCACCGCGTCAGCGGCGTGGGTCGAAATGCTCGTGATCGCGGCGAGCACCAGACCACTCAAGATGGATTGACCGAGGTGAAAGAGACGGGTGGATACGGTAGTGGATGTCATATATTTGGGTTTGGGTTTGGGTTGGGGTTTGGGTTTTTGTACGGGAGAGAATCTTTTTTTCTCCATAGAGAAAACAATTTAACTTGGGTTAAAAACAATAATTCACAAAAAATCGCAAGCTCAAAACTCCTTTTTGAGAAAAATTTCCACCCAAGAATCCAACCAAATGACGATTGAGTAAGCCGATGATCCCACCAACACCCATTTCTCGACGCACCCTTATTAAAAATTTGGCCGCTTGCTCAGTCCCACTTGCAATCGGCAACTTTTCCAGAGGAGCTCAAGCCGAGAATCCCCCCAAGGACAAGGGCAGTCAACGCGTCGAAGTGAAGCCCCATTTGGGGCGAACCTCCATTTTTGTCGATGACCAACCGATTTCCGGAATGTCTTATTACGGCCACGGCAATCAGCGAATTTACAACGAGATAGCTGACACTGGCGTGCCGATTTTCTTCATTAGTGTGGGCCCTGAATGGATCGGCCCTCAGAAATATGACCTTTCGTCCTTTGAAGAACGAGTGAAGCGCCTCGGGGAAAAGGTCAAAGATATCTGGCTGATTCCTCGATTAAACACCATCGCAACGCCTCATTGGTGGGCGGATGCGCATCCAGACGAAATCACTCGCTACGCAGAGGCTCCAGATCGGCCGCCAGAAATTTTTCCAGATTATCGGAATCCCCGACAAGGCTCGATGGCATCGAAAAAGTGGATCGCTGATGTGGGTGACATGATTCGTGCTCTGGTAGATTCGATTGAATCTGGGCCCTACGCTAGCCGAGTCCTCGGCTACATGCTGAACACCGGCGGAAGCGAGGAGTGGGTTTACTGGGGAGCCCAATTGGGCATGATCCCCGATTACAGCCCCCCAGCGATGCGCTATTTTAAAGACTGGCTTGGGAAAAAATATCCGCACGCTGATTGGATCGAAAAAGTCGAACTTCCCCTTGAACCCGCAAGACGTCGAGGCGAACCAAGCCTGCTCCGCGATCCCATCAAGGATCGGGTCTCGATTGAGTTCGAGCTCTGCCTTTCAGATATCGTTGCCGACTGCCTGCTGGCGTGGTGTGCGGTGGTCAAAGACGCGACTGGCGGAAAGCGCTTGGCGGGAGCCTTTAGTAGCTACTTGATGTGGCAAACTGGGCTCGTCAACTCGGCAACGACCAACGGACACTTAGGACTCCGGCGTTTGCTCGAAAGCCCTGCAATTGATTTTATTACGGGCATTACCAGCTATGACAACCGTGGCCCCGGTGGCCCAGGCTCGTTCATTCTTCCCGTCGAAAGCATTCAGCGGGCGGGAAAATACTTTTTCAACGAGTCCGACATCCGCACCCATTTGCTCAAGGATCATTCGAATGTTCGCTGGACGGCCAATGGACTGATTTGCTTACACCCCCTCCAAGATGAAGCCGAATCGATTGACGTTTTGCGGCGAGAATTTTGTCACCACCTCATCCACGGTGCCGGTTGGTGGAATTTTGATATGACCGGCGGGTGGTTTGATTCCCCAGCCATCCTCAGCGAGTTCAAAAAACACGCCAAGATCAGCCGCGACGCCCTCCATTGGGACATGACCAGCGTCGCTGAGGTCGCCTGCTTCGTCAGCGGAGTCGCTCCCGCCTATCAACCGCTGAAAAGGATGCACGACGTCAATAATCATCCTGCACTCCTCGATTTACAGTGCGATCGCGCGACCAGGGAACTCTACCGGAGCGGCTTACCGATGGATTGGTGGATGACCGAGGACTTAGTTCGGAAGACCATGGACGAATATAAGGTGCTCTTTTTTTACAATGCGACATGGGTTTCACCAGCACAAAGGCTCAGAATCAAAGAGTTGCAACAAGGCGGGCGGGTGATGATTTTTGTCGGCTACCCAGGAGTGGCTACGGATGCCGGAATCGATGTCCGTGCCGCATCAGAACTCGTGGGCATGAAATTTCAATTAGATGAGCACCGGGTGAGTGGCGAACTAACCCCCAAAACCTACGACGACCCCGCATTTCGAGAGGTGAAAACCAAGTGGGTTCTTGGCTCTGGAGCGGTCATCGGGCCTCGCCTCATTCCTGATGATCCGCAGGCGACGGTGCTTGCTTACTGGCCAGACGGCCGACCAGGAGCCGCCGTGAAACGAGGGAAAGACTACACGGCCTACTACTTCCCAGTGTCCCCAAATCAGCCCGATCTCTTTCGGACGATTTGCCAAAATGCGGGCTGCTTTGCCTACTCGGGAAACAACGATATTCTGTTCATGAATCGCTCCCTACTCGCCCTCCATGTGGTGGACTGCATCCAACCGATTCGCCTGCCCAAGCCACGAAATGTCACCAACCTTTTCACCGGAGAAGTCATTGGAAAAAATACCCCGCAATTTATGCCTCGGGGAGGTGGAGCCACTCACCTTTATCGCTTAGATTAACAATTTCATCATTGAACTCCTCCACCACAGAGCCCAATAAAGACCCTATCCCAGCTCTTTCGCCCACTCATTTCCCTCCGAAAAAACCCCTTCCCCTTTATGCACCCACTAAACTTAACTCAATGAACAGCAATCACTTCACCACTACAGTCGGAATCGTTTTATGCCTCTTTGCCAGCAGTCTTCACAGCCAAGCTGAACCAAACGAGGCTCCCCAAATTGTTCCCACCCCAAAGTCAATCAAAGTTACTGGCGGCTCCATGCCTTTGACCGCGAAGTCGAAAATCATTGCCACAGAAAAAAGCCTCGAACCCTTGGCAAAAATTCTTGCCGATGAACTATCCACCCTCACAGGAATGCCCCTGGCTTCAGGAAGCGGATCGGCAAGCCCTGGAGATATCGTTTTAAAAATCAATGCCAAGTTGCGGGCCGGGACAGAGATTCTTGCCGTCGGAAAGACCGATGGAAAACCCGCCCTCGGATTGACTCGCGACTTTTCCCACACCATCGTCATCGGAGAAAATGCCGTTGTCGAAGGCTGGGATTACCGAGCGGTCTGTGAGGGAACATCGACCCTTTTGCAGGCACTTTCTGGAAAAAGTGGATCGTTCACTTTCCCTCGAATGACCATCCAAGATTGGCCACAGGCCGATTACACGGGAACGATGATCGACGTCGCCCGGCAGAGCATTCCCATTGATACCTTAAAGGCGGTCGTCGAGGCCTGCCGCCTCTGGAAAGTGCGTTACTGCCAGCTCCACTTGAGCGACAACGAGGCGTTCACTTTTCCCTCGACCGCCTTCCCGAAACTCGGCTCGAAAAACCTCGCAATGCACGAAGGACTTGTTCCTCAAGTCTATGCTCTCCAAGACTTAAAAGACCTCGTTGCCTTTGCCGATGCCCGCGGAGTCACCCTCGTTCCCGAACTCGCAACTCCCAATCATAGCGAGGCGATGTGCCGGGCACTCCCCGAGATCTTCGCAGGGCCACGAATCCTTAATCTGATCAACGACAAAATGTACGAATCACTGGAAACCCTCGTTGGGGAGATTTGTGAGGTCTTCAAAAGCTCGCCATACTTTCACATCGGTGGTGAAGAGCCCTACTTTTTTGAACTCCAAGAACTGCCCGCCACGAAGACCTATCTGGAAAGCAAGGGCATGAAGGCCTTTCCCGAACTCATTGTTCAACATCAAGAACGGATGATTTCCATGCTCCAAAAGCGGGGCAAAATGACTTTGGCATGGGAGGGAGCCACCGTCCTTGACCCCAAACAAAAGGATCAAATGGTCATCATGTCGTGGATCCCCTACCCCGTCGTGGAAGACAGCCGAAAGAAGGGCTTTGCGATCATCACTGTCCCTTGGGAACGCGGAGCCGCTTTGCAAAAGTGGAACATGAATGACTGCAACGGCGTCAAGTTAACCTCCGCAGATCGTGTCCTCGGAAGCTCCGTCACGATGTGGCAAATGAGTGCCAGCGCGGTGGTCAGCGATTTTCTCGGTGGCAAATACAACGGCTCAAGCGGGGAAGGCTACATTCGCGCGCTCGGCGATCAGGCAGAAGGCGCTTGGGCACCGCTCTCCAAAGCCGAGGGCGGCGATGACCCCAAAAAACTCCTCGCCCCACGGGCGATTCTGGAATCGCTGCTCTTCCCCGTGCGGATCGCCGCCGCTCCCGTTGCCTACCGAGCTTGGCCTGTCCTTGGCTTTCAATGCTTTAGCGGGTCAACAGAAGTGAAGTTGTCATTGGCCGATGGCGTGGCGGCAGGCGAGATCCACTACACGATCGATGCCACCGAGCCAACCAGTCAGTCTCCCGTCTACGCCACTCCCTTAGCGGTGACCAAGAGCGCGACCATTTACGCCGCCTTATTTCGAGGGGGAAAACAAGTCGGGGCCATCTCTCGGGCCGCTTACCACCGACTCGACGACGGAAAACCAAGCAAAGCCAAAACGAAATCTGAATAGTTTTTCTTCTCCCAACCAACTCCTCTGCAATTTTTTATGAAAAATTTTACTCAAAACTGGACGGCGCTTCTTGCCACGAGCCTGATCCTCGGCTCCTTCAGCCCATCAACCTTCGCCGCGGAGCCCGCCAAGAGCACCATTCTCCCCATGCCAAAGTCGATAACCCTCGGAGCGGGTTCCATCCCAATCACTGCCCAGACTCGGATTGTGGTTCTCGATCCCCGACTCGAAGCCCACGCAAGCGTCCTTCAAGAAGAGCTCTGGATGCTGACCAACCTCAAGCTGACTAAGGTCAATGCCGATCCCAAAGCGGGCGATATCGTCTTGAAAATCAATCCCGAACTCCGCGCAGACGAAGACATTCTCGCCCCCATCAAGATGAATCTCGTCAAGACTCGCGAGATGGCGCACACCATCGACGTCACCGATCGGGCGGTTGTGGAAGGGTGGGATGTCCGAGCCGTCTGCGAGGGAACCGCGAGTCTTTTACTGAGCATCGTTCAGAAACAAGACCAATACAGCATCCCCCAGATGAAGGTTAAAGACTGGCCCCACGCAGATTACAACGGAACGATGATCGACTGCGGGCGCCAATGGATGCCCCTCGATGTCTTGAAAGTCCTCGTGGAATCTTGCCGCCTTTACAAGGTCCGCTACATCCAACTCCATGTCGGCGACGATCAAGGTTACAGCATGCCGTCGAAAGCCTTCCCCAAACTCGGAACGCAAAATGGATCTTGTTGCGAGGGCGTTCCACCAAAGCTTTGGAAGTGGGAGGAAATGGAAGAACTCGAAGCCTTTGCAGTCGCTCGGGGAGTGGGAATTGTTCCCGAACTGGAAACACCTGGCCATCACCAAGCGATGGCTCGACCTTATCGCGATCTTTTTAATGGCCCCGGGGTCATGGATATGGCGAGCGAGGAACTTTACCTCGGTCTCGATACCGTGGTCGCCGAGATGTGCGGCATTTTCAAAAGCGCTCCCTACTTCTGCATCGGATGCGACGAAGCCAACAACGGCACGGGAGCCGGGCCATGGGCGGAAGTCTATAAGCGACGCCACGCGATTCCCAACGATGCGCAGTCTGTGCGCAACGGGAACGAAATCTATGTCGTCCACATGAAGCGGATGGCGGACATGCTCAGGAAGTATGGCAAACTCACGATCGCCTACGAAAATTTCCCCAACGATTCTCGGCTGAAAAACGACATCATTCCGATGATTTGGTACCCGCACTCCGTAGCGCACGAATACCAGAAGCAAGGGTGGACAACCATCACTGTTCCTTGGAATGAAGAAGCCGATTGGAACATGTATAAATGCAACGGCTCCATGTTGGCGCGGACAGACAAAGTGCTCGGAGCCAGTAGTATGATGTGGCAAATGAGTGGAGTCTGCGTGGCCAACGGTTGGGCACAAAATGTCATTCACCGCTCGGAAAGGACTTGGGGCCCAGATAACCCCAACAACAACCCCGAATATAAAGCCGTCAAGGATGCAAGCCGCGAGCGGGCAGACCGACTGGTCGTTCCCGTAAAAATGACCATGGAGGGTGTCGATGGCGGAGTGGTGGTTCGGGCACAAAATTTTCTCACCGGCCGCATGGTCTATGGTGGCAAACTCAAAGTAACCCTCTCCGTGGCCAACCCTACTGGCGGAAAAATTCACTACACACTCGACGACTCCGAGCCCAACTCCACATCGCCAGTTTATCAAGAGCCCCTTGTTTTCAATAAAACATTCATGCTCAATTCCGGCCTCTTCTTTGGAGATCGACAAGTCGGCGGGACTTCGCGCGCCAAATACGATAGCACCGATATTGAAGGCTATATTACAGACTGGAAACTCTCTGGTCCCTATGCGGTCGAGGGAAAAAAGGGCCAAGAGTTATTTGATGTCGAATTTGCCCCCGAGAAAAATGAACCCGCAACTTGGTTTGACTTCAAAAAGCCCGCCCTCCCCGAAGTTCCTTGGCTGGTCGATTTTGGAAGCTACCCGGGGTTTCCGGGGGACGCCCGAGCGGGATATTTGCGTTGCCAAATTTACTCACCCAAAGCCCAACCCGCGTTGCTCTACGTGACGACCAATGACGGCGGAAAAACCTTCTTTAACGGCAAGATGGTCCACGGAGCCAACGCCAAGCGCAGCCTCACCGACGGCGATAAAATCCCTGTGGAAATGAACGAAGGCTGGAACCAATTAATGATCAAGCAAGTCAATTGGACTGGCGGCTGGGGAGCAAGGGCGCGGATCCTTTCGGCATCAAAAGGCAAACTGGAAGGGGTCAAGATCAAGGCGGAGTAATCCCCCGCCCGCCGGTTGCTGATCAATCAATCAGCCTTCCGCGAAATCTTCACCAATGAGATCCTCCCCGCCGTAAATCCCC
>JBAWZW010000028.1:0-25269 GCA_037142835.1 Verrucomicrobiota bacterium
CCAAATATCCCCCCTCCCTCTACACTTTCTCTCTGCGAAAACCGAGAAAAGTCGCCCCACCACTTCCCCAAACCTCATCGCTTGCGTTTTCAATCATCCATCTTCAATCCCAAGAATCCCCTTGGAATTTCCCGTTCCGTTTTCCTAATCTTCTCTTCACTTCATTGAACTCTTTTATGATTCGTCCTTCACCCCAGTGGCTTCGATACCTCGCTTGGCTCGGTGTTGCCATCTGGGCGACCACCATTTTCATTCTCTCCTCATTGACCCCATCCCAGCTCAACGATGTCGCCCCCATCAAAATCTGGGATAAACTCGAACACTTTTCCGCCTTCTTCGCTGGAAGCGTCAATCTCACTCTCGCACTCATTTGGTCCACCAATTGGTCTTGGCGGCGGATCGCCGTCACCGCAACCGTCGTCCTCGCCATCTTCGGCGCCACCGACGAATTTCATCAGTTATATACCCCAAATCGCTCGGGAGCAGATCCTTACGACTGGACCGCCGACGCTCTCGGCGCCCTCTCTGCCTCCATCATCACCACTTCTATTTATGCCCGATATTTCCGCTCGCCTCACCCAACTCCGTAAGGAACTCGAAGAGCATAATCACCGCTACTACGACCAGTCCGCCCCCACCATTTCCGATCAGGAATATGATGCCCTCTTTCGTGAACTCCGCGACCTAGAAGACGCTCACCCTCAACTCATTACCCCCGATTCTCCAACCCGTCGCGTCGGAGAAAAAGCCACCAGCGGCTTCCCCACCGTTCAGCATGCCATTCCCATGCTTTCCCTCGATAATCTCTTTGCCAAAGAAGGCATAGAAGGCCTTCGTAAATGGATCTCCAGCGTGGAAAAACTCCTCCCAGGTGAACCTCTCTCCTGGCTCGTCGAACCCAAAATCGATGGCCTCGCCGTCAATCTCCGCTACGAAAATGGTATCCTCACCACGGGCGCCACTCGCGGAGACGGCGATACGGGAGACGAGATCACCGAAAATCTCAAAACCATCCGCACCCTCCCACTCCGCCTCCGTGGCCAAAACCTCCCCGAAATCATTGAGGTCCGGGGCGAAGTCTACTTGCCCATCGCTGGCTTCCAACGCATCCGCGAAGAAATGATCGCCGCCGGCCTAGAACCTTTCGCCAATCCCCGAAATACCGCCGCCGGCACCCTCAAACAACTCGACCCCGCAATCGTCGCTCAACGTCCGCTGGAAATCATCCTCTACGGCCTCGGTGAGGTCAGCCAAGACTCTCCACCCACCCAAACCGCCATGCTCGACTGGTTGCAGTCCCTCGGCTTACCCACCCCCAAATTCACAAAACTCTGCTCCACCGCCGACGAGGTCATGGCCGCCATTCAGGCGCTCGACTCCATCCGCGATTCCTTCACCTATGAAACCGATGGCGCGGTCGTTAAACTCAATAACCTCGAACAGCGAGAGCGTGCCGGCTTCACCTCTCGCGCTCCTCGCTGGGCAAAAGCCTGGAAGTTTATCGCCGAACAAGCACAAACAAAACTCCACGCCATTACTGTCCAAGTCGGAAGAACTGGCACCCTCACCCCAGTCGCCGAACTCGAGCCCGTCCTCCTCCGCGGCAGCACCATCAGTCGCGCCACCCTTCACAACCAAGAAGAAATTCGCCGAAAAGATATTCGCATCGGTGATACGGTAATCATCGAAAAAGCAGGCGAGGTCATCCCCGCTGTCGTCCGCGTGGTCCTCGAACAACGCCCCCCCCACGCCCAACCTTTCGATCTCCTCACCCACCTCGGTGACCGTTGCCCCGCCTGCGCTGGCCCCATCCACCGCGAACCAGGTTTCGTCGCTTACCTCTGCAAAAATGTTGCCTGCCCAGCCCAGTTAACCAGACGCCTCGAATACTTCGCCAAACGCGGAGCTCTCGAAATCGATGGCCTCGGAGGCATCGTCGCCGATAAACTCGTCGAACGTGGCCTCGTCCAAGATCCTCTCGACCTCTTCGATCTCCGCATCGAACAACTCGGCCCTCTCAATCTCGGCACCACCGAAGAACCCCGGGTCTTCGGCGAAAAAAATGCCCGCAAAGTCCTCGACGCCATCACTCAATCAAAAAATCTCTCCCTCGCACGCTGGCTCCACGCTCTCGCCATCCCCGAAGTCGGCGAAACCACCGCCCACGACCTCGCCAAAATTCTTCCCAACCTCGAATCCTTAACCACTAACCCTCTCTTCCACGATATCCTCGAACTCGATCGTCTCCACGACGAACTCGCCACCACCAACCCGCGCGCCCGTCTCCACAAAGCCGTCTCCGATCTCGAACGCCAACAACTCGCCACCCGCCACGCTCAACTCCTCCAAGACGCCAATCAAATCGGTCGTCGCTTGATCGATGCTGGGTTCGCCAAATCCGCCAAAGCAAAAGGAGCCACCGACGCCGATGCCCTCGCCATTGTCGGCCCCGTGATCGCCCGGGCCATCCTCAACTGGGTGTCCTCCCCAACCGGCACATCCGTGCTCGCCCGCTTGAAAACCCTCGGAATCACTCCTCAAGGCGATGCAACATCCGGAGCCCAACCTTTTGCAGGCCAAACTTTTGTCCTCACAGGATCTCTCGAACACCTCTCCCGTAGTCTCGCCTCAGAAAAAATTCGCGCACTCGGCGGCAATGTCTCCAGCTCAATCAGTCGCAAAACCCATACCCTCATCGCAGGCCCAGGCGCCGGTTCCAAACTCGAGGAAGCTCTCGCCCTTGGTGTCACCATCATCGATGAATCTCAATTTATCGCCCTCATCGCCAATGCCTCCCAACCCGTTTCCACCCCCAAAATCCCCGATCAACTCCCCTCCTAAGGAACGCTCAGCACGGGAGGCAACCCCAGCTTTCCAGCCGCCCCAATCGCCGGCAAAGAACGACGCAGACTGTTCGGTGGATCCACTGGCTGAACTTGCACTTTACTCTCCACTCCCCCTCTCGAAAATCGCACGGTTGTCGCATCGTCCGCCGTCAGAAAAAATGAAGCATCCAACACGTCCTCAGGATTAAGAATCTTTCGTGTTCCGACCTGCAACAAAATGTCGCCCGCCTGCAAACCCGCTTTCGCCGCCGGCCCCTCCGCTTGAACCTCATCGATCCGTGCCGTCGATCCTTTAATCGCTAACTCCGCCCCTTGCACCTGGATCCCCACCCAACCAGGCCGAGCTTCCCGAAATCGCTTAAAATCCATCCGCACTTTCTCCGCGGCCTCAATCGGCAAAACAAACGAGGCATTTCCCGACCCAAACATACTAATTAATATCCCCACCACCTCACCCTTCGTGTTCATCAAGGGCGCTCCTCCCTCACCCTGTTGCACCGGCACATTCGCCCGAATATGCGTGGTCGCAAAAAATCGCTCCCCGTATTTTAAATCAAACCCACCCACCGTCCCCAACGACGGCGTCAAAGACATCTCCCCAGGATAACCCAAGGCAATCACTGGCGACGCCACCCCAATCGATCTCCCCTTAGCAAAGGTCAAAAATGGCGTCTCAGCTCCAATCTTCAAAATCGCTACTCCACTCCGAGAATCGCTAGTCAATCGCTCCGCCCGATAATTCTTCCCCCGAAAAGTAACACAAATATCCTCCGATTCTCCCCCAACCCCATAGGACGTATAAAGCGTCCCACTCGGATCAATAAAAAATCCCGTGCCCCCCAATCGACCGTGATCATCCGTGGCCTCAATTCGCACCACCGCTCCACCACACTTCTTTAAAATCATCCGAGCTTGCTCTTGGAAAGCCTCCAAGATCTTCCCCGATTCCTCTGCCCTCACTAAGCCACCACCACCCCAAGCAAGCATGCTCAAGGCACTAAAGATCAGTGACTTAAAATTTAAATGAAGACGAAGACTCATAGCTCACGGGCCGGGCATCCATCACATATCGCGGGCGACTACCCACCGGCGCCAGCTTCACTTGGGTCGAATTCGGAGATACCCCAACCAAACTCGGAGCGGTTCCCATCGGTTGAATGGTCAGAATTTTCTCCGTCACCGCCGGTCGCACTTCCGCACTTTGTAAGACCACGGTTTCCCCCCTTTTCGCTGGCGTGATCAACCCGATCGCCACCACCCCCGCAACCGCCATCGACGCCAATCCCGCCACATAAGGAATCGGTCCCATGCTATGCTCGCTAAAGATCGTCTGCACTCGCTCCAAAGCAATCCGCCAGAGCGGTCGCCTCAATAATTCCGCCCGCTGGCGCCGATGAACATCCGCCAGCAATTGATCAAAATACCCTTCAGGAGGTTGCTCGTAGCGCTTAATTCGAAGCAGGGCAGTCAGTTGTTCTTCAGTCATGGGTCAAATAAATGTCTAGTGAAATTCCGTGAGAAAATTTTGCAACTGGCGATGCGCATAAAAAAGGCGCGACCGAACCGTCCCTTCAGAAATTCCCAGAATCTTCGAAATCTCCGCATGCGGCATCCCCTGAATGTCAAACATCGTCACCACCGCACGGTGATCATGCGAAAGCTTCTGCATGGCCTCATTCAAACGCGTCTGTAACTCCCCAAGGTCAGCCTCGCGCACCGGAGAACTCGCCGCCGTTAACTCGATGAACTCTTTGTCGTTCTGCACATTGGCGTCAATATCATCCAGACTGAGGTTAAACCGACGACCCCGCTTTTTTAAAAAGTTGATCGTCATGTTCGCCCCAATCGAATGCATCCACGTGTAGAAAGACGAGTTTCCCCGAAAACCCACAATCGAACGAAACGCCTTCGACCAAATGTCTTGGAGCAAATCGTTCGTGTCCTCGTGATTCGAAGTCATATGATAAACCAACCCATAAAGTCGCGGACTGTATTTGACAATCAATCCGTCAAACGCCGAAGGATCGCCCGCTTGCGTGCGGGCGATCAGCTCATCGTCTTCTTGGCGGCTACTCGAATCCTGCATCGTTCGTCGCTTCGTAACAGGTTCGCCCTTCAATGGAAACGGAGAATCTCCAAAGATCGGCCGAACGAGAAATCCCGGTTGAGCAATCACATTTGAGAGTGTCATATTTTAAGTCAAGAAAACGACCGCCAATCACAGACAAGCATCGGTTCTCTCTGTTCAAAATAATTAAACTCCTCCCCAACGATTCGATACCCCCCCACCACTCAACGCTCCCGCCGAATCTTCACCGCCACAAACTCCGTCTGCGGCAAAATATACTTCCGCAACTCCACCTCCACCGCACTCAACGCGTAGCGACTCATCAACCACTCCGCAATCTCCTCCGCAAGCGTCTCAATCAAGCATCGCCCACCCCTCAAACTCAGCGCTTGCACCTCCTGACAAACCAAAAAATAGTCAATGGTATTCTCAATAGCATCCCCCAACCCAGAGAGCCCAGACATCGGCTCCAACACTAGATTGACCGTCATTCTCTGGGCGTTAGCCCGTTCCTCATCCGGCACACCGATCCACCCCGAAATCTCCAGCCCCTTAATCAAAATTTGATCCTTCATTTCTTCCCCTTTCACCCAATCCGAAACCGAATCTCTCGCACCACCCGATTGCCAAATCGCGTCTTCAACTTCGCCAAGATCTCCTTCTTCCAAAATCGCTCCAACTCAAACTGCACGGTCGGTTGCAAAACCCGCACGATCAACACCCCATCCTTCAATTGCTGGGGCGTCGAATGCCTAGCCACAAATTCTCCAACGATCTCTCCCCACGCCCCAATCACTTCCTCAGAACTCAGCCTCTCCTTCAACCCCAACTCCTTCATCAACTTACCCACCACCTCACTCATTGAAGCTAATCGATCCGGCAAAATCACCGGAACCTCCAAGCCACGCCAGTCCGCCAGAACTCGCGCACACATTTGCTCAATCTTCATCACGACCAATCCTTTCTCAATTTCCCCCAGCCGATAAGCCCAAAATCAAAAAGGCCAGAAAACTTTCCCCTCCCCTACCTCCACTCGCCATCATTCAAGTCTTCCACCCCCCTTGCCCTGTCGGAAAATCCTAAACTCCGTCGTTCCCAATCGCCTCCACAGGGCAACCCTCCATCGCCTCCTTACATAACCCTTCCTCCACTTCATTCTCAGGTTGCTTGTAAAGGTAGCTATGCCCACCGTCTTCGTTCCGCGTAAAATTCGCGGGCGCCGTCTCTCGGCAAAGATCGCAGTCGATGCATTGGTCATCCACATAGAATGTTCCCGCCACATTTTCCGAATATTTGTTCGCTTGGTCTGCCATAGGTCAATTGATTTTTAGAGTTGCGAAATCTACCGAAGATTTTTCTTCTGACAATGTCTTTTTAACTCCACCCCATCTCTTTCACCCTCAACACTCCTTCCCTGTTGACCCCTCGCCTCCTCCCACGACATTCTCCATTCTATGCTCGAAAAAAATCCTGATTCCCTTATCCCTGCCGAAGGATGGATGGTCCTCCATCTCTTCTACAAAATTGAACACGGACTCTGGGCCCTCCTCGATTTTCCAGAGCAAATTCAAGCCAAAACCCGACTCAGTGCTCTCATCGCAGAAATCCGCGCCACCGAGTCCGCGCAAATCCTCACCTTCGCCATGCTCACCCCCAAGGCTGACCTCGGATTCATGCTCCTCTGTGCCGATTTGCAAAAAGCCAGCGCCTTCGAAAAACGCCTCACCCTCGCACTCGGCCCCGATCTCCTCACCCCCACTTATAGTTTCCTCTCCATGACCGAGCGAAGCGAATACACGACCAGCGAAACCGACTACTCCCAGTCCTTGGTCGATGAAGACCAACTCCCACTCGGCTCCACCGAACATACCGAAAAACTCGTCGCCTTTCGCCAACGCATAGAAAAATATTCCAAAGATCGCCTCTATCCAGTCCTCCCAGCTTGGCCAGTGATGTGCTTCTACCCCATGAACAAACGTCGCGGCGCCCCAGGGCAAAATTGGTATGCCCTCGACTTCGCCCAACGCAAAGAACTCATGGCCGGTCACGCCAAAATCGGGCGCACTTGGCACGGCAAAATCCTCCAACTCATCACCGGCTCCACGGGCCTCGATGACTGGGAATGGGGCGTCACTCTCTTTGCCCATGACCCCATCAATCTCAAAGGCATCGTTTACGAAATGCGCTTCGATGCCGTCAGTGCCCAATATGCTGAGTTCGGTGACTTCTTCACCGGTCTCCAACTCCCTATCAATGAAATCTTTACCCGACTTCACCTCTAATATTCTTCCTTCCGCCACTCTCGAAGAAAAACTCGCCCATCTCCACGCCCATCTCCGCTCCCTCTCCCCCTTAATCATCGCCTACAGCGGCGGTGTCGATAGCGCGTTTCTCCTCGCCGAAGCCCACGCCGTCCTCGGCTCCCATGTTCTCGCCGTGATCGCCGATAGCCCCAGTCTCCCTCGCCAATCCCTTCACGATGCCCTCGCCCTCGCCACCCAAATCGGGGCCGCCATCGAAGTGGTCGCCACCAACGAACTCGCCAATCCTCAATACTCCACCAACCCTCTCAACCGCTGCTACTTCTGCAAAGCAGAACTCTTCAGCCAACTCGATGCCCTCTGCCTCGCCCGAAATTTTTCTGCAATCGCTTACGGCGAAAATGCCGACGACATGCAACACATTCGCCCAGGCCGCCATGCCGCTAAAGAGTTCTCCATCGTCGCCCCACTCCGCGATGCCCTCCTTACCAAAGCCGAAATCCGGACGCTCTCCCGCAAAAGAAATCTCCCCACCGCCGACGCCCCAGCTCAGCCTTGCCTAAGCTCTCGGATCCCCCACGGCACCCCAGTCACCATTCAGGCTCTCGCCTCAATCGAGCGCGCCGAAGCTCACCTCCGAAGCCTCGGCTTTCGCGTGTTTCGAGTCCGACACCTCGCCACCCATGATCTCCCCGCACGCGCACGTATCCAAATCGCCCCCGAGGAAATGCACCGCATCCCCGCTCTCCTTTCATCGATCCAATCTGGCCTCGCCATCGCCGGTTACTCCCAAATCGAAATCGATCCCGATGGCTACCGCTCCCCCTCTTAATCATTCCTCATCGCCACTCGGTCAGTGCCCACGGCCGCCCAACTTTTTCCCCGTCGAGGGACTCGTCCGCTCCACGTCCGCGGCCACCACTTTATACTCCGGACACATCGTGTCCGCATCGCACCCTTGCCCCGTCACATTGTTGACCATCGCCTCAGGAAAATGAAAGGTCGTGTATAAAATTCCCGGCTTCACTTCGTCCGTAACTCGCGCTCGGAGATGCACTTCCCCACGGGCCGAAAATACCCGAACAGCGTCCCCCGTGCTGATTTTCTTCCGCCGAGCGTCCACGGGATTCAGCGAAAGCACATCCTCCGTAACGATCTCCGCATTCCCAGTTCGGCGCGTCATCGTCCCGCAATTATAGTGCTCCAGTAGTCGCCCAGTCGTCAGGATAAAGGGATAGGCATTCCGGTTCGCCACTAACTCGCCCGACTCGGCCCACGGGAAAAAATGAAACTTGCCCAGCCCCCTCTGAAACTTTTCCCGATGCATAATCTGCGTGTCCGTTCCATCGGCCGCAATCGGCCACTGCTGCCCGTTCTCGCCCAACCCCTCCCAAGTCGCCCCCCGAAAAAAAGGCACAATTTCCGCGATCTCCGCTAAAATCCCCTCGGGCGTGTAATCCGCCTGCGCGTAGCCAAAGCGCTGCATGATTTCACACAAGATTTGCCCGTCGGGCTTCGTTCCCAACAAAGGCCGAACACTCGCGTTCACTCGTTGCACCCTTCGCTCCGCGTTCGTAAATGTCCCGCTCTTTTCTAAAAAAGACGACGCTGGCAAAATCACGTCCGCATAGGCCGCCGTCTCCGTCATGAAAATCTCCTGCACCACCAGAAACTCCAGCCCCTCCATCGCTTTTCTCACATGGGCGGAATCAGGATCGGTCTGCACCACATCCTCACCCATCAACCACATCCCCTTGAGCTTTCCCTCAATCGCCGCATCAAACATCTGCGGAATCTTCCACCCCGCCGCCTCATTCAATTGAACCCCATAAAAATCCTCATACCGCTGATGCATCACAGGATCGCTCACCTCCATATACCCAGCACCCTGATGCGGCTGACAACCCATATCCGCCGCCCCTTGCACGTTGTTTTGTCCGCGTAACGGGTTCACCCCCACCCCTGGCCTCCCAATGTTTCCCGTCATCATCGCCAAATTGGCAATCAACATCACTGTCTTCGCACCCTGCTCGTGCTCCGTTACCCCCAGTCCGTGAAAACTCATCGCCGCCCCCGCCCTCGCATACTCCAACGCAGCCGCTCGAACCTCTTCCCGGTCCACCCCCGTAACCTCCTCCAACGCAGCCAAATCCAATCCCCGCAACCCAGCCTCAAACACTTCCCAGTTCTCACATCGCTCCGCCACAAACTCCCGCTTCACTAAACCCGCATCCAAAATAAACCGCGCAAACATATTCAAGAGCGCCACATTCGTCCCAGGTCGCAACTGCAAATGGTGCTTCGCATACGGCACCAACTCAATCTTCCGCGGATCAATCACAATCAACGGTACCCCCTTCATCACCCGCTGCTTTAACCTCGCCCCCGTCACCGGATGCCCCTCGGTCGGATTCGCCCCAATGACCAAAATACACTCTGTATACTCAATGTCCTCAAAACTATTCGTCGCCGCTCCCGTTCCAAAACTCTTCTGCATCCCCCAAGCCGTCGGACTATGACAAACCCGCGCACAACAATCGATGTTGTTCGTCCCCATCACCGCTCGGATAAACTTCTGCATCAAATAGTTCTCCTCATTCGTGCACCGCGCCGAAGAAATTCCCGCAATCGCTCCACCCCCATGATCCGCTTTGATCCGACTGAAATTTTTCACAATTTCCCCGTAAGCCTCCTCCCAACTCGCTTCCTCTAATTTCCCATTCCGCCGCACCAACGGCTTCCGTAACCGGTCCGGATGCTTGTAAAACTCAAAAGCATATCGCCCCTTCAAACAAGTGTGCGCATGGTTCACTTTCGCATCCAGTGGCGCCTGAATACTCAAAACCTCCCCGCCCTTCGTCGACACCACCAAGTTGCAACCCACCCCGCAATACGTGCAAATCGTCCGTGTTTTCTTCGTCGCTTCAATCGACTTCGACGCAAAAATATCCGAAATCGCCGACGTCGGACAGGCCTGCGCACACGCCCCGCACGAAACACAGGCCGAATCCGCAAACGAACTATCTAACCCCTTGATAATCCGCGACTCAAACCCTCGCCCGTGCATCGAAAGCACAAACTGCCCCTGAACCTCATCGCACGCCCTCACGCATCGCGCACAATTAATGCACTTCGATAACTCCGAGGTCATATAAGGATGCGAATGATCCTTCTTCCGATCCAAGTGATTCGCCCCACTCGGATATCGCACCCCCCGAATTCCCACCTTCGCCGCCACGGTCTGCAACTCGCAATTCCCACTCACCTCACAGGTCAAACAATCCAACGGGTGATCCGTCAAAACCAACTCCACTATGTTCTTCCTTAACTTTCGTACCTTCGCCGACTCCGTAAAAATATGCATCCCCGCCACCATCGGCGTGTGACACGACGCCACCACTCTTCGCGGTCCGTCCGCACTTTGCGCCACCTCCACCGAACAGACCCGACAAGCCCCGTAAGGCTTAAGCTGGGGCGCATCACAAAGGGTAGGAACCACTCCTCGGCCGCGCTCCCGATCAACGACATTTAAGATCGTTTCCCCAACTTGAAATTGCTCGGGCTCGCCATCAATAAAGGCGGTGAAGTTGACAAGATCTTGAACCATAATTGTTTGGAGGTTATTTTTATTCGGCTCTCGCCCCGATCTGCGGCCTTAATTCTTCCGCAAAATGTTCGAGAATATTCTTGATCGGTAATGGCACGCCCCCGCCCAAAGCACACAAAGATGTCTGCTCCATCGTCTCCAGCAAGTCGTCAAGCAACTCCCGATCAACCTGATATCCACTCCCATCCCGCGCCTTCTTCACCAACTCCGCACCTCGGGTACTACCCAACCGACACGGAAAACACTTCCCACAACTCTCATCCGCAGTGAACTGAAAAAGGTGCTCAATATACTCAATCATCGGAAATCCTTCGGGAATACTCACCACCCCACCATGCCCCAGCAAAAATCCCTTCTCCTTAAATGACTCGAAGTCGACACTCAATTCCCCAATCCTCCCCACCGGAACCACCCCGCCCAAAGGCCCCCCGACCTGAATGGCCTTCACCTTCCCCCGGAAACCGCCCGCCATCGCCATCACCTCACTCAGCGATGTCCCCATTGCCACCTCATAAATTCCCGGCCGCACAAAATGGCTGTCCAATGAAAGCAACTTCGGCCCCGTACTCCGCTTCGTCCCTACCCCAGCATAACCCTCACCACCCATCGTCAAAACCGCCCGCAC
Organism: Verrucomicrobiota bacterium; assembly: GCA_037142835.1. GTDB lineage: Bacteria > Verrucomicrobiota > Verrucomicrobiia > Chthoniobacterales > Chthoniobacteraceae > Chthoniobacter. The sequence continues at coordinate 11,408 of JBAWZW010000028.1, forward strand.
ATTGGCAAATGTCTCGACATTGTTCACGATCGTTGGACGCCGATAAAGTCCCTCAACTGTCGGAAAAGGTGGACGCACCCGAACCTCCGGTCGCTGCCCCTCAATGCTCGCCAATAATGCCGTCTCCTCCCCACAAATATACGCACCAGCCCCCTTAATCGTCTTTAACTCAAAATCAAATCCACTCCCCAGAATGTCTTTCCCCAAAAGTCCCGCAACCTTCAGCTCCTCAATGGCTTCACCAATCACTCGAACCGATTCAGGATACTCCGCACGAATATACAAAACTCCCACCTGCGCCCCCGCATACCAACCCGCCACCATCATCCCCAACAACACGGAGTGCGGCTGTTTTTCCATCAAATATTTGTCAATGTAAGCACCCGGATCCCCCTCATCCGCATTGCAAACAATATACTTCACCTCGCCCTCCGCCGCCCGACACGCTGACCACTTAAATTCTAAAGGAAATCCCGCCCCGCCCCGCCCACGTAACCCCGAAGCCTTGAGCTCTTCCCTCAACCCTTCACGGTCTTTCCCAAGCAACTCCCGAAAGGGTGCATAGTAATTCTCACACCCCACAAATTCTCCCGTCAACTGCGGCACTTCCAACCCCGAAACCACCACGTAACGATCCTCGTCATCCCCTTTCCCCAAAACAAATAGGTCGTCCAATCCCTTCCCAGTCTGCCCCGAATAGTTCTTCCCCTCATACTGAAATGCTCCGCCCTCATGACACCGCCCCAAACAACAAATGTGCCCAACCGCCTCCACCCCAAACCGTTCCCCTAAAGTTTCGCCCAACGCTTTTTGGGTTCCCGCACAAAGACACGCTGTTCCATTACACACCAAGACCTTCTTCCCCAAACTCTCCTTCCTCAAAAAATCGTAAAATGAAACCGCCCCAAGCGTAGTCGCATCCCCAAATAACGTCTCCTCTCCCAATCGACGAATCGTTTCCACCCCACTTGCCGATTCCCCAGCCTCGACCATCCGCTCAAAAATACTTTTCCCTCCGCTACGGTACGATAACTCACTCAGGTTGTCAGACATGGAGAATGGGCTGTTGGTAGAAAATCAATCGGCGTGGGTATCACTAAGTCAATCTAACTTGCCCGTTTTTCCCTCCCCATCGCAACTTATTTTAAATCCCTCGCCCCAACCGTCACCCCACCCAAATCACCCCGATGAATCTCCACTGCTCCGAGAAAGCGGATTCAATAACCGAATAATCTGCGCCGCCGCGTACCCCGCCCCAAACCCGTTATCGATATTCACCACCGTCACTCCACTCCCACAGGAATTCAGCATTCCCAGCAACGCCGCCAATCCACCAAAACTCGCCCCATACCCAACACTCGTCGGCACCGCAATCACTGGCTTACTCACCAAACCGGCCACCGCACTCGGCAAGGCTCCCTCCATTCCCGCCACCACGATCAGCACCGCGCAAGCCTCCAATTGCTCTCGAGCCGCCAAAAGCCGATGAATTCCCGCCACCCCAACATCCGTAACCCGAACCACTTCCACTCCCAAAAATTCCAAAGTAACCGCCGCCTCATCCGCCACCGGTAAATCCGAGGTCCCCGCACAAATCAACCCCACCCGTCCCGCCATCTTCGGCAAGGCATCAACCACCACGGTGACCGCTCGCGCTCGCCGATGCCACCGTGCCCCCGGAAAGGCCGTCTCCAATATCAGCGCTTGCTCTTCAGTCGCCCGACTGACCAGCAACACCCCGTGCTGGCCCAGAATCACCCGACCAATCCCCAACACTTCTTCCGCCGTTTTTCCCGCCCCAAAAATCACCTCGGGAAAACCACAACGCTCAAACCGCTCCGTATCCACACGAGCAAATCCCAGATCAATAAACTCCCCACTCATCAGACTTCGGTGGTTGCGCAATTCAGAATCAGTCGCAAGGGAATCATTTTCGACTCCATAAACCCGTGCGCCTTAAAAAATCGTTGCCCGTCGGCGTTTAATCGGTCCGTCAAAAGCGTGATCCTCAAAAAATCTTTTTTACGCGCGTAATCAATCGCATGGCAGAGCAACCGATCCCCAATAGTTTTCCCTCGGTGATCGCGGTTCACGATCACGTCTTCGAGAAGAATCACGAATCCCCCCTCCGCCGTGCTAATCGTAAAAAGCAGATTAATCATCCCGAGGATTTGCCCACGCTGTCGAAGCACGAAAATCCGCCCACGACTCGGCTGCTCGAGGATTAATCGAAGTCCACGCATCTGCTTCGCACGATCTGGAACAAAGTCCGCCTCTTGGGTAAAAAGATCGAAAAGTAAGTCCGTCAACTGCGGCAAATCTTCAAGCGTGGCTTGTTCAATGTAGGTTTCGTCCATGAATTCCCTCCGCATATCTCATAAACTAATGGATGGGGGAAGACTGAGTGCAGCTTAACCCGACTTTTTTTGGACAAGCTCCGCGTAACGAAAGCAATCAGTGCTGTGCTCGTTAAACATTCCGTTGGCCTGCATAAACGCCGCACAAATCTTCGGCCCTGCAAAACGAAAGCCTCTTCTTTGTAAATCTTTACTCAACGCGTTGGACTCGGGCGTCTCATCAGGGACACGTGCCCCGCGCACCCGATGGGACTGATGCGTTCGGTGACCGACGAATGACCAAACATAAAAAGAGAAACTCCCAAACTCGTCCTGAATCGACCGAATGGCTCGGGCGTTGATCACCGCTCCGCTCAGTTTCAGCCGATGCCGCACCAACCCCGCATCGGCAAGAAGCTCGGCGATTTTCGACGAGTCATAACCCGCAACCCGCTCCAAATCAAAATGATCAAAGGCCTCTCGATACCTCGCACGCTTTTTTAGGATAGTCGACCAGCTTAGCCCCGCTTGGGCTCCTTCGAGGATCAACGATTCAAAGAGACCTTGATCACTCTTCATCGGAACGCCCCACTCAAAGTCGTGGTAAGCAATTTCCAAGGGCGTCCGAGGCCAATCACATCGGTAAATCCGTGGGGAAGGGTTCATTCCCAAAGCCGATCAAGCGCCGTACCCACCGTTTCAAAAAGTTGATCAACCTCATCCCGACTAATCACCAAGGGAGGGGCCAAAGCGATGATGTCGCGAATCCCCCGCACAATCGATCCCTCTTCGCGGACCAGCGCCGCGGCTTTCATCCCGAGGGTGGAGTTTGCCGTTCGCGCCTCTTTTCCCCCCCGAGGAAGGAGCTCCAGGGCTCCAATGAGGTTGACTCCACGAACATCCCCGACCGCTGGATGCCCCGCGAAACTCCGAAGCTTTTCTTGAAAGTAAGGACCAATATTAGACTTCACCCTAGGCACAAGACCCTCTCTTTCAATGATATCCAGATTAGCCAATGCCGCCGCACAAGTCACAGGATGTCCACTGTAAGTAAACCCGTGAGCAAAATATCCCCCGCTCACGATCGCTTCCCAAAGCTCCTCACTGATCATCGTCGCCCCAAGTGGAAGATAGCCACTGGTTAACCCTTTCGCCAAAGTAATGATGTCAGGATCAAGGTCCCACAGGTTGCTCGCCAACATATCGCCCAAACGCCCAAAACCCGTAATCACCTCATCCGCAACAAAGAGTATCTGATGCTCTCGGCAAAGTGCCCGAAGTGCTGTCAGATAGCCTGGCGGTGGAGGAATCACCCCCCCAGCACCCTGAATCGGTTCCACAAAAAAGGCGGCAATGTTTTCTGGCCCCGCCTCCTCGATCATCCGAGCCGTCGCCGCAATACACTCCCGCCCATAGGCTTCCCCATCAGAACAGCGATCAGCCGCGTAGACATAAGGCGCAGGAGCGAACAAAAAGTCAGGCAAGGGCAGGTTGAACGGCTCGTTGCACGTCGGTAGTCCCGTCATGCTCGTCGTCGCCAACGTCACCCCGTGATAAGAAAAATCACGGGAGAAAATTTTCGTCCGCCGTGGCTGCTTTTTCAGCACCCAGTAAGCACGAATCATTTTTAATGCCGTCTCGTTCGCCTCCGATCCCGAGTTCGAAAAAAATGTGCGGTTGATTCTCAGCGGAGCAATCTCCGCAAGGCGCGCCGCCAGACGGATCGGCGGTTCGGTCGTCGTATTGAAAAATGAAGGGTAAAAAGCAATTCCCCGCATCTGAGAAGCGACCGCATCGATGATCTCCGACCGACCATAGCCCACATTGACACACCACAGACCAGCTAAGCCGTCAAGCAGTCGCCGACCACGGGCGTCTTCCACAAATACCCCCGAACCAGAAACGATAATCTGCGTGCCTTGATCATGCAGATCTTCGTGGTTTGTAAATGGATGAAGAAGAAAGCGCTGATCAGCGATTTGAAGTGGTGATTGATTGCTTGCCATAGTGAAAATCGACAATCAATCTACGCATCCTATCAAACCCCATGGAACAAATTATTCTCACCCCAACCAATCTTTCTTCCGGCGACAGCAAATCCGCAGGTGTCGACCTCGGCTTGTTCCAAATCAATCGCATCCGCTCGATCAAAGATCCACTCTTTGAGACGGCTTATTCCCATCTTTGGGCGCAATTCGGCGAGGAAGACGAGATGGAACTGCGGGAGACTTTAGACGCCCGATTTCAACTCGCCCCAAGGATCCTCTACGAGATGATTCTCGTCCGCCGAAATGAAGAATTTATCGCCGTTCGCGATCACACCGCCATCGTTACCGATGGCGCCGCCGTCGTTCATCTTTCTCATAATTTAGTCGCCCAAAAAGCCCGCCGAACTGGCCTCGCTGGATGGCTTCGCGCTTGGCCCATCAGCACCGCCCGCGACTGTTTAACCGCCCAAGGCCTCAGCGCAGACGCCCCCATTACCCTGATCGCCGAAATGGAATACGCGAGCGACGAAGATCCCGCACGAACCATTCGCTTGGATGCTTACGAAAAAGCAGGCTTCTTAAAAATCGATCCCCAATCCGTCTCCTACCACCAACCAGACTTCCGCTCGGGCGAAGTCATCGATGCCACCGGTGGGCCTCGCCCAATCCCCTTCCAATTAGTCCTTCGCCGAGTCGGTCGCGAGACCGAGCAGAAAATTTCTGGACGGGAACTCCAACAGATTGTTCACTCCCTTTACGCCATCTATGGTGCCCTCTTTCGCCCCGCCGATATGGCTCACCCCTTACTCTCTTTAGATGCCTTTCCCGCAGAGGATGCCTCGATAGCACTGGTCCCTCCGACTCAGTCTTGAAAGCTTTCTACCACCCAGGCTACGCAACTCCGATCGGCTCTCACATCATGCCGATGAGCAAATTCGGGTTGCTCGCCGAAAAGTTAAAAGCAATTCCTGAGGTCATTTTAGCCGAGCCCCAACCCTTAACCGAGGTCGAAATTCGCAGGGTTCATTCAGAAAAATATCTTCAAGCCATTCAAACTGGTTCCCCTCAGGACCTCGCTGAATCCCAAAAATTTCCCTGGTCCCCCCAGCTTTATCCCTCCGTTTGCCTCACCGGCGGGGGATGCCTCGCCGCCTCTCGCCAAGCCCTCCGTGACAAGGTCTCCGCGGCCCTCGTCAGCGGTTTTCATCATTCCACCGCCAACTACGGCGGAGGATTTTGCACCTTCAATAGCTTGGTCGTCACCCTCGATGCCTTAGTCGCCCATGGAGAAATTCGCACCGGCGCCGTCCTCGATCTCGACTTGCACTACGGCAACGGAACCGCCCGCTTGATCGCCCAACGCCCCCACCTTTTTGCCCTCTCCATCTACGGAGTCGACTACCCCGATCATCCCGACTTTCGTGAAGAAAAAATCTGGATTCATCAAGACGGCGAAAATCATCAGTCACGAGCTTTACCCGCCATGTGTGATCGACACACCCTTCTCGCCACTCTCGATGACGAGCTACCAAAAATCGCCGCTCGGCGTCCCGATCTCCTCCTTTATCAAGCGGGAGCGGATCCCTATTTTGAAGATCCTTATTCTCCCCTCAATCTCAATCACGATGATCTTTTCGAGCGAGATCAAAGAGTTTTCGAATTCACCCGCGCCGAAAAAATTCCCGTAGCCTGGGTTCTCGCAGGCGGCTACACCCATGACGTGAGCAAAGTCGTCCAAGTCCATTTTAATACCTTTCGCGCTTGGCAAAAAGTCTATGGCGCGTGACGAACTCGCCCCCTTAACCGAACGCTGGTCCCCAGGCGATCTCTCCCGCCCACTTCCCCGCATCGAAGCCAGCGACATCCCCACCGCCGTGGCCAACGCCGAGGCCGCTCGCCGCGACTGGGCAAACACCCCGCTCCCCCAAAAAATCACCCATCTCCGCGATGCCGAGCAAGCTCTCCTCAAAGCCACCGAGGAACTCGCCCACGGAATCTCTTTGGAAGTCGGCAAACCTCTCACCGAGTCACGCGCCGAAGTCAGCGCGGTCATCCAAAAATTTAACCTCACCATCGACGATGCCCATCGCTATCTTCCCGATGAAGTCACCTCCGACGGCCCTCATCCCGCCTTAATTCGTCGCCAAGCCCGAGGCCCAGCCGCGGTCATCTGCCCCTTTAATTTCCCCCTCCATCTCGGCCACGGTGCCACCATCGCCCATCTCCTCGCCGGCAACCCCGTGCTCTTTAAACCCTCCCCCTATGCCGCCGCTCTGGGAGCCACTTACGGCAACCTCCTCGAACCGCTCTTCCCCCCAGGAGTTTTCCAAGTCGTCCAAGGAGGCGCCCAAACAGGCGAAGCCCTCGCCCTTAACCCGAAAGTCCGCGCCGTGTGCTTCACCGGCTCCACAACCGTGGGACGCCAATTAGCCCAAAATTTAGCCGCTGATTTCTCCAAAGATCTCGCCCTCGAACTCGGCGGAAGCAACGCCTTAATCGTCTGCGCGGATGCCGATATCGAACAAGCCGCAAAGGCCGCCGCAGAAGGCGCCTGCTTGACCGCCGGCCAACGCTGCAATGCAACCAGCCGCATCATTCTCGAACGCTCCATCGCCAGAAAATTCCAAGAACATTTTCTCTCCGCTTTAGCAAGCTTTCAACTCGGCGACCCCCTCCTAACCTCCACCCGCCTCGGTCCCGTGATCAGTGCCGACGCCGTCGCCCGCTACCAAAGACTCACCGCCCAATACCCCGGCCAATGGATCCTCCCAGGCCAAGTCCAACCCATGGTCGACGGCCGCCGCGGTCACTATCTCCACCCAGCGGCGGTCTTGCGGACAGACAACGGCGTCGGCGATCAAGAAAACTTTCTCCCCATCGTCAGCCTGTTCATCGTCGCAGATTTAGACGAGGCCATTCATCTCCAAAGTCTCTCCGCCGACGGACTAACCGCCTCGATTTTTACCCGCTCAGAACAGACGTTTCAGGCACTCGGCAGACGCTTAGAAGTGGGAAATCTTTACGCCAATCTTCCCACCACATTTTCGCCTTCCACTTTGCCATTTGGCGGGATCAAAGACTCCGGAAATGGTCGCCCCGGAGGACGAGGATTTCTCCGATTCACCACCACCGAACAAGCCGTCCAATGGACAAAATGGTCGTCCATCTAACTACATTACCCCAGGACACTTCCGCTGAAACAGCTGGCCGATTGTCCTCCCCATGACTCCTCGTTCATCTGACTCAAATGCCTGGGGCTTTCCTTCAGGAATGTCATTGGTCGATCACCTCTGCTCCGGCTGGTCGATGGTGGTTTTTCTTTTCCTCTACCTGCCGATTCTTCTCCTCATCGTCTACTCGTTCAACGCCTCCGAAACCATCTCCGTATGGGATGGCTTCAGCTTCACTTGGTACCAAAGTCTTTGGCAAAATCGCCCGCTTCTAGAGGCGACCAAGAATAGCCTGCTCATCGCCAGTGCCACCACGGTTCTCTCCGTCTTCATTGGAACCTCCGGCGCCTGGTTACTCCATCGCTACCAATTTGCCGCTCGGCGGACCCTCCTCGCCTTCACCATCATTCCTATCCTCATCCCCGAAGTGATCATGGGCGTCAGCCTGCTCATCTTATTCACCGCCATCGCCCATCCACTCAATCTTGGACTCGCCACCTTCACCGAATGGGAGTTTTCAAGAGGATTTATCACCACGATCATCGCCCATACCACCTTCTGCTTTCCCTTTGTCCTCATCGCCGTCCAGGCGCGCTTGGATGGCATCGATCCCCACCTCGAAGAAGCCGCCCTCGATCTCGGGGCTCGACCCATCCAAGCCTTCTGGAAGGTGATGGTTCCCTATCTCCTACCCGGAATCATCTCAGGAGCGCTGATGTCTTTCACTCTTTCCATGGACGAGGTCATCGTCACTTTTTTTGTCACCGGACCAGAGGCGCAAACTCTCCCGCTGAAGATTTTTGGATTAGCAAAAAAAGGACTCGATCCCTCGATCAATGCCATCTCCGCCATCTTCATCCTTGTCACTGGCTTACTCGTGGTGCTTGCTAACTCCATTCGCAAAATCAACGCCTAATTGACCCTTTCCTATGATCATCTCTCGCTTGCTTCTCACTAGTCTTGCCTTGATCGCCTTGCCTTTTTCATCTCCCGCTCAGACCGCAAAAAAGCCCGCTCTCAATCTTTTTTGCTGGTCGGAATATGTTCCGCAAGAAGTCATTGACGGATTTACCAAAGAAACAGGAATCAAGGTCAACGTGGAAAATTACGCCTCCAACGAAGAGATGCTTTCCAAACTCCTCGCCGGCGGAAAATACGATCTCATCCAACCCTCAGAATACACCGTCGAAGCCTTAATTAAGGCCAACAAATTAGCCCCGCTCAATTTAGAAAATCTCCCCAACCTCAAAAATCTCGATCCAAAATTTACGAAGCTACCATTCGATCCCGAAGGAAAATATAGCGTCGTTTGGATGGCAGGGACGGTCGGGATTGTCGTCAATTCCGCCAAGATTAAAACCCCCATCACCGGCTACAAAGACCTCTTTGACGGCACCCACAAGCGCCGAATCGTTGTCTTAAATGACTCCCGAGAAATCGTTTCCTGGGCGCTGGCTACCCTAGGAATCTCTCCCAATGACATCACCCCAGAAAACCTCGAAAAAGCCAAAACCCTCCTCGCCACTTGGCTCCCTCAAGTCAAAGTCTATGACTCCGACTCCCCAAAAACCGCTTTGCTCAACGGTGACGTAGATCTCGGCGTCGTCTGGAGCGGTGAGGCCGCGATCCTCTGGAAAAAGAACAAAAAGTTCGTCTATGTCCTCCCCGCAGAAGGTGCCCATCAGTTCATTGATTCACTCTGCATCCCTAACGGCGCCCCCAATAAAGAGAACGCCGAAAAATTTATTAATTATATCCTCAAACCCGAAGTCAGCCTCCTCATCTCTGACGCCTTCCCCTATACCAATCCCAACGCCGCCGCCGTCGCCTTGCTCAAGCCCGCCCAACGAGACAATCCCGCCAGCTACCCCCAAGGCAACCCTAAGTTGGAGACTTTCAAAGACATCGGGAAGGCCAGCAAAGATCTCGATAAACTCGTCACCGAAATCAAAGAAAAAAAAGCCCACTAACCCTCTCGGACTCGCGAGCTCCCCTTTTGCCCGTGCCAGAAACACCTCGCGCTCGCCCCCCAGGCTTCCTCGGTTGGCTACTCCTCGCCCCGATGATTCTTTGGCTGCTGGTCTTCGTGGTCGCTCCCACTTTGATTCTCGCCGTGGTTTCCTGCTGCCAACGCGATGACCTCGGCCAAGTCGTCTACGCCTTCACCAGTGAAAATTATCAGCGCATTTTCATCGACCCAGAAACCGGCGAGTGGGGAACAATCTACCTGACGATTTTTCTCCGCTCCCTCAGCTATGCAGGACTCACCACCCTCCTCTGCTTGATCATCGGTTTCCCCGTCGCTTGGACGATCGGTCGCGCCCCCAAACACCGACGCCATCTACTCCTCACCTTGGTGATGATTCCCTTTTGGACGAGCTTTCTCATCCGCACCTATGCCTGGATGACCATCCTCAGCACCAACGGCCTCCTCAACAGCTTCCTCCAATCCACCCACCTCATCATCGAACCCCTCGAGCTTCTCTACACCCCAGGCGCCGTTATCCTCGGCTTGGTCTATACCTATCTCCCCTTCTTCATCCTTCCCGTCTACGGCTCCATCGAAAAACTCGAGTACTTCCTCGTCGAAGCCGCCCTCGACCTCGGCGCCACTCCCCTCAAAACCTTTCAAAACGTGATTTTTCCACTCACCCGACCAGGAATCATCGCCGGTTCCCTCCTCGTTTTTGTCCCCGCCCTCGGCATGTTTGCCATCAGCCAATTGATGGGCGGAGGAACATCCCCAACCATCGGCGAAGTCATCCAAAATCAATTCATGCAGGCCAGAGACTGGCCCTTCGGCGCCGCCCTTGGCATGACCCTAGTCGTCGTCTTCACCATCGTTTTTAGCTTCTTCACCCAACGAAAAAAAATCGCCGAGAGCTAAATCTCCCCGCATCCCACGCCGCCTCAGCGTAAGCCCGCCCCCAGAAAAACCGGCCGCATCTTCACCCGTCCACAACTGGCATTCTCTGATGAACCAGCGACACAGGCGGCAATCCCACTGTTCTCGGCCTCGGCCTATCCACCCTCGGCACTCTCTTTGCCTCTCACAAAAAGCCGATCCTCCACCGCTCAGCCAAAAAGGCGATCCACTAAAAAATTCCCAACACCACGGAGGCCAGTCTCCTCTCACCCTCAATCTCCCCCCCCACCAACCGCCCTCGCTCCCACACCCAAACTAGCCCGCCAAAGCCTTCAGTGAACCCGTGCTATCGCCCACCGGCGACCGCACATCAATCCGCTCCAACAACGAAACCCAAAGATTCGTAATCGGCGTCTCCTCCTTCATCCGCAGATGCCTCCCCGTCTTAATCGTTCCCCCACCACGCCCCGCCAGAAGCACCGGCAAATCATCGTGATTATGCCGATTCCCATCCGAATTTCCACTCCCATACACAATCATACTGTGATCCAAAAGTGTCCCTTCCCCCTCTCGAACCCCCTTCATTTTATCCAGTAAATAAGCAAATTGCTTGGTGTGAAAGAGGTTAATCTGCCGAATCTTCGCCTTCTTTCCAGGATCATTCCCATGGTGGGAAAGCTCGTGATGCCCCTCGTTCACCCCTATCCAAGGGTAGGCTTTATTACTCCCCTCATTCGCCATCACAAAAGTACAAACCCGCGTCGCGTCCGTCTGAAATCCCAGCACCATCAAATCGCACATCATCCGAATATGCTCCTCATAACTCTGCGGGATCCCTGTCGGTATGGGAAAATCCCCAGGAGGCTGCAACTTACCCAATGACTCCGCCCTGGCAATCCTCTGCTCAATATCCCGAATGCTCGTGAAATACTCGTCCAACTTCTGCTGATCCGATCGCCCCAGCTTCGTCGCAAAACTCCGCGCATCCTCCCGAACATAATCAAGCACACTCATCCGCGACGCCGCCCGACGCGCCCGCCCAACCGCATCCTGACTCCCAAAAAGTCGCTCAAAAACCAGCTTGGGATTAATCTCTTTCGGAATCGGTTGCGTCCCCGATCGCCAAGAAATCGTGCTCGAATAAACACAGGAATATCCACTGTCACACCCCCCAGCCATATTCCCCGCCTCACACCCCAGTTCCAACGAATCCAAGTGCGTTTGCCCCGCAATCCGGGCCGCCGCCAGCTGATCAACCGAAACCCCACAACGAATGTCCACTCCATCCGTCTTCCGCGGTTGCGCCCCTGTCAAAAACGCCGACATCGCCCGCGCGTGATCACCACCCCCATCCCCATGCGGACGAGCCTTGTCCGCCGCCAATCCCGTCAAAACTAAAAGATCCTTCCGATGCCCCTCCAATGGTTGCAAAATCTCCGAAAGCTTAAAGTCATCGACCCCACCCGTCGGCGTCCAATTCGCCATCTCTTTCCCATTCGGCACATACACAAAAGCCATCCGATTCGGGGCCGTCTTTCCAGGACTTTGACCCGCCGCCCACCCACTCACCTCACCCATCTTTTCTAACCAAGGAAGCGCCAAAACCGTTCCAAGACCACGAAGAAGGGTGCGACGAGAAATCGATTTTTGATGCATTGAATTATGGGTGATCATTCTGGCTTTTTCCTCGGCGAAGTCTAAAGCCATCGCTTTTCACTATCGCACTCACCAACGAAGAAAAACCATAGCCACTTTTCTCCACTTCGCCCTGAACTTTTTCAATCGCTCGGTCGTCGTAATCTTCTAACCCCCGACCCAATGCATAAATCATCAACTTTTCCGTCAAACATCGCAGAAAAACCTCGCGCTCCCCCCTGAGCAATTTTTTGAAGTCACTCAGACTTTTCAAGGTGTCCCCATTAGGCAATTTCCCCCCAACCTCGATCGGTTGCCCTAACTCATCCCGTTCCCGCCACCCTCCGATCCCATCAAAATTCTCCAGCGCCAATCCCATCGTGTCCATTTTTGCATGACAATTCGCACACTTCGCATCCGCACGGTGCTGCTCCAATCGTTGCCGAAATGTCCCGCTCAACTCCTTTCGATTCTCATCATCTAAACTCGGCACCCCCGCGGGCGGCGGAGGCGGGGGTTCCCCAAAAATCTGCTCCAAAATCCACTTCCCCCGCTTCACCGGACTCGTCCTCGTCGGATTCGAGGTCACCGTCAAAATACTCGCCTGAGTCAAAATTCCCCCACGCTCACTCCCCACCAACGACACCCGACGAAACTTGTCTTTCTCAAATCCTCCCAAAGGCTTAATCCCATAAAGCTCGCCCAACCTCCAATCCAAATACGTAAAGTCTCCCTCGAGCAAATCCAGCACACTGCGGTTTTCCCGAATAATCTCCGCAAAAAAAAGCCGCGTCTCTTTCAACATCGAATCCCTTAAATTAACATTCCACTTCCCATAGGTTTTCCCATCCGCCTGATGCCCAGACAGCCGACGCAATTGCAACCACTGCATCCCAAAATTATCCACCAAGGTTTCCGCCCGAGGATCCTTCAGCATTCGCAAAATTTGCTGGTCCAGTTGCTCCGTCAAACGGTTGGTAAGCGCCAACCCCAACAACTCATCATCAGGACAACTGCTCCATAAAAAATAACTCAACCTCGTCGCCAACTGAAACGCATTGATCGGGTGCGCCTGCAAATTCTCCGGCTCATCATCAATCTCCAGCCGAAAAAGAAACTTCGGCGAAGACAACACCGCCACCAATGCTTGCCTCACCCCAGCCTCCCAACTCCCCTCCCTCTTCATCGCACTGTCCGCCAACCGCCCCACCCGCTCAATCTCATCAGGACGAATCGGCCGATGCCACGCCCTCGGCATAAAATACGAAAGTAATACCCGCGTCCTCTGCTCAGGCGTTGCCCCAGGCGCCGCTTGCGACCACCTTTGCAAAAAGGCCGATCGCGTATCCTCAGGCCCCACCACCTCCAACCACCTCACCCCAATCTTACTCACCAGGTCAGGCAACCCATCCCGAACCAACACCAACCCCACCCTCTCCACCCCCCTAACCATCGACAACTTCGCCTCCACCACCTGCGCCCGGTTCGCTTCCGTAGCCGTCACCTCCGCCACCCCTAAAATACGACACTTCAATAACGGTGACCCCTCACCCAACTCCAGCGACCTCAACCGCTCCTCCCCCTCCGCCCCTTCAATCCCTTTTCCCCAAGCCACCAACGCCATGACGGAACTGCAGCAGCAGTTGGAGCAGCGGTTGCAGCTGGCCCAGGCCAAGGCCCTGCAGGAGATCAGCGAACAGGAGGCAAGGCTGAAGGCTGATGCCGACTTCCAGAAGCTGAATCAGGAGCAGCAGGCGGAGGTGCTTGCGCCCACCGCGGCGGCCAAGGGCGATGTGCAGGGATCGAACAAGGCGGGCACGGCGCTCCTGCGCCTGAACCGCTACCGCAGCGATGAGGTGCCCAAACA
>JBAWZW010000029.1:0-25129 GCA_037142835.1 Verrucomicrobiota bacterium
TCGCGGCGTTTGGCGTATTCGGCCATTAGCCCATCCAGTTTTTTTTGCGCTTCAGCGAGTTCCGTTTCGAGGGCTTTATTTTCGGTTGTTGTAGGAGGAGTGACTGCGGTGGGCTTTTTTTCTTCTGGCTTGGGCTTCGGTGGATCCAAAGTTACGGGCGATTTCGGTGGAGTGGCTTTAGTTTGGGAGTTTTGGAGGTTGCGGATTTTTTCGGCGCGTTCGCGAATTTCTCGAAGGAGACGATCCCCCCGTTTGGTGAGCATCTCTAGTTTTGACTTAAGGAGAGCTTTGTCAGCGTCTGAGCCGTCAAGAAGCTTGAGAGCGAGATCCATGTCGACTTTGGAAGATTCCAGTTTGGTCCGCTCGTATTGTTTGAGGGCGATATTTTCATCGATCTGGAGGATAGATGTTTCGATATTGGTGACGGGCTTTCCCGAAGAGGGGCACTCCGCGGTGGCGAGATGAGCAAGTGCGGAGGTAATGAGAGTGAAGAGAAGGGCAGGAGATTTCATGGGTTTTATTTTGGAGATGAGTGATTTGGGTGGTTAAGCGGGGCAGTGGGTGGATTGTTTAATACTGAGAGTGCTTGGTTTGGGAAAAGATTAGATTTTAATTTTTTCGGAAGGTGGTTGCGGTGATGAACCAAGCTTTTGGGAGTTTCTTTGGTGACTTGGGAGATTGACGCTTTTCTTTTTAGGCGGGTCGGCTAGACAATGTCCTCACATGTTGAGGCTTTTATTTTTGGGGGACATTGTTGGGGAACCTGGGCGGCGGGCGGTGATTGCGATGCTTCCTCGTTGGAGGGAGGCGTGGGGTTTGGATTTTATCGTGGTGAACGGGGAGAACTCAGCGAATGGGCGCGGAATTACTCCGAAGATCAGCATTGATTTGCTGCGAGCGGGGGCGGCCGTGGTAACGACTGGGGATCATATTTGGGATCAGCGGGAGATTTTGCCCTTTTTAGATACGGAACCTCGGGTGCTTCGACCATTGAACTATCCGCCAGGGACGCCGGGTTTCGGTTCCATCATTTTGGAGACAGCCAAGGGGAAGGTGGCGGTGGTCAATGTGCAATGTCGGACATTCATGAATCCGCCATTGGAGAATCCTTTTTTAGCGATGCGAGAAGAGGTGGCTCGATTACGCAAGGAGACCCCGATTATCTTTGTCGATTGTCATGGTGAGACCACTTCGGAGAAGATGGCGATGGGGCGGTTTCTTGATGGAAAAGTGAGTGCGGTGATTGGCACGCACACCCATTGTCAGACGGCGGATGAACAGATTTTTCCTGGGGGCACGGCTTTTTTGACGGATGCAGGATTTTGTGGGCCGCGGGAGAGTTGTTTGGGGCGAGAATTTGGGCCGATTATTCAACGGTTTTTGACAGGGCGCCCGATTTTATTTCCGATTGCGGGCGGTCCAGTTCGCTTGCATGGCGTGCTGGTGGAAATTGATGAGCAGAGTGGGCGAGCGTTAAAAATCAGCCGGGTGGCTGAGGACTGGGAGGGGGCGGAGGCGGTAGTGAAGTAGGTTTTTTGGGGGTTGCAGGCGATTGATGGCGAAATATTTAGCAGATATGGGCGACTCGCTGTGCGGTCGTGTTTGGGCCTAGTTGGACAGAGGCGCCAACATGCCGACCGATAAGTTGTTTGCCGAGAGGGGATTGAGGGGTGATGACGAGGACTTGGTGTTTGGCTGTGCGGACCTCCGTGCCACCGCCACGGGGGGCGAGGAAGTAGAATGCGGGGGGTGTCTGAGGTTCTGTGGGGTAGTCGAGGGTGATCAGGGCACCGAGGTCGATGGGTTCGTGAGGTTGAAAGTCGCGAAGGACCAGGCCTTGGAGTTGGGAGAGGGTGGCTTGGGCCTCGGCGATTTGCCTGCTTTGGCCTGTGGCAAGGTAGGAAAGTTCTAGTCCGCGGGTATCGTATTTATTCTCCGCTTTATTTTGTTCATTGGTGGCTCCTTCGGCGGCAGTTCGAGCGGCTGCCAAGCTCAAACCGAGTTCGCGTTCGATGTGGGCAATGATCGAGCGAAGAAGGGCAGACTTTTTTATTTTGTGCAAAGGGCGTCAGGAAAAATGGCGGCGACGAGCAGTTTTTGGGGAGTAGAATG
This sequence comes from Verrucomicrobiota bacterium, assembly GCA_037142835.1. Lineage (GTDB taxonomy): Bacteria > Verrucomicrobiota > Verrucomicrobiia > Chthoniobacterales > Chthoniobacteraceae > Chthoniobacter. The sequence continues at coordinate 2,113 of JBAWZW010000029.1, forward strand.
AAGAAGGCTAAGCGAATTTGCGTGGAGCGCTATTTTTGGAGATTGGCGCTACCGGTGACACGGCCCGTGGCATCGCGATAAGTGATGGTGTTTCCTGAAGTGGTGCTGGAGCCGCTTACTCGGCCCGTGGCATCGCGGTAAGTGGTGGAGCCGTTGGAGGATGTGGTGCCCGAGCCACTCACTCGGCCGGTGGCATCACGGTAAGTGCTGGTGCCGTTGGAGGAAGTGGAGGTGGTGCCTTCTACGCGCCCGGTGGCGTCGCGTTGGGTGGTGCCGTTTCCACTGGCACTCGTGGAGCCGATGACCCGGCCCGTGGCATCGCGCTGGATGGTGCCGTTTCCACTGGCAGTCGTGGAGCCGATGACTCGGCCTGTGGCGTCGCGAAGGGTGGCGTTTTTATCGTTGGGGCCGAGTGGAGGCAAGGGTGGCGTGGCGAAGGCGGAGGCGGAGAGGAGTGCTAGGGTGGTGAGGAGGGGAAGGTTGATGAATTTCATAGAGAAGTATCCATGCCTAGCGGATGAATTTGGGCAAGTTCTTTTTTAAGAAAGGACGAAAAACCAGGAAGTATTCTGCAGATGAGGGGTCGGTGAGGGGAGATGAAGAAAATTTTTTTCTTGGAGGCGGGGCAGATTTTGCCAAGTCCATCCGCGTTGACGGGATTACGAGCAAAAATCAGTTGAGTGGAGGTTGGGCGAGATTCATGGGACGGTGATTTAGTTTGCGGATACGCGTCCGATGATATTTAATGCCGAATTCTGATGAGAGTTCTGAATTTTAATCGCCGATTTTTGCCTGAAATTTGCGGTTGGTTTGGGTCTTGGTGGGTGGGTTTATTTTTTGGTTTACTTCCGGGGTTTAGTTGGGCGGTGGAGGTGGATCGGTCGCTGATTCCGAATATTTTCGCCCCAGAGTCGACGCCTGCGGATTCCATCAAGGAGCTTTCTTTCCTTGTTTTGGGGGTGACTGGGGGGATTTTTCTGCTGGTTTCTGGGGTGCTTTTTTATGTGATCGTGAAATTTCGGCAACCTGCCAAAGACGATGGCAAGGAGCCAGCACAAATCTATGGGAGCAATCCTGTGGAGGTGGCGTGGACCACGATTCCGATGCTCATTGTGTTGGTGCTGGCGTTGGCGACCGCTCGGGTGATCGCACAAATTCAAAACGCTCCGCGTCCCCCCGCGGCGATTGACGTGGTGGTGACGGGGCATCAATGGTGGTGGGAGTTGAGTTATCCGGGTTTGGGGATTGTGACGGCGAATGAGTTGCATGTTCCGTTGAGCACTCCAGAGAATCGGATGCCGGCCTTTTTGGAGCTCCGATCGGCGGATGTCATTCATAGTTTTTGGGTGCCCAAACTTGCTGGGAAAACCGATGTGGTACCGAATCGGCAGAATAAGATGTGGATTGAGCCTCGGAAGGCGGGTTTATTTATCGGGCAATGTGCGGAATACTGTGGGACTCAGCATGCGAAGATGTTGCTCCGAGTCTATGTCCATACGCCAGAAGACTTTGAGGCTTGGGTGAGTAGCCAAAAAGCGTTGGCAAAGGGAGATCCAGCGGTGGTGGCGGGAAAGTTGATTTTCGAGCGGACAGCATGCATTAATTGCCACAGCTTGAACCAGACGGTGGCTGACGGTCGATTTGGTCCTGACCTCACCCACTTAATGAGTCGGAAGACACTCGGATCGGGAGCGGTTTTGAATACGCCGGAAAACCTTCGTGAGTGGATCGCTCATCCTGATCAATTTAAGCCTGGGGTAAAGATGCCCGCGATGAACTTAACCGACCCCGAATTGGATCAACTGGTCGCTTACTTGGTGACACTTCAATGAACCCACCGATGACCGAACTGAAAAGCGCAGCGCTGAATGGGGCAGTGGATGGGGAGGCGTCGACGAAAACCATTTTCGACCATCTCCACGAGTGGGTAACGACCGTCGATCACAAAAAGTTGGGGATCATGTACATCCTTTACGGACTGGCGTTTTTTGCGGTTGGCGGATTGGAGGCTACTTTAATGCGCATCCAATTGGCGGTACCCGACAACCACTTCCTCTCTCCCCAACTTTTCAATCAACTCTTCACGATGCACGGCACCACGATGGTTTTCCTCGTTGGGATGCCCTTGATTTTTGGTTTCGCTAACTATCTCGTCCCGCTGATGATTGGGGCTCGCGACTTAGCTTTTCCCCGGATGAATTCCTTTGGATTTTGGTTAAGCGTTTTTGGGGGGCTAATCCTTTATTTTAGCGTGATCGGGGGAATGGGAATGTCTGGCGACGGGAGCATGCCCGATGTCGGTTGGTTTGCTTACGCCCCGCTGACGGGCAAGGCATTTTCTCAAGGGCACAGTTCGGACTTTTGGACGATTGGGATCTTGGTCGGTGGTTTGGGAAGTATCGCAACCGCGGTCAATATCGTGACCACGATCATCTGCATGCGTTGCAAGGGGATGACCTTAATGAAGATGCCACTATTGGTGTGGATGAATCTGGTGATGTGCGGGATGGTTTTGATCGCGGTCAGTCCGTTGACCGCTGCCCAGATCATGCTCTTGCTTGATCGTTATCTAGGGGCTCACTTTTTCGATACACAAGCAGGCGGGTCGGCGGTTCTTTGGCAGCATTTCTTTTGGATCTTCGGTCATCCTGAAGTCTACGTGCTGATCATTCCTGGCTTTGCCTTTGCGTCGGAAATCATCCCAGTCTTTTCTCGAAAGGCGATTTTTGGTTACCCTGTAATGGTCGGAGCAACAGTGGCAATCGCCTTCGTCAGTCTCAGCGTATGGGCGCATCACATGTTTACGGTGGGGATGACTTCGGTGGGAAATACCTTCTTTGCCATTTCGACGATGCTCGTCGGGGTGCCGACAGGGATTAAAATTTTCAATTGGATTGGCACGATGTGGGGAGGAAAAATTCGATTTGCCACTCCGATGCTTTTTTGCACGGCCTTCCTTTTCCAATTTTTGATTGCTGGTTTGACTGGGGTGATGCTTTCGGTGACGCCTTTTGATTGGCAGCTCAGCGACTCCTACTTTGTGGTCGCGCATTTTCACTTCGTCCTTGTTGGGTCACTTCTTTTCACGATTTTTGGAGCCGTCTATTATTGGTTTCCTAAAGTCACGGGAAAGATGCTCAACGAATGCCTTGGCAAATGGCATTTTTGGCTCTTTTTCCTGGGGTTTCATGTCACCTTTGACACCATGCATATCCCAGGTCTTCTCGGGATGCCTCGGCGCATTTACACTTACGACGCGGGCCGCGGGTGGGGGACGCTCAATTTGATATGTACCATTGGAGTGGCGATTCAGGGGATTGCGATGCTCTTTTTTCTGATTAATCTCGCGCTTTCCCTTTGGAGGGGAAAACGAGCGGGCAACGATCCGTGGGACGCTTGGACTTTGGAGTGGGCGACCACCTCGCCACCGCCAGAGTATAACTTTGCCAAGATGCCAGTGGTTCGGAGTCGTCGGCCACTTTGGGACTTAAAACATCCCACCGATCCCGACTGGAAATATGAGTAACCTGACGACCCCATGACGAGCTCAGCGACATCTTCTTCCGCCGTCCAGCATCCGCAGATCACCGGGCCTAGCAAAGGCGTGGTCGGGATGGTTTGCCTGATTATTGCGGAGAGCGCCATCTTCACGATTTTCGTGGTGGCCTACCTTTTTTACTTGGGGAAAAGCGTTAACGGTCCCCAACCAAAGGATGTTTTAGATTTGCCGATTTTAAACAGCGTTTGCCTGTTGGGAAGTAGTGCGACAATCACCTTTGCTCTCTGGGCGTTACTTCGTGGGGCGCGGGCTCTTTTTTCGGTTTGGTGGGCGGTGACCATCGCTCTCGGTGGCTATTTTCTCTATGGAACGGGTTTGGAATGGAAGAACCTGATTCAGCTCCATGGGCTGACCATCCAAACTAATCTGTTTGGGACGACATTTTACTCGCTCGTCGGGTTGCACGCCTTTCATGTGATCGTCGGGCTGTTGATGTTAATGATTGTTTTCCTCCTTTCTCTCGGTGGAGGGATCAGACAAGAACACCACTGGCGGTTAGAAATTCTCGCCATCTATTGGCACTTCGTGGATGTCATCTGGATCATCGTTTTCACGGTAGTTTATCTGATTGGTCGGTGACTTTTTAAAGCGCATGGATACCGAACCGCAACCTACACAGAACAGCGACCATTCAGAAGATGACGAGCGAATCCGTGTTCCCTCGACGGGTGGCTGGCCATTAGTGGCGGCCTTTGGGCTTTCGATGCTCTGGGCGGGAATGCTCACGCACTGGATGGTGAGTTCCTTTGGGGCGATCTGTTTGTTCTTCGGTCTCATCGGCTGGTTCCGAGAAGTTTTACCAAAGGAATCGCACATCGAGGTCCTCGCCGAGCCTGAGCCAGAGAGTCCTGTGACAGATCAAAAAGAAGTCCGCCACTTGGCCGTGGGTGAGGGGGGACACCGGGCGCGACTTCCCTTGCAGATTCACCCTTATTCCGCGGGAATTCGTGGTGGGTTGGCGGGCGGGGCGGCGATGATCGTGCTCGCCTTGATTTACGGACTCGGTTGGCATCAGAGCATTTGGTATCCGATCAACTTGCTGGCGGCGGCCGCTTCTCCGCAAATCTCTGCGATGGATCAGACCCAGCTATGCTCCTTTCATCTTTCGGGCCTGGTTCTGGCGGCGGTCATTCACATTTCCGCATCACTTTTCGTCGGTTTACTTTATGGGATCGCCCTTCCAATGACCCCTCGGCATCCGATTCTTTTTGGTGGCTTTCTTGCCCCGATTTTCTGGTCTGGACTTCTCCATTCGGCGATGGGAATCATTAACCCCGCACTCCAAGGGCGGGTCGATTGGTTCTGGTTCATTATTGCCCAAATCGGCTTCGGAGTGGTCGCGGGAATCGTCGTGGCTCGCGAAGAGCATATCTCCACCCTCCAGTTCGTTCCCTTTGTTCAACGAATGGGCATCGAGGCTGCGGAAGACGAGGAGAAAAAGAGTTAGCCCGCATTGTTCCCATGATCCATCTGCGTCAATCTTTTATTGGTATCGCTGTGATCGGCCTGCTTCTTACTGCAGGCTGTGGTCGGCCACTGACCATCCCCACCCTTCCGGGCCAACCTCGGCCGAGCGATGTCCCGATCAAACCGCAAGACGTCACCGACTTCGCTCAACTTTACACCCTGAACTGCGCTGGTTGTCACGGAACAGACGGGAAGGGGAGTGGCGCCCTCGCTTTGGCCAATCCTGTTTATTTGCGGATTGTCAGCGACGCCACCATCAGCAAAGTCACCACGCTCGGTTTGCCCGGCACGCTCATGCCAGCTTTCGCCCTCAGTGCTGGTGGAAGTATGACCGATAGCCAGATCGCGATTGTCGTCAGCGGAATCCGTCAATGGGCTACCGCCACCCCGGCTGTTGGGCCGACTCCACCACCTTACGCGGCTGGTGCGGTAACTGGTGACGCGGCACGTGGAGCCACGGCATACACGACTTTTTGCCAAAGTTGCCATGGCCCCGAGGGGCGAGGGGCACCGAAAGTGGGGTCGATCGTCGATACCTCTTTCCTCGCCTTGGTCAGCGATCAAAGTTTACGATCGACGATCATCGCTGGCCGACCAGACCGGGGGCATCCTGATTGGTCGCACTGTGTAGAAGGTCAGGCCCTCACTGATCAGCAAGTCACGGATGTGGTTACTTGGCTAGCCAATCAACGCAGCTCCACCCCTGGGAACCCTTATCCATTGAAGCCTTAACGGGTCGAATCCCCAATTTCTCCAAGATTATGCCTGACTCGAGTCCTGAAAACCCGCCTGAAACAACGCCAGAAGCGGCTCTGGTTTCACCGAAGAAAATCGCCCGGCGCCAGCTCCTGACTTACTTCGGACTGGCTCTCAACGCCATCGCGGGTGCTTTATTTGCCATCCCTATTTTGGGATATCTCCTCGCTCCCGCGAGCAAGAAGCAGATGACGAAAAATTTGGACTGGCTCTCGTTGGGGAAGCTCCTCCAATTCCCCGTCGGTGAGACGCGGCTGGCCACTTATCGGAATCCGCTCGTCCGCCCATGGGACGGCGACACGGGCGATATTCCTTGCTGGGTTCGGCGAATTGATACTGCCAAGCTTCAAGTATTCGCCATCAACTGCGCTCACCTCGGTTGCCCAGTCCGCTGGTTCCCTCAATCCGAGCTTTTTATGTGCCCCTGTCACGGCGGGGTTTATTACGCCAATGGCGACCGCGCGTCTGGACCTCCACCCCGCGGATTGTTTGAGTATGAATATCGCATCGAGGGCGACGAGTTATTCATCAAGGCTGGGCAACTCCCCACCCTCCAGCAAGGACCCAGCGTGGCCGCCGCTGGTGAACCAAGGAGCTGTTCATGCGCCTGATCGAGCTGATCAAAAGCGTCGGCGGGTGGTTTGACCAGCGTCTCCAGCTGGGCAAGCCGATGATGGAGGCCATGACCCATAAGGTTCCGCGCCGATCGGCTAGCTGGGCGTATGTTTTCGGAAGCGGAAGCCTCACCCTGATGATCCTCCAGTTCGTCACGGGAATCTGTCTCGCACTCGTTTACGCCCCCACCGCCTCGGACGCCTGGAACAGTCTCCAAGCGCTCAACCAAGTTCAGACTTTTGGCTGGTTTATCCGGGCTCTCCACGGCTGGGGCTCCAACTTTATGGTGGCGATCGTTCTGCTCCATATGTGCCAAGTCTTTCTTTTCGGCGCTTTCAAATTTCCCCGGGAACTCACCTGGATCGTCGGAATTTTCCTTCTCCTCATGGTCCTCGGAATGGCCTTCACTGGCCAAGTCCTCCGCTTCGATCAAGACGCCTATTGGGGTCTCGGAATCGGTGCCGCTATCGCTGGTCGTACCCCCATCATTGGCCCAGCGGTGGTCAAACTAATGCTCGGTGGCCCGATCATCGCCGGCGAAACCCTCTCCCGCTTTTTCGCCGTCCATGTCTTCATCATCCCCGGTGCCCTGATCGCCTTCGTCGGCGTTCACCTCCTGATGGTTCTGAAACTCGGGGTCAATGAATGGCCTGTTCCCGGTCGAGTGGTCAAACGCGCGACTTACATCAAAGAATATCACGAAGAGACAGAAAAAACCGGCGTTCCGTTTGTCCCCGATGCCTTTCGCAAAGATCTGGTTTTCTCAGGAATCCTCATCTTCGCTGTGGTCGCTTGCTCGGCGGTCTTCGGCCCCTTCGGCCCCAATGGCGCCCCCGATCCTCGCGTCGTGCAAACGGTGCCTGTCCCCGATTTCTTTTTCCTCTGGCTCTACGCCGCCCTCGCCCTCCTCCCCCCAAACATGGAGACTTTCCTCCTCCTCGTCGGACCAGTCGTCGGCATCGGCATTCTCCTCCTCCTTCCCATCGTCTCCGGCACCGGCGAGAAAAGCTGGCGCCGTCGACCCGTCGCCGTCCTCCTCCTCCTCTTGATCGTCGTCTCCCTTGGCGCCTTCACCCAATTAGGCATTCATGCCCCATGGTCTCCCGCCATGAACGCTTGGAGCTCCACCCCGATGCCCGCGGCATTCCTTGCCGACCGCTCACCGCTCGAACTCCAAGGAGCACTGATCATTCAAGCCAAACAGTGTCGCAATTGTCACTCTTTCGGTGGGGAAGGGGGCCAGCGCGGCCCGGCTCTCGATGCCGTCGCCACCCGCCTCAACGAAGACCAACTCACCCGCCAAGTTGTCCAAGGTGGCGGCAATATGCCTGCCTACGGCAATAACCTCAGCCCTCCTCAGACCACCGCTCTGGTTGCTTTCTTAAAAACCCTCCACCCCGCCAACCAGCTCCCCGCAAAAAATCAAGCCCTCGCCGAGACATCAAAGTAATCAGCCACCCCAACCATCCTCGATCCTAGGCTTTGATGTTTTCTCTGCGACCCATGGGCTTTTTTCTCCCGTTCAGCGATCCTCTTCTTCGATCCTTTTTCCTCCTCACCCCGAGGATTCGACCCCGCTCCTCCACTCTTTCCAGAGCCTAAACGGCCATGAGCTCGATCACCCAAGCTGTCCTTGGCTCTTGGACGGTCGATCCTTTTCTTTGCGCTGCCTTACTGATTAACGCCTTCCTCTATCTCCGAGGTTGGCGGGTTCTTCGCCATACCGCCCCAGCTCGCTTCACCCCAAGCCGTCTCCTCTCCTTCATCGCGGGGCTCCTCGCCGTCGCCATCGCTTTGCTCTCCCCACTCGACACCTTCTCTGGGCTTCTCCTCTCCGCCCACATGATCCAACACCTCCTCCTTTTCTCGGTTGCTCCACCGCTCATCCTTCTCGGTTCCCCTTATCTTCCCATCCTCCGCGGCCTCCCCCGACGCTTCGCCCACGATGTCCTCGGCCCTTTCCTCACCGCCCCCTTCCTTCATCGGATATTTTCCACGCTCACCCACCCGATCTTCTGCTGGCTGGCTTTCACCGTCAGTCTCTGCGCCTGGCACATCCCCGCCGCCTTCGATCTCGCCCTCCGCTCCCCTTTTTGGCATAAGATCGAACACGCCTCCTTTGTCCTCTCCGCCCTCCTTTTTTGGTGGATAGTCGTTCAACCTTTCCCCGCCAGACCTCGCTTCCCCCGCTGGATCATTCCCCTCTATCTCCTCGCCGCCGACCTCATCAATACCATCCTCTGCGCCACCCTTGCCTTCTCCGAACACGCGCTTTATTCCGTCTACTCCACCGTCCCTCGTCTCTTCGGCTCCACCCCGCTCTCCGACCAAGTCGCCGCCGGCGTGATCATGTGGGTGCCGGGCTCGCTCGTCTTTCTTATCCCCGCGGTGGTCATCCTCATCTCCTATCTCTCCCCATCCAGTTCCCTCGCTCAATCCACCCGATCCCTCTCCATCCCTCACGTTCCAAAGCCACCCCTTCGCCCTTCTTCACCCTTCGATCTCCTCGCCCTTCCGATCATTGGCCCCATCCTCCGCTCTCTCGCCACCCGCCGGCTCTTCCAAACTCTCACTTTCCTCCTCGCCATCGCGGTGATTCTTCACGGCTTCTTCGGCCCCGCTTACAGCCCGAATAACCTCGCGGGCGTTCTCCCATGGATTTACTGGCGAGGCCTCACGGTCGTCGCCCTCCTCATCGCGGGCAACTTCTTTTGCTACGCCTGCCCCTTCACCCTCCCACGGGCCCTTGCCCGAAAACTCGGCTTTTCCCTCCGCCCTTGGCCTCGCTTTCTCCGCTCCAAATGGCTGGCCCTCGCTCTCCTCGGCCTCTTCTTCTTCGCCTCCGAAGCCTTCTCCTGGTGGAATCGCCCCACCGCCACCGCCTTCCTCGTCATCGCTTATTTCCTCGGTGCTTTCCTTCTCGATTCCTTTTTCAAAGGAGCCGCTTTCTGTAAGTTCGTCTGCCCCATCGGCCAGTTCAATTTCCTCACCTCTCTCTTCTCACCTTTCGAAGTCAAAGTCCGCCAACCTTCCGCCTGTACCTCTTGCACCTCTCACGATTGTCTCCGCGGCAACTCCACCCAAACGGGTTGCCCCACTGACCTTTTTCTCCCCCGAAAAGTCGGCAATCTCGATTGCACTTTCTGCCTCGATTGCGTCCGCGCCTGTCCACAAGACAACATCGGAATCCTCGCCGTCCTCCCCGCCGCCGCACTGCTCGCCGATCCTCCTCGGTCCACTTTCGGACGCCTCTCCCAACGCCTCGACCTCGCCGCTCTCGCCCTCCTTTTCCTCTTCGCCGCCATCCTCAGCGCCGCCATCATGACCCGCCCCGCCGTCGTTCTCCTCGGCCAACTCGCCACCTCCCCCCTCCACCCTTCGCCCCTCGCCCTTCTCGGTCTCACTTTTTTCTCCGCGCTCGTCCTCATCCCCATCCTCGCCCTCGGCTCCGCGATGCTCCTCGGTCGTTCCCTTAGCCACCTCGCCACTCCGCTCCGCCCGCTCTTCTGTCGCTTCGCCCTCGCTCTCCTTCCCATCGGTGCTTCCGTCTGGACCGCTCATTTTCTCTTTCACTTTCTCTCTGGCATCACCACTCCTCCACCCATTTTTACCAAAGTCGGCGCCTCGCTCGGCTTCTCTACTCTCCCCGCTCACTCTTCCATCCACCCAGATTCCCTCCTCATCCTCCAGACCCTCCTCCTCGATGCTGGCCTGCTACTCAGCCTCTATCTCGGTTGGAAAATTGCCCACCAACTCACCCCGACAACCTCCACCGCCGTACGCCTGCTCGCCCCATGGGCTTCACTAGCGACATCCCTTTACGCCACAGCGTTTTGGATTTTTCTTCAACCCATGGCGATGCGCGGAATTAGCGATTTATTCCTGTGAAAACTCCCCGCTTTTTCTCTTGGCTTCTTTGCTTGATCTGCGGTTTTTTTCCCCCGCCTTTTTGCCTCACCACCGTTCGCGCCGATGGCGGGGTCCTTCGTGCGCACTCCACCCACGGGCCTCTCACTTTCACCCTTTTTTCTCCAGCTGATCTCTCCAAAGATCTCCCCACCGATCTCACCCTGCTCGTCCAAGAGTCAGCATCCCAGTCCGTAGTGCTCGACGCCACGGTCTCCTTCCGCTTCCTCCCGCCACCCGGCACCATCCTTAGCCCCACCGATCGCCTCTGCGGTCCCGCCTTCAAGTCCACGGGTGCCTCCCCACCCCCGCTCCCCATTTCCGCATCCATCCCCGCCACCCACGCCGATGCCACCAATCGACTCCTCTACGGTTCGACCGTCCTCTTTCGCGCATCCGGTCTCTGGCAGATCGAAATCACCGTCGCTCGCGGTGAGGAAACATTTCAGACCACCGCGCTCCTTCCCATCACCCCGCCGCCTCACCGCCTCGCCTTCCTCTGGCCTTATCTCCTCATCCCGCCCCTCGGGATCGCCCTTTTCCTCTTCGCCTTTTTTTCCCGCAGGAGAGGGGATCAACCTCCCTCTTCACCCTAAAATCACTTCGCCCCTTGCTCCGGAGGCACGACCTTCCCCCCATCTTCACCAGTCCCACTTTCCCTCGCCAAATCAACGGTCATCCCACCGATCGCTCGGGAAATAGTTTGAGAATTCCCTGCTCGCTCGCCCGACACCGACCACGCTCGGTGATCAATCCCGTGACCAGTCGAGCAGGGGTGACATCAAATCCATAATTGGCCGCCCGACATCCCTCAGGGGCTACCAAGACCTCCACTGATCGGCCCTTGCCCTCACCCTCCGCGTCGATCCATCCCTCCACATATTTCACCTCCTCTGACCCGCGCTCCTCAATAGGAATTTCCCGAAGCCCGTCGCGCATTTCCCAATCAAACGAGGACGACGGCAGCCCCACATAAAATGGCACCCGATTATCTCGGGCCGCCAACGCTTTCAGATAGGTCCCAATCTTGTTCGCGACATCACCCGTGCGCGTCGTCCGATCCGTTCCCACCAAGACCAAATCCACCATCCCATGCTGCATCAAATGCCCGCCCGTGTTGTCAGCGATCAAAGTGTGATCGACCCCATGCTTGCCCAACTCCCACGCGGTCAACTTCGCCCCTTGGCTCCGGGGTCGTGTCTCGTCCACCCAAACATGCACCGCCACCCCAGCATCGTGGGCCGCATAAATCGGAGCTGTCGCCGTCCCATAGTCCACAAAAGCCAACCATCCCGCGTTGCAGTGCGTCAAAATATTCACCACCTTTCCACCCTTCCGCCGACTGATCGCCCGGATCAATTTCAACCCGTGCTTGCCGATCAATCGACAAGCCGCCGCATCTTCATCGGCAATCTCCGCGGCGGTTTGAAACGCCCGAGCGACCTTTTCTGGAACCCTGCTTTCCTTTTCCATGGCAACGAGTTGGCGATTCACTGCCCAAGCCAAGTTGACCGCCGTCGGGCGTGTCGACTTCAGCAGATCGCCCGCTTCGATGATTCGTTGCCGGAAATTCCGGCTTCCCGAAAACTCCTTGGCCGCCAGCGCCATCCCGTATCCCGCCGCCGCCCCAATTAACCCCGCCCCTCGGACATGCATCTCCAAAATCGCCGTCGCCATCTCCGCAACATGGGAAATTTTTTCAATGAGAAACTCATGGGGAAGCGCTCGTTGATCGATAATCTCCACCACCCCCTCATTCCCAGGTTGACGCCAAATCGTGCGGAAATGTCGGCCGTTTACATTCATAAATTACTGCAAAACGACGAAGCCTGATGAGGAAAATCTTCCACCCTACGGATATAGCCGCGCGCCGAGATTCTTCCGCCGACTCTCCCGGTCTACTCCTTGAGGAGTTTTTCGATGGCCGCGTCTAAAGCTGGTCCTCGGAGCCCAGTCAGTCGAAGGTTTCCTTTCTTATCGACTAGCCAAGTCGTCGGGATGGAATCGATCCCAAATCCACTGCTGATCTTGTTTTTCCAGCCACCGCCGTCAAAATGTTCGTCCCATTCCATGCCTAGTTTCTTGGTGGTTTCGAGCATTTTTGCTTTCTCTTGATCAAGGCAAACTCCCAGAATCTCTAGGCCTTTGGGACGAAATTTCTTGGAGGTCTCCACCAGATTGGGCAACTCCGCGAGGCTTGGCGGAGACCAAGTCGCCCAGAAGTGGATTAAGACGACCTTCCCCCGCAAGGAGGTCAGATCAATCTCTTTCCCGTTGCTCGCAATGAAGTTTAATTCCAGAGGCTTTGACTTCAGCTCCACCATCTTGGCGCGCTTGAGAATCAACGCTTTGGCCGCCGTCGCCATTCTTTCGTCGTCTCCGGTGGAGTATTTTTTCAAAAGTTCGTCCGCTTGGGATGTCGGATCCTCAGAGAGCACCCGAAAGTCCATCTCCTTCATCTGTGTCGATAGTGGATGCGCCGCATACTTCGCCGCAAAGTCCGCCGCGGCCGCGTGAAAATCATTATAACTGCCGGGACGAGCCTGAAGCTCGGATGCATAGGTCAGGGCCCGCAAGAACGCGGCCTCCGCCTTGATCGGCAAGGGGACGTCCTTGGCGTTGATTAGTTCGTCAAACTTCGCCCGCTCGGCATCGGGCGTTTCGGCCTTTCCCGTGAGCCGCCGCTCTTGGAGACCCGCTCGGAGGGTGATCAATCTCGCCGAAGCGTTGCGTGGGTCATTGGGGAAGTCCTTCACAAATGCTTTGCCGAGCGTCTGCTGGTTGACCAACCACGCTTGGGCCTCTTCCCGAGTCGCAAACTTGACGGCGGGTTGCTTCTGGCTGGCATCGACTTTTGCATAGGCCACATCGGCACTCTGCACCTCAGCTGCTTGGCCGGCGGGTGCTGGTGAGGCCGCTCCGCCCGTTGCGGGGGGATCGACTGCCAAAGTCACTGCCGACGGAGTAAAAACTAAAGCAACGAGGAGAGGGTAAAAAAGGTGTTTTTTCATCGAAAATCAGGTGGTTTTTGCAAGGGAATGGATTCGGAGAGCAATCTCAGTGCCATTAATCCTCCAGTTTGCATCCCCTTCGTCCAGCACTTTATCCAACAATCTTCCGCAAATGATGGAGGTTCAATTGACATTCGTGTTCCCCGCATTTAAGTGATCGTTTCAATTTTCCGAGTCCGTGCGGGTCCAATTCTTTTATGCTCGACCACCAAGTTCTTGTTTTAAATCGGCTTTGGCAGGCGATTAATGTCTGCTCCGTCCGACGCGCTTTTACGCTCATTTGCCAAGGACACGCCCAAGTGGTGTACGCCGACGCGGAAAAAAACTTTCGCACCCATGACTTTGCGAGTTGGCGCGATTTTTCCTCCCGGGAGCCCGAGCCCGAGATGGTGAAGACGATCGCTTTCAAAATCCGCGTTCCGCGAGTCATCGTCCTCGTCTTTTTTGATCGGTTGCCGAAAAAAGAGGTGAAGTTTACTCGCGCGAATATCTTCGAGCGGGACAAAAATACTTGCCAATATTGTGGGCGGATTTTTGAAAAGCGGGACCTGAATCTCGATCATGTGATTCCCCGCGATAAGGGTGGACTAACGACTTGGGAGAATATTGTTTGTTCCTGCATTCCTTGTAACACCAGAAAAGGCAACCGCTTAGCTTATCAGGTCCAGATGCAATTGATTCGCAAACCCGGACGACCGAAGTGGCACCCCTTCGCGAATATTACCTTCACTGGTATCCTCCACGAGAGCTGGCGGCACTTTGTGGATCTCGCCTATTGGAATGTTGAACTCGGTGATTAGGAGGTCTGCTCGGGAAGTGAGGCGCAGTCGATCATTGGCCTGATCTCAACGCTCCTGGCTAGTTGGGATTTGGGGGCGGGGTCTTCTTGGTTCCGTGCTCTTTAAAGAATTGTTGCACTTCTTTCCCTTGACGCTCAAAGCGTTTTCCTAAGCGATGAAAAAAGTCGGGGACATCTCGAAAGGGTTCGCCTACTTGGGAATGTTCGGTGTCCGCACCAGAGACCGGAGGCGCCGATCGTCGCTTGTTTCCTGCGACCACTCCCGGTGGAGGAACCGATGCTCGGGGTTTTAAGTCTTGCTCTACAATCGCCGCCGTATCCGCAGAAATTTCCAAGGAGCCCGCGGGCCCCGTTTTGATCTCCGTTAGCTGGAGATGCCAGACGGGAGCTCCACCGTTGGTGCCACTAGTCAAAAGGTAATCGACTCGGTCAAAAGGGGTTGCCACTTTGGTAGCGGCTTGGTTGGCCACCGTGAAAGCTCCATCAGAGTCCAAGTTGAGTTGGCTAAAGTTCATCTTCCCCGTAGAGGTCCGCGGGGCGGTCGGCGTCCGTTCACTAATGATCTTCCCATATTGGACCTCCACTTCGCGGATGCCCCCCCGCGCTTTGGGTTCGTCTAAAGTAATTTTCCAAACAGCTGGCTGGGGCGCCCCGTTCCGCCCCTGCAGGGAGATCACCCGACTGAGGACCTCTTTCCCTTGGGCTTTTCCAATCACTCGAAGGGCAGTGTAAGCCGTTTCTTCGACCCCGAAAGCCGATGTCCCAACAAAAACCAGAGTCCAACTAGCCAATTGATGCAGTTTCATGAGAAACATTCTGGGAATTTTTCTGAAGATTTTCCAGATCGAAAGCTCCTTCACCCATGAAAAAAATCGATGACCCCTGATTTGAGCTTTTCACCAACGCCTCCCTGGGATTTTCTTGATGATTCTATGTCAGAGGAAATTCACGACCTTCAGCGCCAGTTAAAGGTTTATCAAGGCCTTGTCGAGGTCAGTGCCCTGATCAACGGCATCACCGCTTCAGAAGAGCTCCTCCCCGCCATCCTCGATGTCGCGCAACGGGTGATGGAAGTGGAAGCCGCCTCGCTCTTTCTCACCAATCCCCAAGGCGATCTCGAACTGGCGGCGTCGAGTGCCGTCGAAGGTAAGGTTCCTACTGGCGTGAAAATCGTCGTGCCTCGTGGTCGGGGAATTTCTGGTTGGGTGCTCGAGCAGTCGCAGCCTCTCCTTGTTCCCGATGCCTATGCGGACCCCCGGTTTTTCTCTGATGTCGATCGCCAGACAGGATTCCTCACCCGATCGATTCTTTGCGTTCCTCTTCTGCGAAAAGAGCGGGTCATTGGGGTTTTGCAAATCCTCAACCCATTGAGCCGCAAATCATTTGATGCTCATGATCTCCCGCCATTTGTCGCTTATGCCAACCTTGCGGCGACGGCGATTGATAAACTCCGCACCATTGAGCGCCAACGCGAACAGCAACGCGCCGCTCAGGATCTCGCCTTCGCCCGAGAAATCCAGACGAGTTTTCTGCCCCAGTCTCTTCCCGAGATTGGCCCTGTGCAATGCGCGGCCCTTTATCGGCCGGCGATGAATGTGGGGGGTGACTTTTATGACCTCATCGAGATCGGTCCTGATGAAGTCTTTTTTGTGGTCGGCGATGTCTCTGGCAAGGGGACGCCGGCCGCTTTGCTGATGGCCCAAGCTCTGAGTATCCTGCGGCTGACCTTGCGTCCCGGCGTTTCTTTGGTCGAGGCGATGGAACGCTGGAACGCCATGATGTGTGGACACACCATTCGGGGAATGTTTATCACCGCCCTTCTGGGGCGGTTGGTTCCATCTACTGGAGGGGTGGAGCTTTGTAGTGCGGGGCATTGTCATCCCTTCCTGACAGGGACCAGCGGTGGAGCCACGGAGATCAAGATTGCGGGGTCGCCACCCCTCGGGCTCCTTCCGAAACTCTCCGCCAGTCTGCATCGGCTGACTTTAAATGCGGATCAGTGGCTGATTCTCTACACCGACGGGTTAGTCGAATCGTTTAACGCCGCCCGAGAGCCTTGGGATTCTCAGGGGGTGGAACAGATTCTTTCCCAACGGTTTCCTGATCCGTCAGCGGTTCTCGATGCCCTTGATCAGGGTGAAAAATTCCACCGCAAAGAGGCTGATCCCCACGATGATTTAACGATTCTCATCCTTGGACTCCGATGATTCGCTCCCTTGAATTTGCCAGCCACCCCAGTAACCTTGCTTTGGTTCGAGACTTCGTCCGAGCGTTTCTTCAGCCTTGGAGTTTTTCGGAGTCGGATGAAAGTCTGATGGTTCTGGGCCTCGATGAAGCCTGCACGAATGTGATCCGTTACGCTTATGATCAGGCTCCCGATGGATTGATGGGGCTGACGTGCGAGGGCACCGACGAAGGCGTGCGCTTTCGCCTTCGCGATTACGGCAAGCAAGCGGATCCCGCGCTTCTTCGGGGCCGAGCTCTCGACGAAATTCGCCCCGGTGGGCTCGGCTTGCACCTCATTCGGAGTGCCTTTGATCGGGTCGACTATTGTCTATGCGAACAAGGGACGGAGTTGATTTTGGAAAAGCAAAGACCTCGGAGCGGCGATCTCCCGTTGGGCGGAGATTCCTTGGGGAGCGGGGTCTAAACCTTCGAGGCAAACTCTCGAAGATACCAAGCGTAGGTCTGCTCGATTCCCTCGCGCAGAGGAATGCGCGCAGTCCACCCCAATGATTTTAATCTGCTGACATCAAGAAGTTTACGGGGCGTTCCATCGGGTTGGCTGGGGTCAAAAGTCATCCCACCTTCATACCCCACGACCTCGCAAATGAGTTCGGCGAGCTCCCGAATGGTGACGTCCGTCCCCGAACCGATATTGACGATTTCTGGGGAGTCATAGTTCTCTAAAAGAAATCGACAGGCGTTTGCCAAGTCGTCGACATGCAGAAACTCCCGCCGTGGCGTGCCTGTGCCCCAGATGGGAACGGTGGCGTCGCCTTGCACTTTGGCCTGATGAATCTTTCGGAGTAAGGCGGGCAAAACATGGGACTGATGGAGGTCAAAGTTGTCACCTGGACCATAGAGATTCGTCGGCATGGCGGAGCAAAAATTCCGCTGATATTGTCGGGCATAGGCTTGGCAGAGTTTGATTCCTGCGATTTTGGCGATGGCGTAGGGCTCGTTGGTCTGCTCGAGGGCGCTCGTGAGGAGGGAATCCTCGGAGATCGGTTGGGGGGCAAACTTTGGATAAATGCAGGAGCTCCCGAGGAAGAGGAGTTTGGCGGTGCCGAAGTCGGCGGCGGCCGCGATGAGATTGTTTTGGATCTGTAAGTTTTGGAGCAAAAACTCTACGGGGAAATCGGAGTTTGCTTTGATCCCGCCGACCTTGGCGGCGGCGATGATCACGGCTTGCGGACGAGCTTGTTCAAAGAAACTCCGCACCGCGAGGGGATCGATCAGATCGACTTCCGCGCGGGTCTTGAGGAGGAGATTCGTATAGCCTGCGGATTGGAGTTCTCGAACGATCGCCCCGCCAACCAGACCGCGGTGACCGGCGACAAAAATGGAGTCGGTATTTTTCACGGGGGTGAAGTTAGCAGTCGAAAAGCGTTCGTGAAGCCCAAACCGCGTCCAGCTGACGACCTGATGAAATTACTTTGACAGTCGCCGAAAATTTTCGCAAGTCGCTGGTGATCGTTCCACCTTGATTCCCCAAATTTCCGATGAAATCCCTGTGCTTTTTCTCCGTCTTCCTCGTTTTTTTTACCGCGAGTCTTCTCGGGGATTGTCGGTTCTGTGGGTCGTCATCTTTTGGTTCGGGATGTAGTTACAGTCCGACAAAAGTGCACGAACACCTCTGCGACTCCGCTCGTTGTGACTTCTGTGGCTCAAGGAGTTACGGATCTGGTTGTAGCTACAGTCCGAGCGGTCGGCATCGCCATGGTCACGGGGAAAAGTGTGTTTGGTGTGGCTCGGTTTCTTACGGATCGGGGTGCAGTTACAGCCCGATAAAAATCCACGAAAGGTAGGCTTCCCGAAGGCAGAAGTCGCTTTGGGGCGATGGTTAGATCGGTCGGAGGATCGACCCGAGCCTCGTGAAATGGGCTTCTTGAAATCCTGCGGCTTTCTTTAAAAAGGCGTCACGTTCAAGGAGGTTATCGATCTTGGCAGCTTCCCGGCGATCCGTTGCTGTGATCAAACCGCGCAACCGCACCCACCAAGTGCCGATGGGCACGGGGTAGTCGCTGCCGTGGAGGAAGCGGTCGTCGTGGCCGGCTTTGGTAATTTTCGCTAAAGTGCTGCTCCGCATCGGGCTGTTGAGGGCACTGGTATCCGCGTAAAGGTGAGGAAACTCGCCAAACATTTTCAGGAGATCTTCGAAGTAATCTTTGTCGAAGAAGTTACTATTTCCTGCAGAATGAGCCGCGATCACCTTGACTCCGATTTGGAGTGGTCGTTCGAGGATTCGGGGATTTTGATAGGCAACATTGGCCACAGGGACGGTCATTTCTCCGCCGGTATGGGCGAGAAAAGGGAGTCCTGCCTCGGCCATTTTTCCCCAAAATTTGTCGTAGCGGGGGAGGGCACAATTCACATTTTGACAGTTCGGGAGTAGCTTCAGCGCCCGGGCACCGAGGGCGAGGCAACGATCTAATTCGTCGAGGGCATCGGGACGCGCGGGATGGATGGAAACGGCGGGAAGCAACTCGGGATGAGACTTGCAGGCTTGGAAAAGCGCGTCGTTCGGAACATAAAAGGAGCCGAAGTCGCGCTTGGTTCCGTCGTCGTTGTAGACCTCATCTTGGGCGAGAAGCAGGAGATGATCGAGGGAGGAAGAGCGGACACAGGCGAGGAGTTTTTCGAGGTAAAGTTCGTCGAAGTCAGGGTGAGAGGCGCTCACGGGGACGCCGATGACGCGGCGCATCACTTCGCCGAGACCGCGGTGCCAGAGGGTGGTGAGGCGAACCCAGCAACCGTTGCCTTTCAAACCGTTGCCGACGAGGTGGACATGACAATCGTAGCGTGGTGGGTTCATGGGGGGAGACTATGGGAATCCGCTTCGGACGAAAGGGAATTCGCTTTTGCGGAGACGTTTAGCGAGATGGTGGGGGGGGTGGAGAGCAAACTTCCACTTGCCTAGCCGGTGAATGCGGATTAATGACTGTTTCTTCCATTGAATCAGACGCGTTCACCACACGGTTTAAAGTCTTTGATTGTACTGCTCAGCTTGTTGGCTTGGGTGGTCTTGAGCAATCACTGCGCCTTGGCAGGTCTGCTCGGAGCGGGGGGAGGGGAGTCATTGACGGGGAACCCAGCGGTGGCAGGGTGTTGTCATCGTAAAGACGTGCCCCGACCGCAGAGTCCCGCGGGTGGCGAGCACCGGGGGATGGGGTGTTGCCGGTCGCTCCATGTCACTTTGCCTGAAGATTTAGCGCGGATCTCCGCCGCTCCGTTGGTGGAAATTTCTCCACTGGGCGAGGGCACTCCCGTGCTGACGGTTGATCGTCCGCTATCCAGCTTTGGGGGTGGAGAAGTTTTCTCCTTTCTTACGGGCTCACCGACCTGGGCTCGGTCTTTCTGCGAGCGGGTTTTGCAATCGAGTCTTCCCGCGAACGCTCCACCCCAACGGCTTGAGCATCCCGGCTTTTCGTCGGGAAGCCTCGCCAGTCCTGCGTTCGTGCGAACGGAGGCTCGGTGAGTATCCAGCCCAATCGCACCTCGGGAATGCCTTTTTGATCGGTGATGGTGCTCCCGTAAATTCCTCTGCTTCGACCGATCAATTTCAATCAACTCAATTACAACCATCGATTATTTATGAAAATCAAATTCACGCTTCCTGCCTTCACCGCTCTCCTTTTGGCGAGTTCATGCGGTTTCGCTCAAGCTCCGGCTGAGGGTGTTCCCAAAGATTATCCGCTGAAAAAGTGCGTGATCTCCGGGGAGACGCTCGGCGAGCACGGCAAACCGGTTAAGGTCACCTCCGCGGGAACGGATGTTTATCTCTGCTGCAAATCTTGTGTAAAAGATTTCAACAAAGATGCGGAGAAATTCGTCAAAATGGTCAAGGCCGGCGCTCCCCAAAAATAGGGGCATCGTTTAGTGCTTCCGCCGCCCGAGACCTTGGTCTCGGGCGGTTTTTTTATGGGTTCTCATGGGCATTTATCCTATGGAAAATAGCGAATATTACGATGGATTGGTTCGATGAAAAGCATGCATAAATATATTGACATGGATTTAAATGCTTATTATCTAATGAGCATCTTTAAGGCGATATCTTCGCCTCCTCACCCTCCAATCACCACCCTGCTTCACCCATCTGCCCTATGAAAACTCCTCATCGCGTCCTGATCGGTTCGATCTTTATTTTACTCACTGCGGGCCTAAACGCACAAAACGTGGTTGATCTTTATACTGGTCCCGGGAATGGGAGCATGAATGTGGGAGGAAATTGGAGTCTTGGAGTGGTTCCAGTGGTCACCAATGACGCAATTTTCAGCACTCTTCCCGATATTCGGACTCTTAGTTTGGGAACGCTGACGGTGGGGTCTTTGAATGTGACGGCGAATTCTGGCACCTACTCGGTTCGCAACGAGACGGTGACCTCGGTGAACAGCACTTTGATCCTCGGTGGGGTGGGGAACCTCGGGAACTCGGTGAGTGGGGTAGCGGCGGATATTTTTTATGCGGCCAGTGGGAGTATCCTGAACATTCGGGGCGATAACCCATCGGGCGCTGGGGTGTTGGGTTTAGTGCTCGGTCAGAGTGGCAATCTCAACCTTGCGGGGACGGCGAGTTCGACGATTTCAGCGGTGATCTCCGATGGGGGGAGCGGGTTTGGGTTGACGAAGACGGGGACGGGCGGGCTGATTCTTCAAGGAACGAGTACCTTCACTGGGGCGATCGGGGTCAGCCTTGGCACTCTCACCCTGGGGACTGGGGTGGCTGGACAAAATGGGGTGGTGGCGAGTTTGAGCATCGTGGATAACGCCGCTTTGGTCTTCAATAACGCGGACGCTCAGGCTTATGCGGGGGTGATGAGTGGGTTGGGGACGCTGACGAAGATTGGGGCGGGGACGCTGACTTTGGCGAATGCCAACACCTTAACGGGCACGACGACGATTACGGCGGGCACGCTCCAACTGGGGACGGGGGTGACGGGGCAAAATGGGTCGTTGGCGAGTGCGAACATCAACAACAACAGCACTTTAAACTGGAATAATTTCGACGCTTTGGTGGTGGGATCGACGCTTATCGGGACGGGGGTGATGACGAAGACGAGCACGGGGACGCTGAGCCTGCTTGGTTCGAATACTTACTCGGGCTCGACAACGATCAGTTCGGGCGTGGTGAACATTCAGAATGGTCTGGCGCTGGGTGGGACTGGTGGGGCGACGATCGTGAGTGGGGGTGGAGCTTTGGAGATGCAGGGGAATATTCTGACATTGATTGAGGCGTTGACCTTGAATGGGTCGGGGGTGAGCAGCGGTGGCGGGTTGCGAAATCTTTCTGGGGTAAACATTTACAATGGCGGGGTGACTTTGGGGAGTGCTGCGCGGATCAATGCGGATGGGGGGCGGTTGATTTTAAATAATAGCGTCAACACTGCGGGATTTGCCCTAACCTTGGGTGGAGCGGGGAATCTTTCGGCAGCCTCGGCGATCAGTGGGGTTGGGGGATTGACCAAGGATGGCGCCGGGACATTGGGAGTTTTTGGAGCGAACACTTTCACGGGCAATTCGACGCTCAGCGGTGGGGTAACTTTGCTCGGTTCAGCTGAGGTGGTGAATACGACGGGGCCGTTGGGCAAGCAATTGGCGGCGGCGGCGGGGACGATTTTATTTAGTGGCGGAACCCTCCAATATTCACCTCAAAACAACACCGATTACTCGGGCCGTTTCAGCACAGCCGGCGGGCAGGCGATTCAGATCGATACCAATAGCCGGGCGGTGGCGGTGGCGACGAGTGTGGTCGGGGCGGGGACGAGTTTGGCGAAGAGTGGCTTTGGCACCCTCGCCATTGGCGGGGTGAACACCTTTGACGGCGGAACGACGGTCAGCGGGGGGACATTGCTAGCGGTGGCCGCGGGCAATTTGCCAAACAGCGGGACGCTGGAGGTCAGGGGCGGAGGGACTTTTAGCATGGTCAATGGGGGAGCCGACTTTGGCTATGTGACCAACCGATTGAGTCTCACCCATGGGGCGACTCTGGTCTTTGATTGGGTCGGTGGAGCGACGGATGTATTGACCTCGACGACCGCCGCGACCAGCGCTGGGGTGATCGGGTTGGGCATCAATCCGTTGAGCGCGCCCGTGGGGCCGCAGACCTTGTTGGCGTCGGCGGGCGGTGGCCTGACTCTTGCCAACGGCACCCAGTATTTTTTGGCGAATAACACCAACTACACCGCCACCCTGACGGCGTCGGATACGGCGGTGAGCGTCAACGGTATCACTACTGGGCTGACGGCTTTGACCAATAACGCCTTCTGGTATGGCAACACCCTCGCTGGGGTGAATGCGTCTGGGGTGGACAACGCGTTAGCGCTTTCGAATGGGGCGGTGAGTAATTGGTCGACCACCACGGGGAGTTATACGGCGACCGCGCTGGTTCCCGGCTCGGCGGCCAACGTGATTTTCTCGGCTATGGGCGCCACCCAGCAGGGGAACCTCGTCCTCGGGGCGGATATGAGTTTGAACAGTTTGACTTTCAACGACTCCACCCCGCTAACGATTTCCAGTGGCCATGCGGTGACTTTGCTGAGTGCGGGGACGGGATCAGGGAGCGCGGTGAGCGTCAATCAGGATGCCACGATCAATGCGGGGGTGATCTTGGGGGGGAATCAAACTTGGACCACTGCGGTGGGGAAGATCCTGACGCTTGGGGGGACGATTGGCAATGTGACAG
>JBAWZW010000030.1:0-24013 GCA_037142835.1 Verrucomicrobiota bacterium
GGGGTGGGCGAAGATGGGGAGAGAGAATTGGCGACGATATTCGGCGGCGGCACGGGAGTGATTTCCGTTGGTGAGGAGGATGGCGATGGGAGGATGAGCGTGGAAGAGCTCGGCGAGGAGTGGAGGGGTGAGGGGGATCGGATCGATGAGAATGAAACCGTGGGTGGTGGCGAGGGCGGTGGTGGTGAGATCGACGCGGGATAGCGGATCATAGGCTTGCCAGAAGAAGAGGCCTGGGGAGACCAGATGATATTGATCAGCACAGGGCATTGAGCCGGTGGGCATTGGGTCGGTGGGCGGCGGGTTAGTCGGTGGGCGGTTCTGGCTCGGTGAGGCTGCCGACGATTTTTCCATCGGCGATCTGCCATTGTTGGACGGGGTTGGCGACACCCTTGCGGAGTGATCGGTAAAGGTTGGGGGCGTCGCGTTTTTGGAGGACGAAGTCATCGACGCCGTTGGCTTGGCAACTTAGCACTTTGAGATGCCCGCGAGCTTCGCGAGGTTGGCCGATGATATGGGAGAGGTCGGGATTGGGCAGAGGATTTTGGGGATATTTTTGGAGGACGAGAAAGCTGTAAGGGAGGCTGCGGAGATCGATCCCCATTTCGCGACCGAAGTCCATCCAGCGGGCATTTTGAAAAATTTCGGAGGGTGGGTTGGCGAAATGATGGCACCAATGGGCATCGTGACGATGGGAGAGTAAATCGCAGCGATGCTGATGGGTGCAAGGGGCGACGGCGGTGAGTTCTTGGCGCAAAGACTCGCGGACGGCAATCAGTCGACGGCTATCGGTATGGGTGCCGGCTTCGACCCAGATAATTTCGGTGGCTTGGCGGGCGAGATTGAGGAGCTGCTGGAGGTCGGGCTCATTGAGTTCACTGATGACGTGACTGATGACGAGCAAAGTGGATGGCGGGAGATTGGTGGTCGGAAAATCGATCCGGACGTGGGGGAAAGTGGCACGAATTTTTTCGGCAGAGAAGCGGACGGCGAGTGGGGAACGGTCATGAAGAGTGATCGACTCTAGGTGAGGCCATTGGGCGAGGGCCCGGCGACCAGCGACGCCACTTCCGCAGCCCCAGTCAAAGAGGTGACGGCTTTGCGGTTGCCATTGGCGGTCGGTTAATTCGCGAAGAACGCCGTCCCATTTCCATCCGATACGCTCACCGAAAGTGCTATCG
This sequence comes from Verrucomicrobiota bacterium, assembly GCA_037142835.1. Classification (GTDB taxonomy): domain Bacteria; phylum Verrucomicrobiota; class Verrucomicrobiia; order Chthoniobacterales; family Chthoniobacteraceae; genus Chthoniobacter. Next base: position 1,182 of record JBAWZW010000030.1, read on the forward strand.
TAGAGGGCGATATCTTCGGGGACTTTCCAATAGTTTTGAGCTCCAGCGGTTCCCGTGAGGAAGCGGGCGCGGATGCGGCGGAGGGCGGCGAGTTCGGGAGCAGTCCAGTATTTGATCATTCTTGGAGAAGTTGGGCGAGGCGTTGGTCGTGGAGATGATAAAAAGCCATGAGTTCGCGGAGTCTTATCCGGAGGGGGGCGGGGTCGAGAGGTTCTGGGCGGCGATGGGCGGCGATGAGGAGATTTTTGCTGGTATGCTCTGGGGAAATGAATTCGAAGACGGACGACTTATATCCATGGATTTCGAGGAGGAGGGAGCGGATTCCGTCGGTGAGGATTTCGGCGTGGCGAGCGGCGAGAATGCCGTGGCGGAGGATATCTTGGAGGAGAGGTGGAGGAGTGATTTTGGGGCGGAGTTCCTGATGGCAACAGGGGGCGACGATGATCAGGGCGGTCCCGGATTTGATCCCATGATGGAGGGCGTCATCGGTGGCGGTATCGCAGGCGTGGAGTGCGATGAGGATATCTGGGGGGAGGGGAGTGGAGAAGTCGGCGATGGTTCCTTGGGTGAAGTGGAGGTGAGAGAAGCCGACTTCGAGAGCGACGCGATTGGTGAGATCGACGAGATCTTGGCGGACTTCGACACCGACGATTTCTGCTTGGACGTGACGATTTTGAAAGAAGGCGGCGGTGGCGAAAGTGAGGTAGCCTTTGCCTGCGCCCATATCGAGGACGCGGAGTGTGGAAGATGTCCGGAGAGAGGAGGTTTCGACGAGATGCCCGAGGATTTCGACGAAGCGTTGAATCTGGTGAAGTTTATCGTTCATCCCTGGCCGAGCGGAGCCTTGGGGTGAAGTGACACCGAGCGACTGCAGGAATGGGGCATTTTCGATGGCGATGGGGGAGCGCTTTGGTTCGTCGTGTGTGGGGGGTGGAGCGACCGTGAATACTGGGCGGGAAGACTTTAGCTTTCCGAGGCCTTGGGGATTGGATTGGAGTTGGGAGTCGCCGGTGGTGGTGAAGAGGTGAGCCCGTTCGAAGGCATGACCGAGGAGAGGAGTGAGGATAGATGTGGCATCGGAGAGGGGAAAATTTTTGGTGAGATCGCGAGTGGCGTAGCGCCAGACAGTGGAGAGATGGGGGCCGGAGCGGAGGTTAACGATTCGAGCGTAGAGGTTACGGAGGCCGGATTCTGGGCCACGGTATTGGCTGAGGGTTAATTTGACAAAGGAGCCAGAGCGAAGGGCTTCCTCGAGTTTGGCGAGGAAGCGGAGGCGTGGGTTATCGGGCATGGAGAAGGATATCGAGGAAAAGTGGGTTGCTAGCTTCCCCTCATTGGGGTGAGTCGTGCAAGATCGCATCTTCATGAGTGCGATTGAAGTGAAAGACCTAACGAAAGTGTACCGGACCTATAAGAAGGCACCGGGGCTTTGGGGGGCGATTCGGGGATTAGGGCGGAGGGAGTATGTGGAGAAGCGTGCGGCGGAGAGGATTACTTTTTCGATTGAGGAGGGGGAGTTTGTGGGATTTCTGGGACCGAATGGGGCGGGAAAAACCACCGTGATGAAGATGCTTTCGGGGTTATTGAATCCGACATCAGGGACGGCCCGGGTTTTGGGTTATGTGCCATGGGAGCGGCATGATGAGATGAAGCGAGAGTTATCGCTCTTGATGGGGCAAAAGAACGCTCTTTGGTGGGATCTGCCGGCTCGAGAATCATTGGAATTGAATCGAGCGATCTATGGGATTGAGAAGGGGAAATTTCGGAAGATCGTCGGGGAGTTGACGGAGCTCCTCGACTGTGTGGGGGAGTTGGATGTGATGGTGCGAGAGCTTTCGTTGGGGGAGCGCATGAAGATGGAATTGATTGCGGCTCTGTTGCATTCTCCGCGGATTCTTTTTTTGGATGAGCCGACGATCGGATTGGATGTGACCAGTCAGAAAAAGGTCCGGGAGTTTTTGCGGACGCATAGTGCTGGGCAACGGACGGTGACGATGCTCACGAGTCATTATATGCAGGATATTGAAGAGCTTTGTCAGCGGGTGATCATTATTGATGATGGTCGAATTTTTTTTGACGGGCCGCTGAGTGGGATTATCGATCGATTTGCGACCCATAAAATGATTGGATTAACGATGAAGGATCAAAGTGCCTGTGATTTTGGGAGGTTTGGAGAAGTGGTTGAGCGAACGAGTTCGGGGATTCGTTTGCGGGTTTTGCGATCGGAGGTTACGGAGACTTGCCGAGCTATTTTGGGGAATTGTGAGGTGACCGATATCAGCGTGGAGGAACCACCGGTGGAGGAAGTGATTCGGCAATTATTTCGGGAGCAGGAGGGGCGAGTGGTGGAATGAGTTATGAGGATCGTTTGAGGACGCGCCAGAGGGCGATTTGGACACCTTGGATGACGAGTTCGTGAGCGGGGATGAGATTAGGGAAGCGAGGATTTTCGGCTTGGAGAAAAGGTTTGCCGCGTTGGATGAGATAGCGTTTGAGGGTGGTTTGTCCGTCGATGAGCGCGGCAACGATATCGCCATTTTGGGGGTTTTTGAATTCGAAGATCACGATATCGCCTGGCAAGATGCCTGCGCCGTTCATGGAGTCGCCCCGGACTTTGAGGGCGAAGATCCGAGGGCCAGTCGGGAGGTGGAGGGAGTCGAGGTTGATGGAGAGAAAGCCCTCTGGTTCTTGGTGTTGATCAGCGGGATGGCCTGCGGGGATGGTGCCGAAGATGGGGATGAGAGGGCCGTGCGGATCGGCGAATGAGCGGGAAGAGGAGGGGAGGTGGGGGATAATTTGGATGGGAAATTCTGGAGAGTGCAACGGAGTCGGCGGAAGAATCATCGGTGATCAAATGAACACTTTTTGGAGATTCGTCAAGGGGGGTAAGAGAAGTGTGAAGAGGAACGATGGGAAACAGAATGAAAGGAAGGAGCGTCAAACCTTTGCTTAGTAGGGGGGAGGTGGATATGGTCTGCGATTGCATGACTGAAAATAAAGAAGGCGAGAACAAAGTGGAGCGGGCGTTGCTTGTGGGTGCTTATGTGGAATTATCGACGCGAGACGAGGCCGCGAGTTTGCTGGAGGAGTTGGAGGAATTGGTGGCGACGCTGGATGTTCCGGTGATTGATCGGATGTTGGTGCATCATCGCGAGTATCACCCGCGGTTGCTGATTGGGACAGGGAAAGCGGATGAGATTATCGCTCGGGCGAAGAGCCAGCGGTGCGATGTGATTATTTTCGACAACGAATTATCTCCGAGTCAGCAACGGAACTGGGAATCGTTGGCGGGATTAACGGTGATCGATCGGCAGGAAGTGATTTTGGATATTTTTGCGAAGCGAGCTCGGACGCGGGAGGCACGGTTGCAGGTGGAGTTGGCGCAGATGGAATACCAGATGCCCCGGCTGACGCGGGGGTGGACGCATTTGGTTCGGCAGGGTGGAGGAATCGGGACGCGTGGGGAAGGGGAGACACAATTAGAGCAAGACAAGCGACGGATTCGCGGGAGTATTGATCGGTGTAAGCGGGAGTTGGAAAGTGTGCGGGAATCTCGGGCAACGCAGCGGAAGGATCGGAAGCGGACGCCGGTGCCAAACGCGGCGATTGTCGGTTATACGAACTCGGGAAAATCTTCCCTTTTGCATCGGTTGACGGGGGCGGATGTGCTGATTGAAGACAAGCTTTTTGCGACTTTGGACACGACCACGAGGAAGATCGCCTTACCGAATAAGCAACCGCTTTTGCTTACGGACACCGTGGGGTTTGTGCGGAAGCTTCCGCATCGATTGGTGGAGGCATTTAACGCCACGCTTGAGGAATCGGTGATGGCAGATTTTTTGATCCATTTGCTCGACGCCTCGCAGCCCGAAGTTTTGGAGTTTTATCAAACGACGCGGAAAGTGTTGGCGGAGTTGGGGGCAGATGAGAAGCGGACACTGATTGTTTTTAACAAGATCGATAAGGTGACTGAGGAATCGACATTGGCAGTCCATCGGCGGAACTTTCCGGGTGCACTGTTTATTTCTGTGCGCACTGGGGAAGGGTTGGATGAGTTGATTGCGCGGATGGGGGAGATGGCGGATGAGGGGTCGATGAGTTGCCGACTGAGCGTGCCGCAGTCGGAGGGGGCGTTGTTGGCGACGATTCATCGATTGGGGAGGATATTGCAGACGGAATACGTGGGAGAGAATGTGGAATTGGTGGTGATTTTGCCTGCGCGACTGGCGGAGACCTGCGAGATGTATGTGGTGAAAGATGGGGAAAGATGAGTGAATTGAGTGACAGAAGGAGGGTGAAAGTGTCAGCAGTCTGGGCTGGAAATGTGGGGAGGATTTCGCCTAAATCATTTTAGTTATGTCCACGCGCGAAAGTTTAAAGAGTCCTGTGCCTGAGGGAGTGATGGGGCCGCTGGTTGAGGAGAACGGTCAGGGGCAGAAAAAAGCGAGCGGAGAACTTTTGCTTCGTGGTGAGGGGGAGCTCGGGGGAATGCCGCTGGGGAGTAAGGGGAAGATGGAGGAGGAGAGGGATAGATTGCTTCGCGAATTGGAGGAATTGGGAGAAAAGTTAGCGAAGAGTGAGGCGATCAACCAGCGGGTGGCTGGATTAACGGAGGAGCGGGATGCTTTGGCAGAACAGCAAGCGGCCCTTTCTCGGCAAGTGGCAGAATTTCAGAAGCGAGGGAAACTGGGATCGATGATTGGTGGTGGGGAAAGACCAACGAAAGCCCAACAACGGCAAGTAGATGAGTGGCAACGGCGCATTGCGGCGATGGAAGGGCAGCAGAGGGAATCGGCGATGGAATTGGGGCGAGAGAAAGAGTCGAAAATCAAGTTGGAGAGGCAGTTAGCAGCGGCCGAACGGTTGCATCGGGATGGGGCGGCGATGATTGAGGCTACGCAATCGGCGATGCGCCGGGAGTTTGAGGTGCTGAATCGGAAGCGAGAACTGGAAATGGGGAGGGCGATGAAAGAGGCGAGTGAGCAGTTGGCCGAGGCCAAGGGGGCGAATGCGAAGTTGCTTTTGGAGTTAGAGGGGATGAAGGGTCATGGGAAAGAGGTTCTTGGGGTTGGGGGGAATGAAACTGTGGACGAGTGGGAGGGTCGAGCCTTGGCGCAATTGAATGCGGATATTGAGGGATATCGGTTGAGAATTAGAGAGCTTTTAGCGGAGCGCGATTTGAGTGAGGAACCGCAATTTGGGGATGAGAGTGGAGGGGACTTAGCGATTCTGCAGGAGACGATTACGGGTTTGCAGAAGGAGAACGCGGCTTTAAAGAAAGAACAGGAAGTGGCAGAGAAAGACCGTGAGGAGATGGTATCGAAGATCCTGAGTTCAGAAGGCGCTTGGGAGAAAGAGCGGTCGGAGTTGGTCCACCAATTGGAGGCAATGCGACAGGCACATGAAGCGCAAGTGGTGGTCTCCGGTGATTTACGGGAGGCCGAGGCGAAGAGGGAGATCGAAGCGCGGATGGAATCTGAGAAAGCGGCTAACTTGCAAGGCATTGAAGAGAAAGAGTTTGGGGATTGGAGGGACGAGCGAGCGACGATTGAAGAGCAGTTGCGAGTGCGGAGTGATGAGGTGGTGCGATTGACTGAGGAGATGGAAGGATTGAAAAAAGCGGGGCAGGAGGATGGGGAGATGGAGAGAATCCGCAGGGATGAAGTGCAGACGAATTTGGAAGCGAGGGAGCGCCGATTGGAAGTGGAACGGGGGGAATTAGAGCAGGCGATCGAGGAGTGGAAAGTGGTCAGGGAGCAAGGGGCAGTTGGAACGGAGGAGAGGCGTCGGTGGAACGAGGACATGGAGAATTTGCGGAGGGCCGTGGAAGCGGGGGTGAAGGAATTAGCGTTGAACCAAGAGGATGCCGATCGGAAATCTGAGGAGTGGCAGAAAGAGCGGGAGATGTTGCTGGGAGAGAATCGGTTCATGGCGTCGGAGTTGCGTAGACTGAAGAAAGTTCAGGGGAATCAGGGGAATCAGGGGAATCAGGGAGAGATTGATCAGGGAGATTTTGAGATGTTCATGGAGGGGCGCGGCGAGGTTTTGACGGAGATTGTGGTGGTTCGCCCTCGGCATGACGGGGATTTGTTTTCTGAAGATCGTTTGGCTGAGGACTGTGGTGGAGCGGTTTTCTCGGCGGAAGGGAGCGATCTGCAGGTGATGGGCAATGGGGAGGTGGTTCGGGGGGCGAGTGCCGATGTGCATTCGCTGAAGATGGCGAGGATCCAGCCGGTCGCGGTGCGTCCTCCACCGCTGCAATCCTTGTGAGTTGATGAGGTGATGAGGTGATGAGGGTAGGGAGTCGCGATGGGTGGAATAATTACTTTTTGAACTTGGGGAGGATCTCTCCCCATTACAAAGTCCTTAATCTATGACTGATTCTACTTTCTCGGTTCCGTGGTGGAGGCAACTCAATCGGTATCATTGGTTCGTCTTTGCGGTTGCATCAGGGGCGTGGTTTTTTGACTGCCTTGATCAGCGGCTGTTCTCGCTGGCGCGGATTCCTGCATTAGCATCGTTGATGGGGAAGGCAGGTTCGGATCCTGTGGTGCAAGCCTTTGGAAAGGAAGTTACTGCCTACTTTTTGATTGGGTGGGGAATCGGGGGGATGATTTTTGGGGCACTCGGAGATAAATACGGCAGATCGAGAATGCTTACGGTGACGATTCTTATCTACTCGGGATTTACTGGTCTGAGTTTCTTTAGTCGGACGGCTTTAGACTTTACGATCTGTCGTTTTCTGACGGGGTTGGGGGTTGGTGGGGTTTTTGGGTTGGCGGTGGCATTGATAGCGGAGACCGTTCCGAGTGGGGCTCGGGCGCAATCGTTGGGATTACTGCAAGTGCTTTCGACGGTTGGAAATGTGGGGGCGGGATTTGCGATGAAGGGGATCACCTCACTGGAAAAAGCGGGGACAATTCAGGCGGGTTCGGGTTGGCGCTGGATGTTTTTGATCGGGGCGCTCCCTGCAGTGTTGGTGGTTTTTACGGGAAAATACCTTCGTGAACCGGATGCCTGGTTGAAGCTGAAGGCATCGGGACGATTGGATCAAGGGGGGATTTTTGAACCTTATCGAAGTCTTTTCGCGGCCGCACGATGGAGGAAGAACCTGATTGTTGGGGCGTTAATTGCGAGCACGGGAGTGGTTGGATTATGGGCGATTGGAGAGTATGCGGTGGATTTGCAAAGCTCGGTATTTAAGACTTATTTTGACAGCAAAGCGCCGACGGAACTCGTTCAGCGGGTGAATGATCTGCGGTTGAGTGTCAAGGGGATCTCCGTGGCAGACACGGAGGCATTAGCCAAAGCGGCGGCGGAGACTAAAGGAGCGGAAGCCAAGCTGAACGCCTGGACCAAATCGCAGGTCGATGACGCGAAGTTTTGGGCATATCTCTGGCAGATGCTTGGGGCGGCGGTAGGGATGTGGATTTTTACCAAAGTGGCCAGTGCGGTCAGTCGCCGCTTTGCCTTTGCGGGGGGCTTTTTGGCGGCGATGGTCGTGACTTTTCTGGTTTATTGGAAGATGGACTCGCCGTTGGATGCTTATTGGATGATGCCGCTGATGGGAGCGGCCCAACTTTCGCTCTTTGCTGGGTTTGCGATTTACTTGCCAGAATTATTTCCGAGTCGGTTGCGAAGTACAGGGACTTCGTTTTGCTATAATCTGGGTCGATTTGCGGCAGCCGCTGGAGCATTTTACTCGGCTAAATTGACGGAGATCTTTGCCAAGAGCTACGCTGTCCCCGCGCCTTACCGCTATTCTGCGATGGTGATGTGCTCGATCTTCTTGGTGGGTCTTGTCACCTTGATCTTCGCTCCAGAAACTCGTGGATTGCCACTTCCAGAGGAAGAAACGGAGGGCGACTAAATAAAAAACGGCGGGCGCCTTGCGACGCCCGCCGTGGATCTATTGATGGTGATTGGGACCGGTTACTTCTGGGCGCCGTAAGCACGAGCGAAGTCGATGCAGGCCTTGGCATCCTCCATGTTGGTCTTCCAGTTGGACTCATATTCGACGGAGATCGGACCCACAAATCCTTGGGACTTAAGCTCATCGAAGATGCCTTTGACATCGCTCACGCCTTCGCCCCAGTGGACATCGTGTCCGCTTGGTAGTGGAGCGTGAAGATCTTTGAGGTGACTGGCCATGATCCGGCCTTTCAAAATTTTCAAGCATTCGACGGGTTTTAATCCTGAGCGGACCCAGTGACCGGTGTCAGCGCATGCCCCCATGCGTGGATCACGATTTTTGGTCACTTCGAGGACATAGTTGGGATCCCAAACGCGATAGTTCGGGTTGTTGGGTTGTTTGGGGTGATCATGGATACCGACTTTGATATCGTATTCTTTGACGAGCTTTTCTGCGGTATCGAGAGCTTCGACGGACTCGGTATTGATCACGATAATCCCCATGGCTTTGGCGAATTCGAAAACTTTCCGAGAGGCTGCCTCGTTCGGAGAAAGACCGACTACCCCATAGGCGATCGGGGTAACTCCGTGTTCTTTGCACTTCGCTTTGACCTTCTCCCAGACTTCTGGAGGGGCATCGTGACTAAATTTGATGTTTGGCTCTTCTTTGGAAAGTTTTTGACCGGGGTAGAATTCGATCACCTTACCTCCTGCGTAGGCGGTCTTTTCGATGGCTTCAAAAACGCTGAAGTTGTTGAAGGTGTAGGCTTGGCAACCAATGGCGAAGCCCCCAGTTTTGAGGTCTTCGGGAATGGGGGCGGCTTGGGTGAAACTGGACAAGGTTGCCAGACCGATAGCGAGGAGATGTGGAAGTCTAATCATGGGTGAGAGGTTGGGGAATTTTGATGGGCACTGTAAACCATCAAAACTCGAGAAGTGGGGGCTTTTTGCATTAGGGAAACGCTGGTTGAATCCTCTGTTGCTGGAGAAAAGAGCCGACTGAAGGTGTTGCGGGAAGGCGGCATCCAATGGAGCGGGTGGTGCCCTGGGGGTGATTGTGCAGGGTGATTGAACCCGAATGGCGCTCAGTTAAGGCTGACTTAGGATTTTTGGCTTTGGCTTTGCTTCAGTGGGGCAGGTTGCCCATTTGATGACGCGGTTTGGTGAGTCGCTGGTAGTTTTTGGTGAGTCGTTTGACGGTTCGCGGCTCGCTTCGGTCGGGGCGATGGGGAACGAGATCGCGCGCGATGGCTAGGAGTATTTCATCGAGGAGGGCTGCCACGGTTTTGGGTTTATCCTGGGCCCCTTGGACCGCGCTGGCGAACTGGCGCACGGTGTCCAAGCAGCCATTGAAGGAGACCTGGGCGCTCCAAGTCGCTGATCGTGGATGGTTCGGGCAGCGGCTATCTCAAGAGCGTGGGCGATTCCGTCCGCATCAATCCAGCGAGAGCCAAACTGGTGGCGGTGGACGCGCCCTTGAAAGGTTTTGCGTGGAGCAGTTGGCCGGCGTATCTGGCGGCCCCGGCAAAGCGTCTGGGGTGGTTGCGGGTGGATCGGTTGCTGGGCGAGTGGGGCATTCCCAAAGACAGTCCGGCGGGGCGGCAACGGCTGGAGCGGGCCTTGGAGGAACGGCGCGGGGCGGAGGAAGGCGAGGAGTTCCAGCCGATCTGGCGCGGCTGGTGTCTGAGGCGAGGAGCAGTTTCGGAAGGAGTTGCTAACGCCGATGAACGAGCGGATGGGGGCGGAGCATTACGGCGAGGAGCGCGCGGAGACGGCGGAGGCGTTGGCGGAACTAATCATCGCGGAGGAATTGAAACGGGAGCTGTGGAAGGAAGCCGATCTTAACACCCAGCCCAAGGGGATTCAGTGAAGGTGGTTTTGGCGGCGCGCTTGCGGGCGGAGACGACGACTGATGTCCGGGAAGATAGTTCGCTGGACACCGGAAGTGCAAACGGCGGTGCTCGGCGGGAAAAGCTGGGACCACGAGCCTCAGCCGCTTCGTCCGCGCGCCACGGCGATATCTCCCGCCACCGATCAGATCGCGTTCCGCCCTGGGAGGCTGGGGTTGGACGGTGTGGGCAGGATGTGGATGGGAAATTCGTGCAGGTAGATTTGCCCCTTCTGCCCCACGATCTCGATGGAAATATTCGTCCTGGTCGCGTCGGTGATTTTTGCGGGCGCGGTATATTTCAGCAGCCCTAGCGAGGTCAGTTGGGCACCTGGCACGGGGGTTCGCAGGCGATAGGTTTGCACCGCGGAGGGATTGTTGACCTGCACTTGATATTGCAGCGTCCCTCCGGCCATGAGGCAGGGTTGCGGCTGGGAGGTGACGTGAAAATCATCCGGCGCGAGCGTTTTCATCACGGTCGGAATGTCGAGGTCCACGAGGTTGAGCTTGCGGGCTTGCCGGTCGAGGAGGGCCAGCGGTCCATGGTCGCCGAGCATGAAGAAACGCGGACCCGAGGGAAATGCCGTGGACGAACCATCGTCGAGGAAGCAGTTCATTCGGCCCGCGAGCAGGAGCGGGTTGTCGTTTTCCAGCAGGCGGACTTGCAGGCACTCGTCGGCGTCGTCGCGCTTGCTCAGGCGCACCAAGCCATAGCGGCCGCACGGCGTCCCCCGCACCCCAGAGCCGTCTTTTGGGGGAGGCACGGGCTGTCCTCCCTTGAAAACCGCGCCCCTTGGCGAAATCGCCATCAATCCCGAAATCGAACCGGTGGCATTTTGCCCGAACAAACGTTGGAGGTCGAGTTGCCCCACCAATCCGGGAAACGGATACGTGACGGCGTAGGATGGTGAGCAGGCGAGGAATCGTCCGCCGAGATGGACGATGCTGCCGTTGTGCGAGGCTGGCAGAATCGCCGGCCAGGTGATGTCGCCGACTAAAAGGTTGCCGGTCTGCGGCGGGTCGCTTTGCCCGAGCATCCGGGCGAGAGACACCGGTTGCGTCCATCCCTTGCTCTGCAAGGTCTGCCCGTCCCAAACGGTCACGATGTCCTGGAGATCATCGGCTTTGATGACGAGGTCGCCTACCTTGGTGGGCTCCTTTCCCGGCGCGACCCGCAGCGCCAGCGTCACCGGACTCTGCGCCTCGGTGCCAATGCCGATACCGGTCAGCGTGACATTGTCTGGAAGATTCAGAGCCGCGCCGCGGCGTCCATCCGGGACGGTCATCCGTGTGAGCGTGCGCTTGGCCGGATCGTATTCGAAAAGCGCGCCGGCCCCGGCGAAGTACCCGGTCCCTGGAGACACCGGCGTCGTGCCGCTGATCTTGCGCGTTTCGAGGGAGAAAAAATCGAGTCGGCGCGTGCGCGTGATCAGCACGATATTCCCGGCCACCGGCCCGAGCACGTCGGCAATCGGATCGGGGAAGGTGTGGAGGGTGGCCGGGAGGGTTTTGAGCTGCGAGGTCGGGAGGTTCATGGTCCGGTAGCTTGCCCCGAGAAGGTTGAACATTTTCCGATTGGCGCCGGGCGGCGCGACGAAGGGTAAATCCGAGCCGGAGACATGCAGCGGGATCGGACAGGAAAGTCCCCCGCCGCCGCTGCCGGGAACGGTCAGCGACAAGAGCTTGATCGAAGCGAATTCTGTTTTGGACACCGGAAAGCGGATCGTCCCGTCGGCCTCGGCGATGAGCGCGAGCCCCAGACTATCATAGACTTCGGCGGAGAATTTTTTGCCGCCGAGCAGTTGCGGGTGGAAGAGGAACTCGCCGCCGCGCGGGATGGATGTGTCGGGCCAGTTGAGCAAGATCGGCTGGTCGAGTTTCCCGGGCGCGGTGAGGCTGCGAACGAACCATGTTTTTCTCTCGGCCGAGAGGGTCGCGAGCCGCAGCGAATAGGGATCGAAGAACGCGCGAATTTCGTAGATCCGGGAGTCGTTGAGTTTCAAGTCGGAGAACTCGGGCACGTCCACTTCGGCGAACGCAGTGGGGGCGAAATAGGAAAACAGCGAGAGCTTGGCGGACGTGGGCGGCAAGGTCGAGCTTTCCGCCGGGTGGAGAGCGAACAGGACCGGACAGTTCGTCGCCAGCAGCTTGGTTACCGAGTTCCACGAGTCCGGCAACTGCCATCTGATTTCCTGCCCCGTCGGCGTGGCCTGGCAGGCGATCCACAGACCGAGAGTGAAGGCGGCGGATACGCCGTTGCCCTCCCACGAGGCGGCGATCCCGCGCGACGTATCCAAATACGCCGCTTCCAATCCCTGGGCGTCGGTGTTGTAGCAGTGCATGACCGTCCCCCTTTCCTCGTCGCTCGCACCGCAAAAAGCCAGGCCATCGCCGGTCACGCGGAAGCGCTGAGTGCGCGCGAACTTCCGCTGGTTTGAATCACCCGGCCCGACGATCCGGGGCATGTCCCGCCGCTGGAGCGTCTTGGCGTCCAGCGCCTGGGCGTCAGTGGCCAAGAGCACGTGCACGGGCGCGTGATCGCTGTTGCAGCCCGCGAGGATGGTGATGAATTCCGCCGTCGCGGTCAGCTTCGCCGTGCCGGCGGGCTGCAAGTCGGTCAGGGCGTACTTGCGGACCTCCCCTATGCGCCGGTCGAGGACGAAAAGCGCGCTCAGATTTCCCGCCAGAGAACTCCCCGAAAGATCGCCCGCCGGGAGCGGTAGCCATTCGTTTTTTTCAAAGGAAAAGCGTTTCCAATGCGGCGGCCCTGCCAACTCCAGCAGCGCCTCGCGCCCACCGGCCATGAGGCTGACATTCCGCACTGCCGACTCGAGCGGGAAAGCCTTCGCCGGTCCCGCCTGCGCCATCCCCGCGGCCGCTCCAGCCGCAACCGGGGACGCAGGAGTAGCCAGCCCTTCCACCGAGGGAAAAACTCCCTCGGCCCGGCGCTCCAGCTTCACGAGAAACGGCTGGCCGTAGCCCAGCGGAGGCTGGGTGCCACCGAGCAGCGGCCACGCGATCTGCACCTGATAGACGCGCTCGCCGATCGCCTCCGGCGACCGCAGCATGGCCACCCACAACTGCGTTTTCGCGTCGCGCCCCAACTCCACCGCGGCACCCTTTTCGAGCGGAGCGAAAGTGCCTTGTGCATTGACCGGGGAGGGTTTTTCCGGATTTTCCCCACGCACTTCGGCCACATGCAGACTCACGAGGCTGCGGGTCTTTTCGCTCGGGGCGTTCTCGATCTCGATCATCAGGCGCACCTGACCGCCCCAGCCATTCGGGTCGAAAGCGAGACTCTTCGCTTTGAGTACCGGCACCTTGAGTTCCACGGCAAATTTATCCACCGGCGTCACCGCCACCGCGCCATCCGCCGATGTCGCGACGAATCCGATCAGCTTGTCTGGCGCACCGACTGCGAGATGCACGGCGTCGGCCTTGGCCGGCGGTGCGAGCTTCGGCAGTTCGACTGCATCCGCCCCGCCTGCCGCCCAGCGGTAGATGCCGAAGTCGGAGGTGAACGGCTGGATACGAACGGACCCTGGCCGACCAGAGCCAGACAATTGCCGCTCGGTAGCCATCACCGGCTCCCGCTCGGGTGGCCGGTTCGGGTTGCGTGGATCAGTCGGCGGCGGATCAAACGCCCGGGCATCGAGCACGGCCCCGGTGTCCCTCTCCGCATAAGTGCGGAGCAACGGGAGATCGGCGCGCCCAAGTGGGGTGCGCTCGAGCCGGAAGCCGACATCGAGCGCGTATTTGAAGGTGTCCGTGTAAGTCAGCAGCGCCAAGCCGCTGGCGGGGTCGAATTGCACGAGCCGCGCCGGACACGCCGCCGTGGCCGTCTCGCCTTGATTCCCGACCTTGTTGCGAAAGACCACGATGCGGGTGCCCGGGTCGCGCAGTTGCGCCTCGTCGAATTCCCGGAGCAGCGCCAGCACGAAGCGGTCGCTTCCCTGCACGAGTGTCTTTTCGGCAAACTCGTCGCGATGCAGTAGTGCCGCCGCCGAGTCCTGCGGCGGCAGACCGCCCACCGCCACGCGCACCCGGAGGAGTGAACCGAGTTGTTGCCGCGTAGCCGCCGCGGGCAGCGCCTCGACCTTGGGCACGGGAGTGCGGGAAGGCGGTTGGGCAGCGGTCCCCGCGGGCGTAGCCGCCGCGGATTCGTCGCGCGGGGCGGCGGATTTTTCCTTGCACGCGCAGAGGAGGAAGCCGGTGAGAAGAAGGAGCGAGGGAAGTTTCATGGGTTCGGAAAATCTCAAGAAGCTATCAGAAGGCACCGCGCGACGGCGGATTAGCGGGTGCCCGCACGGGCAGGATGTAGAGGGGAAATTCGTGAAGGAAAACCTTGCCGTTTTTTCCCACGACCTCGATGGCGATGTTTGCTTTCCGGCCCTCGGCCCCGGTCATCGGCGGAGTGTATTGCAGCAACCCCTGCGGCGAGAGCTGCGCGCCAGGGACGGCGCTTTGCAGGCGGTAGGTTTGCACCGCCGCGGGGTTGTTGACCTCCACTTGATATTGCAGCGCCGTGCCTTGGACGACGCAGGGCCGGGGCTGGGAGGTCACGTGGAAATCATCGGGTGCCAGTTCCTTCATCATCGCCGGAAGATTGAAGTCGAGGATCTGGAGCCGCTGGCCCTTTTCGTCGAGGATGGCGAGCGGTCCGTCATTCCCGAGTCCGACGATCCGTCGTGGATGGGAAAGGAGTGGGAGCCTCGCTACGAGCAACAGCGGAACACTGTTCTCGCTCGCGCAAATCTCCAGGCAGGCATCCTCCCAGTTTCCACCCTCCGGCCGGAGCAACCGGTAGCGGCCGCAGGGGGTTCCGCCGAGTTCGAGTAAGCTCGCCCCATGCTCTGGTCGGCCCACCGGCCATCCACCTTTAAAGACCCCCTTGGTGGGAGATGTCGCCATCAAGCCGGAGATCGAACCACCTGGCAATCCCCAGCCCGCTCTGAAGTCGAGACCGCGCCGATCCTGCTCGCCAAAGGGACAGACAAAGACCTGCGCCGGCGAGATCGCCAGCAAGTGGCGCGGGAGGTTGACGATGATTCCGTTCTGCGAGGCCGGCAACGTGATAGGCCGGTTAGAGTAACCGTACATCCGGTCCGTCCGACCGAGGATGGGTTCGGTGTCTCCAAAGTCTGTTAACATCGAGTGCAACTCGACCGGCTGGGCTAGGCCCGCCGCTTGCAAAGTCTGGCTGTTGCGAATGGTGACGACGGTTTTGTTTAGGTCGCTTCGGAGGACTTGGTCGCCGAGGCGGGTCGGTTCCGCAGCGAGCTGGGAGCGCTTCCCTCCGGGGAGGATGGGAGCGTCGCTTTGCTTCACGGAGACCGCCAAAGTCAGCGGGCTGGCCAGCTCCGTGCCCATGCCGATGCCCGTGAGGCTCACATTGGCGGGGAAACTCAGCACTGCCCCACGGCGGCCATCCGGGACGGTGATGCGCGTCAGTGTCCGCTTGTCGCGGTCGTATTCAAAAAGCGCCCCTGCACCCGCGTAGTAAAATGCGGCCGGGGCCGTGGCCATGGTCCCGACGGCCTGGCGTGTGGCCAGCGAGAGAAACTCGACCTTCTGCTGGCTGATCAAGGCCAGACACCCAGATACGGGGCCCTGCATATCCTCGATCGGTTCGGCAAACTGGTAGATCGCGGACGCCAAGGCCCGGCAGGTCGAGGTCGGACGGGACAACTGCGCGAACGCTTTCCCGATCCCTCCGATGCCCTTTCGTTCCGTGGCGATGGGTGCCGCCAGCATTGGTTCGGAGCCGGTACCGCGGAGCGGGATGGCGTAGGCCAGCTCCGATCCGTCCTTGCCGGGCACCTTGACTGTGAGCAGCAGCAGGGTGGCGACTTCATTGACGGGGATCGCTAGGCGCACCGTCCCATCGGTTTCGTTGACCACGGCTAGACCGGGACGGCCCACCACCTCCGCGGTGAATTTTTTCCCGCCGAGCAGCTTCGGTTGAAACCGGAATTCCGCCCCGCGGGCAAACGTGGTGTCGGGCCAGTTAAGCAGCACGGGCTGATCGCGCTGCTCCGGACTGGTGAGCTTGCGGACGAACCAAGTTTTTCGGTCTTTGGCCAGCGTGCCCAGCCGCAGCGAGTAGGGATCGAAATAAATCCACCGCTGACCGCTCCAGTGCTCCGGCTTCGGCATTTCGGCCAGCTCCGCGACGCCCACCGTGGCGAACGGCGTGTGGTCGAAATACGAGAACAACTCCACCGTGGGAGACACCGGCGGCACAGCCTCACGGTTCCCCATCCGGACGCGGAAAAGCACCGGGCTGTTGGGGGCGAGACTTTTGAAAGTGGCGGCGAGACTTTTGAAAGCGTTTCTGGACACGACGGGTTCATCTTTCCCGGCCGCACCTTGTTCCTCGAGGATCTTTCCGTCCGCCGTGGCGGCGCACCTCAGTCCGGCTTCCACCCAGTATTCGCCGGAAACCCCGGTCAGATTGTAGGAGCGGCTCGAAGTAAACATGCGACCATCGGGAGAACCAACCAGTCCTTCGAGATCTCGGTCATAGAAATAGATCCGTTTTGCCGTTGTGTCGTTCTGATCAATGGCAGCGGTGAAACTCCATCCGTCGCCCGAGACGAAATACCGCTCGTTCCGACCAAACACCCGCCCAATCAGCCGCCGGCGGTTGTCGTCTCCCCGGTTCGGGAGATCGCACCGCTGCATGGTGGTCGGGGCCAGCGCCAGCGCGTCCTTGGCTCCGAGGACATGCACGGGCGCGAGGTCGCTGTTGCTGCCGGCGAGAATGGCCACGGGCGCGAAATCCGCGGGCAGCTTCGCCGCGCCCGCGGCTTGCAGATCGCTGAGGGTGAACTTGCGGACCTCGCCAGCCTTCCGATCGAGGACAAAGAGCGCGCTCAGGTTGCCCGCGAGATGCACGTCCGTGAGGTCGCCCGCCGGGAGCGGCAACCAGTCGTTTTTCTCGAACGAAAACCGCCGCCAATAAGGAGCGCCCTCCAGTTCCAGCAGCACCTCGCGCCCGCCCGCCATCGGCAACACGTTGCGCACCGCCGCACCGGGAAGAAACGGCGTGGCTTCTCCCTCCGCGGCTGGCGCGGGCGCGGGCACACCGGCAACCGCCGGCACCGGCACGGCCTCGGGGCCGTCGAGCCCCTCCACCACGGGGTACAAACCTTCGGTTCGGTGCTGGAGGCGGACCACAAACGGACGGCTGTACCCGCTCGCCGCTTTCGGTCCGTCCAGTTCCTCGACCAACGGCCAGCAGAGTTGCATGAGAAAGACCTGCTCCCGATCCGGTCGCACCGAATTGAGAGACGTCTCCCACGGCTGGTTCTCCCGCCGGTTCAGACTGAGAGCCACGGACTTTTCCAGGCGATCGAAAGACCCGTCCGCATTGGCCGGCGGAAGCTGAACCGCCGCCCCGGGTGTCACTTCGCTAACCCGCAAGTCAAGGCGACTCCCGGCATAGGCGGGGGTCACGTCAACGGACAAAGTCAAAGAGTTGGGGGAGCCCCTCTGGAACTTGATGCCGCCGACTTTGAAGTCCTGTTTCTTGATCCCCACGACGAATTTGTCCACCGGCGTCACCACGACCGGCCCGCCGGGCGGAGCGGCCACAAACGCCAGCAGCTTGTCCGGTCCACCCACGGCCAGATGCACGTCGTCGGCTTTGCTGGGGGGCGCGAGTGCCGGCAATTCCACCGCCCTTTTTTTTCCAGCGCGGTACGCGCCGAAATCCGCCGAGAATGGCTGGATGGGCACCCGCATCCGCTCCATCGCCTCTATTTGCGCCAGAAACTGCGGATTGTCCTTCGTGCGCGGGTCATTGGCCCACGGCGGCGGTGTGGCCGGCGGCGGTGCCACGGAAAAAGTGCGGAGCACCGCGAGGTCCGCGTTCTTTGGCGCGGTCCGCTCCAGACGGAAACCGACGTCTTCGCCATACTCGAACGTGTCCGAATACGTCAGCAGCGCTAAACCGCTGGCCGTCTCGAACTGGACCAACCGCGCCGGGTACGCGCTAGTCGTCATCGCCCCGTTGCCGCCAATCTTGTTCCGGTACACCACGACCTTCGCACTCGGGTCGCGGAGTTGCGCCTCCTCCCAACCCGGAAGCAGCGCCAGGACGAAGCGGCCTGGCCCCGCGCGCAGGGCGCCTTGGGGCAGTTCCTCGCGATGCAACAGCGCCGCCGCCACGTCCTGCGGCGGCAGCCCGCCCGCGCTCACCCGCACCCGGAGCAGCGAACCCAACTGCTGCGCCGTCGCCTTCGACGGCAGCGCCACTTTGGGCGCGGTGGTTTCTGGTTGCGGATTTTTGGCATCCTCGGCGGCGGATTCGGGGAGTGGTCGCTTTGCCTGGTCCTTGCAGGAGCCGAGGACGAGGACGAGCGGGAGGACGAGCCATGGGAGTTTCATAAGGGCAGGAGCAGTGTTCGGTATTCGGTATTCAGCGTTCAGTTTTCAGTTTTCAGCGTTCAGTGCCGAACCGGATTCCAAACACTGAACACCCCTGCGCAAATCATTTGATGTCTCGTAAATCACCGGGAAGTTTTCTACAACCGGCGCATGCCGGGAATCGGCGGAGGCGTGGCGGTACCCGGCTTGACCGGAGCCTGCTGCTGCAGCGGTAGGACAAAAAACGGGAAATCGTGCAGTACGGTCTGCCCATCCTTGCCGTCGAGTCGCACGCAGATGCTCACCCGCGTGGGGCTGCCCACCTTGGCCGGCGCGGTGTAGCGCAGCAGCCCTTGCGGAGAAATCGTCGCGCCCGGGGTTTCGTCGCGGAGCTTGATGGAGGCGAGCGCCGCCGGGTTGTTGACCTCGATCTGATATTCGAGCACCCCGCCCTCGGCCACGCAGGCCGGGGCCTGGGAGGTGACGTGAAAGGCATTGGGGAGAAGCTGCTTCGCGAGCCCCGGGATGTCGCAGTTCACGATCTCGAGGAGATTCCCATTGCCAGCCAACACGACGAGTGGACCATTGTCGCTGAGCATCTGCACGGACCGCCAGTTCTGGTTGAACCGACCGATCTCGCCGAACGCGTTCCGAAACGTGGCCAACCGTCCAAGGTGAAAGAGTTTGGCGTCGTTCTCGATCGTGCGCACCTCGATGGGGCGGCTCTCGCCCTCGCCATCCCGACGCAATTCAAACAGGCGATACCGTCCGCACGGCGTGACGGAGCAAAATGTGTCTCCCTGGTTGATGTACTCGTCGCCGAGGCCGGCCTTATACACGCTGCCATTGGCATCCCCGACGATGGCACCGGAGATCGAACCCGTGGGCGGTTTCGGATCGGCCTGGAAGATGAACTGGCGCTTCGCCGCATTTATGCCCCCGAGCGCATCGGGAAACGGCGCGGTGATCGAGAGACCGCGCCCCAAGGCGAGAAAAGCGCCGGGCAGGTTGACGAACTGGCCGCTGTGCGACGCCGGCAGGCGCAGGGGCGTCGCTTCCGAGGCACCGAACTTGTAGGGATTGCCCGCGCCATCTTTCCAACCCACCAGCTTTGGCTGCACCCAACCGCTGGCTTGCATCGTGCGATTGTCCAAGACCACCACGTTGCGGTCGAACCGGGTCGTGGTCACGGTGAAGTTGTCGAATTGCTCCACCGTGCGGCCTTGAATCTCCTGCAGGACCAGCGTGAGCGGACTCGTCGCGGCGGTGCCCAGACCGATCGCGTGCAGCGTCATGCCGTTGGGCAAAGTCATCGTCTGCTCCCGGCGGAGCCCCGGCACGCTCAGCCGGGTGAGCGAGCGCCGCTCCGTGTTGTATTCAAACACCCCGTCGTCGATGGCGTAATAGGTGGCCTTTTCCGGCGACTCACTGGAAGCGACCACCTTTTTCGTTTGGAGAGAAAAAAGATCCACCCTGCTGCCTTTCAACGATCCTTTGCCCTCAGCGGCCACCAGCACCAAA
Organism: Verrucomicrobiota bacterium; assembly: GCA_037142835.1. Classification (GTDB taxonomy): domain Bacteria; phylum Verrucomicrobiota; class Verrucomicrobiia; order Chthoniobacterales; family Chthoniobacteraceae; genus Chthoniobacter. The sequence goes on from JBAWZW010000030.1 coordinate 20,872, forward strand.
TGTCCGGCCACCGGTCCCAAAACATCTTGGGCCGGACTAGCGAGGAAATGCACGCTGGACGGAGTCGAAACCGTCACATTCCCAGCCGGAGCACCCGAAATTTTCGGCAATTCCCCCACGCGAGCCACAATCGGCGGCGGCGTTTCGGCAAAGTTCAGCGGAATCTTGTAGGCCAATTCCCCGTCCTTCCCCGGCACCTTGAGCGTCAGGATCATCACCGCGGCGGACTCATTCTGCGGGACGATGAAAGTGATTTCTCCGTTCTCGACCTTGATCGGCTCTTTCTGCCCGGCCAGTTCCGCGGTGAATTTTTCGCCCCCGAGCAGCAGAGGCTTAAAGCGAAAAGTGGCCCCACGACTCACCGAGGAATCCGGCCAGTTGAGCAAGACCGGTTGGGTGCGGTCCGGCACCACCGACGCGGGATGGACCTGCCAAATCTTGCGGTCGAAAGACAGGACGCCCAACCGGAGCGAGTAGGGATCGAACGCCAGCAACCCCCGCTGCTTCCTTCTCTCTTCGGGGAATTTCTCGGACCACTCCGGAACCTCGAATTCGGCAAACGGCGAGGAATCAAAGTAGGAGCAAAGTTCGATACGGGACTCCCGCACGGGCACCGCACTATCGTCTCGGGCGGCCAGGCGGCCGACTGCCGGTGAAGTGGGCATGCCCCAGCGGCGATAGAATACGGGAGAGAACGCAGGAGCCGTCGTCGTCTCCCTTCTTCCATCCGGGGTCAGCACGTTCCACATCCATCCGTCATTGTCCGGGTTCACGCCATAGGTCGTCGCCACACAAGCTCCGCCTTCGAAAAAATTGTTAAAATTAAAGCCTTTCAGTCCCACCGCATCATTCACAAAGCCGAGGGCATATTGGCGTCCCGAGTCACCCCGCGGCCAACTGAAAAAGCCCAATCCGTCGCCGATGCACTGATGACTGTACTCCAACGAAAATTTCGTCTCGCTGGCCCTGTCTCGCCTTTGGAATTCATCGATGGCAAAAGCCATGTCCCGTCTTTGCAAAGTGTCGCTAGACAGCACCCAGTGATCGTCCTTGGTCAGCAGATACAACGGGGCGCGCGCGCTGTTGCTACCCGCCAGCACGGCCACGTATTCATGGCCGACCGCGAGCTTCGTGCCGACCACGGGCCGCAGGTCCGCGAGACGGTATTTGCGAATCTCCGCCGCCCCGCGATCCAGCACGAAAATCGCGTCGAGATTTCCGGTCACGTAGCAGTTCGCCAAGTTGCCGGGCGGCAACGGCAGCCAGGCATTTTTCGTCATGGAAAAACGCTTCCAAAACGGCGGCCCGTCCAACCGCATCAGCACCTCGCGCCCGCCCGCGATTTCATGCATGTCGATCACCGCGGCCTCGAGGGGAAACTTCGCCGTATGGCTCTCCGCTCCGGCAGTCCGCTCGTTGAGATTTTTCAAACCCTGCACCGTCGGCACAACCTTGCCGTCCTGATAGCGCAGCTTGACCAGAAATGGCCGGCTGAAGATCGCATCCTCGCCATCGTTGGGAAACGCGGGCCAGCCCAGTTGCAGGAGATAGACCCGCTCCTCGCCTTCCTTTTCCGGGGCCGTCAGGCGGCTCTGCCATTCGTTGGGTTTCATCCGCGAGGGCATCATGGTTTCGAAAACCTTCCCGCCGATGCGTCGGCCCGATGCCGCCCCGAGCGCTGCACTCAGGTCAGGCTCTTGCGGCGCATCCACAGCGTACAAGTGGGCCCTCTGCGGCTTCAGCGCGGGGTTCTCCGACTCAGTCATGATGGCAATGCCGATCTTCATCACCGTGGCCGAAGCGCCGGCCATGACGCCCTGTGGAACACCGAAGCCAATGGCCGTGGGTTTGAGCATCGGCGTTTCCAAAGCCAGCTTGAATTCGCGAACGGCGGCAACTTTCGCGGCCGGCTTCTCATCGCCAACGAACCCAATCAGCGTGGCCGGGGCCGCCACCACCGCCGGGCCGGCGTCCCGCTCCGCCGCGCCTTCGGACGGAGGAAAGCGGAGGATCGCCGCCGAGTCGGCGGAAATCTCGGCCTGCCCAGATTCGACGTCCAAAGGTTGCGCACCGGAGGCGGAAAAAGTCCGCAACACAGCGGCCTTGCCGCCCGCGAACGCCGACCGCTCGATTCGGTAACCCGCGTCCTCCTTGGCCTCGAAACTCTCCACGTAATCGAGGGCCGCCAGCCCGCTCGCCTCATCAAACTGGAGCAGCCGCGCCCGGCGAGGGTTCTCGCGCGCCACGGTCTGGCCATCCAGTGGATTGCGCATCACGAAAATCTTGCACCCCCCGCCTCGGAGCTGCGCCCCGGTCCACCCTTTCAGCAGCGCCAGCACGCAGCGGTGCTTTCCCTGCATCGCTGGAAATTCCTTCAGTTCGTCGCGGTGCAGCAGCGCCCCCGTGTAATCCTGCGGCGGCAAGCCGCCCGAAGCTACCCGCACCCGCACCGTGGACGCCGACTGCTCTTTCGTCGGCCCCGGGAGAGCTGGGGCGCTTGCCGTTCGGGCCGGCGAAACGCCCGCCGTCTCCACCGCCGGCGCTTCTGGGGTTATCGGCAGCTGGCCGGTTTCGCCGGAGCGCCGCGGCTTGCACGCGCTAAAACTAAAAATCGCGACGAGGAGAACAATCGGGAGGAACTTCATGGCTTTGTTTAAGCACGCGGCATCAATCGCCGACAAACTTTTTACTCCAGGTCGAGCCGATCCTCGGTTGCTAGGAATTTGCTTTTGGGGTGAAGGTCGTCGAAAGAGCTGGGGGCCGGACCGGAGGTGTGGAAAAGGGGGTTGCAAGGGAAAGTGGGGATTTGGGTAAAGCGTAAACGCTAAAAGGTGAAATTCTGAAATGAGGAGACTATTCCAAAGGCCGATTTGGCTGAGTCGGTCGATTTCACAGTAATTTGCATCCATCGCGAGCGTAGCTCTCCAGACCGCTTGAACAAGATTTAATTGCTAGGAAATTGCTTTGGGGGTGAAGGCCGTTGAAAGAGCTGGTGGCCATACCGGAGGCGGGGAGAAGGGGGTTGATTGCGAGGCTCGTTTCGATCAGCTCGCGGCAGTCGCACTTGGTAGACCCGAAGATCTCGCTCGTCGCGCAGGCGGCGCGCGGAAAGGGGTTGGTCCGTGCATATATGCAGAAGCAT
>JBAWZW010000031.1:0-23750 GCA_037142835.1 Verrucomicrobiota bacterium
CCCCCCTCGACGCATCCACCAATGTCAGCAAGCATCGTGGGCTGACTTCATCCCAATCCGCACACGATGACCCGCGTTAATGATCGCGCGCTCTCATTCCGCGCCCGTGATGGCCCACCAGAATTTCGCCCAATCGAATTTACCATCCGCGGCCAGATCGCATCGGATATCAGTCCTCATCCCCACCCCTCCCAATACTGGTCGAGGTGCCCCAGCGCATCGCCGATCGCCAGGTGCCACCCACGATTACGAAATGTTTTCAGTACTCCATTGCGGCGCGGCTGTTCCAGCTTTGGAGGGAGAATCAGATCACCGATGATTGCGAGAATGTTTTCAGTGCTCCAATTACGGCGTTGCCGCTGCGCGGCAGTCCTAAGGGTTTGGGCTCCATTCCAGACTGAAAAAGCTACCCCAACACCAAAAAAGCCCATTGAAAGCGCGGTTAGAAATGGCGGTCATTTTAATTGTCGCTCAGGGGAATTATAGTTGTCGTTGAGCGGGCGCCCTCTCGAGAAGTCGACGACTGATGAGCCAGAGGACTTTTGCGCGCTTCAGACTAAAAACAAAGCGTCGCTTCGGGGACCATAGACGGGCAAATATTCCAACCCGATTTGCATCTCTTTTCAATCGTTGTATCCGACGGATCCCGTTTGGTTTGGACGGGTTTTGCTCGGACGACCTCGCCTGCACCGGTGGCGCTGGGTGGATCTATTTCGCGGAATTAATCGACCTCTTCTTGGTGACGAATGGTGGACTGAATCTTGACCAATTAGAGGCGTAGCGTGTCGCTCTTGAAAACTCAATCCCCACGGGCACAGACGAGTACTGAGGGGCCATCTACCCGGTAAACCAAGCCAGCAAACCGTCCCGACATCCGTCGCAGGCCACATCCATGCGGCCAATCAAGAAAAGTGGCGCGCCGATTGGCCTTGTTCTGTAGTTGGACCTACTTCTTGTCCTCGTTCAATTTTGCTAATACTGCCTTCTCCATCTCCACGTAGATAGTTTTATTGGTCCGCAATACTTCTTTAGCGGCATCCCTCCCCTGAGCAAGTTGCGCCCCGTTATAGCTAAGCCAACTTCCCCGCTTTTCGACGATTCCCTTTTCCAAGGCCAAATCAAGGAGCGAACCCGTGAGGGAAATGCCCTCATTATACATGATATCAAACTCTGCCTCCGTAAAAGGTGGGGCTACCTTGTTCTTCACAATCTTGATTTTAGTGCGATTTCCCGTCACTGTCCCATCCCCTTGCTTGATCGCGCCAATCCGCCGAATGTCTACGCGCACGCTCGAATAAAATTTCAGAGCTTTACCACCAGGAGTGGTCTCAGGATTACCAAACATCACCCCAATTTTCTCGCGAATCTGATTCGTAAACACGCAAATGGTTCGCGCCTTCGAAATTAATGCTGTCAGTTTTCGCATTGCGGCACTCATCAACCGAGCTTGCGCCCCAACCGTCGAGTCACCAATCTCGCCATCTAGTTCTTGCCGAGTAACCAAGGCGGCCACGGAATCAAGGACAATGACGTCGAGAGCGTTAGATCGGACGAGCGTCTCGACGATCCTCAATGCTTCTTCACCGGAACTGGGTTGCGATACCAAAAGGTCGTCGAGGTTCACTCCGAGTTTCTTGGCGTATTGGGGATCAAGGGCGTGCTCGACATCAATAAAAGCCGCTAAACCACCGAGTCTTTGGGCCTGGGCAATTAGGGTTAATGTTAAAGTGGTCTTTCCAGATGACTCGGGTCCAAAGACTTCGACAATTCGTCCCCGCGGGAATCCACCCACACCTAGAGCACGATCAATCAAAATGTTTCCTGTGGGAATGACTTCAACGTCCATTTGAGTGGAATCGCCAAGCCGCATAATGGCACCGTCTCCAAAGTCCTTGGCGATCTGTTGAATCGCGAGGTCGAGATTTTTATTCCGAGCAACGGTGACCTTGCTTTCTTCTTGGTTTTTAACGCTGGTGGTGGGAGTAGCCATAAGTTGAATACCTTATACTCCCTGCGCTCCCTGACCATAGAAAAACTCCGTCAGCCTAGCGGTTCTTTTATCGGGGGATTTCTAATGCGCTCATGTCGCCAGTCGAAGATTGGGATCGATATCCACGGTCAGCGCAGAAGTCGCCCCTGTTGACCATCGAAGCGCGGCGACATACCCAATCATCGCGGCGTTGTCTGTACATAGTTGTGGTGGCGCAAGGAGCACCCGTAATCCTTGAGCCGCGCAGGTTGCGAGAAGCTTTTCTCGTAAGCGAGTGTTGCAACTGACTCCACCGCTCACCGTGATCAAATTCAAACCTCTCGCCTGTGCCGCTCGAACCGTTTTTGAGATCAGAACATCGACAACCGCCTCTTGAAACGAGGCGCAGACATCAGGAAGTTGAGCTGGTTGCAGTTTTGGGAGCAAATACCTTACCGCGGTTTTTAAGCCACTGAAGCTAAAGTGGAAGTCGGGGCTACCAATCATACTCCGGGGAAAGTCGTAAAGTGTCGGGTCGCCACCTCTTGCGAGGCGATCCAAGTGCGGCCCGCCAGGGTAAGGGAGGCCGAGGAGCTTTCCGACCTTATCAAAGGCTTCGCCGGCGGCATCATCTTGAGTTTGTCCGAGAAGCGTGTACTTTCCAAGTGCCTCAACCTCAATTAATAAGGTATGTCCGCCACTAACGATCAGCCCCACCGCCGGACTGACCCCGTCAGCCGTTCCGAAAAATGGCGAAAGCAAGTGGCCCTCTAGATGGTTGATCGCTAAGAATGGACGCCCCAAAGCCACGGACAATCCTTTGGCGATTGATGTCCCGATCATCAATGAACTGGCGAGGCCGGGTCCGCAGGTTGCCGCCACCGCGTCAATCGCCCCAATGGCGATGTCGGCCTTCTTGAGGGCGAGGTCAATAATCGGGCGGAGTGCCCGAATATGCTCTCGCGAAGCTACTTCTGGAACTACCCCGCCATAAGGCGCATGAATATCGATCTGCGACGTCACCTCGCTCGAGAGCAATTGTTCCCCCCAAAAAACCGCGGCCGCGGTTTCATCACAAGATGTTTCGAGGGCGAGGATTATCGCCATTTTTGGAGAGGGCCCCACCAGGTTTTCCGGTAGATTTGGGTCAGTTTGAGCCTGAGTTCTTTTCTCCAGATCGTTCAGCATAAATCATCACTCCCTTCAAAGCGTCGACGGCGCGCTCCAACTGGGTATCCCGAAAATTTGCCAAGTCCCGGCGCTCGCTCTCCGTGATAGCCTCCTCGCGACGCTGGATCATGAGCATCCGTTCCTGTTCTGGAGTGAGTGTCGCTCGAATTGTGGGAGTGACTCCGTGCTCGTGAATCACTTGTTTACTCGGAGTATAATATTTTGCCGTGGTCAGCCTCATGGCCGAGCCATCTTGAAGTTGAATGACACTCTGCACGGATCCCTTGCCGAAGGTGGTTTCGCCGACTGTAATTGCTCTGCGCAAGTCTTTTAAAGCTCCAGCGACAATCTCAGAGCCGCTGGCAGATCCCGTATTCGTCAGTACGGCCATGGGATATCGGGGACGTCGCCTCCCTGAATCTGCTGTTTGATATGTTCGATTCTGCGAGGGAACCCGCCCTTCTGTAGACGCGACCAAGGTCTTCGGCGGGAGAAACAAGCCAGCGACATCAACGGCCGAATTGAGAAGACCGCCTGGGTTGTAGCGGAGATCAAGAATCAGCGCCTGCATCCCTTGCTTTTCCAATTCATCGAGTTTCTTCGCGAGATCATCCGCTGTTGGCACGTTGAATTGAGTGATCCTCACGTATCCAACCCTGAAATCGCCAGCCAACTCAGCGGGCAGAATCTTCGCATCTTTCACACTCGCAACTTTGATGCTCTCCCGCATCAAGGTGAAATCTTTAATCTCTTTCGTTGATGGTCGAAGAATCGTCAGGGTCACTTTCTGGCCTATCTCTCCTCGAAGAAGCTTGATCGATTCGTTTAAATCCAATTTCTCCGTCGGAGCTCCCTCAATCTTAATGATCTGATCGTTCGGCAAAAGTCCTGCTCGGAATCCTGGAGTGTCTTCCATGGGCGTCACAATAATCAGCGCTCCGTCTCGCTGAGAAACCACCACCCCAAGTCCGCCAAAACGACTGTTAGTGTCATCCTGCATCCCTTTAAAATCAGTCGGCTCCATAAACTGGGAATGGGGATCAAGCGTGTTGAGCATTCCGCGGACTGCCGCATGGGTTAGCGCTTCATAGCTGACTTTTTTTTCGTCAACATAGTCCTGTCGAATCAATTGCAGTGATCGAGCAAAAACCGCGATGCTTGAATATCCTGAGTCCGTCTTTCCCTCTTCTCCGACCGCTCGAAAAACTCGCAACCCAATTGCCGTGCCAAAGAGCCCGAAAAGGATGAGGAGACTTTGGATGAGTCGCTTTTTCATATCGGTCAGCCTATCACGCCTCCGCTTGATGTAAATGGAAGCGCTCACCCACTTTTCCTAGGACAAGTAAAATGGTTGTCAATTCGCCAGCAATTCGGACGAATGAATCCCGTGCAGGGCGTAGAGGCGAAGGATTGTTTCTTCGATGAGATTATTGGGACAACTGGCGCCAGCGGTAATCCCGATGACCAGAGGACCTTCAGGCAACCAGTCTTTCGTCGTGACTTCACACTTGGCGTGCTGGTCGAAGTGGGTCACCGCCTCTCTTGATTCAAGCCGGGTCGCATTGCGAATGAAATAAGTGGGCAACTTGCCCTCGCCCATTTCCGCAAGGTGCGCGGTGTTCGAACTATTATAGCCACCCACGACAATCAGTAAATCCATCGGCGAAGCCAGCATGTCTCGGAGTGCGTCTTGTCGCTCCTGCGTCGCCCCACAAATCGTGTCAAAGAAACGAAAACTATCCTTCGCCTTTTCTAATCCATCCCTCTCCCGGATCGCCGATTCAATCCGCCGCTGAACCTCCTCGGTCTCGCCCCGCATCATCGTCGTTTGATTGGCGACCCCAATCCTCTGAAGATGGAGATCTGGATTAAATCCCTCGCTATATGCACCCCGAAACTTCTGCAAGAAGTCGGAAGATACCCCACCCTTACGGATATAGTCACAGACATAATCCGTGTCCGCCAAGGTCAAAACTACGAGATAATGACCCTTGCCCGCGACCACGGCTCGAGAGGCCGTGGCTTTTGTTTCCTCGTGGGTCGCCTTACCGTGAATAATTGATGTCACATCGTCGTTGGCGTTCTGCCGGACCCGTTTCCAAACACTCATCACATCGCCACAAGTGGTGTCGACAATCTGGCATCCTAACTCCTTAATTCTGGCGAGGGTTTTGACATCCGTCCCAAACGCGGGAACGATGACGACGTCCTCCGCTTTTAAGTCTTCGACCTCCGCCTCTTGATGCGGAGGAATCAAATTGCGAATCCCCAGCGCGGCAATTTGTTCGTTGACTTCAGGGTTGTGGATGATCTCGCCGAGAATAAATAGGCGCCGATTTGCAAACACTTTGGCGGCCGCATAGGCTAAGTCGATCGCCCTCTCTACGCCGTAACAAAAGCCGAATTGCTTTGCCAACCGAATGGTCAATCCGCCGTACGTCAAAGATCCGCCAGAGTTCCGCAACCGATCCACAATTTCGCTTCGGTAGTGCTCCTCTACCTGAGCTTGCACAACCGCCATCACCTCTGGGGTGCGTAAATTCACCTTGGCCGTAGACGCGGTTGAGATCGACATTTTTAGGATCATTTATCCGATGCCAGAGAGCCCCGGCCCTCTTCAACAATCGGACGAGCAAGCCTGCGTGCTTACCCCTCAATCAGCAGTGGTCCAACCGGCTCAGTAAACCATTGCGGTGAAAGAAGAAATGGCCGAGGCGGATTGGGGTCGCGGCTCTGGTCGAGCTTACGGATAAAGTGTCCGTATTGCGTATCCTCAGGTTGAGTTGGTGCGATATCGACTGGTGTGCCGTTTTTAACCAGGGCGAAGAATCGAGCGGCTGCTTCTTTGTGAAGACGGATGCAACCATGAGTCCTTGGGGACGGATGCACAAAACCTTCGTGAAACCCATAGGCTGGTAAAAACTCACACCAATATGCCATCGGGTAGCCTGCATCTGGCTGGCTAATCCGGCGTTTGTTTTTAATTTTGTCTCGAATCGTAAAATGCCCGTGAGGAGTGGGCGAACCTGCTGTGCCGACACACCCTTGAACCGCCATCAGCAACCGATCCCCTTCCATAACGTAGATGTATTGTTTTGATGTGGAGACTTTCACTACGACTTTATCAGGATTTCTGGGCTTGAAAGCGGTGACCTTGTAAGGGCTTGCTGTGGGAGTAGTGGCGCAACCACCAAGCAGAGCTAGGCTTAGTGTGATCGTCAAAATAGAGAGAAGTCGTTTCATCGTATGACTATCCAAGACGGGGAACCCCGCCTTGTCAACGCAGATGTCGAGCCTCCAAAAGAGGCGTCTTAATCGCTAGAATCAATGTATTCGCTGACCTAATACTGGCTGATTTTTTCCAACGATTTGGAGCGAATTCTCATTGGATGCTTTGCAAATCAGCACGTTGCGTCTCATAGGTGGTTTTAAAATGGAGCACTGAGGCCACCGGTTCAATCCCCTCGACTCGGCACCAGTCGAGATACAATTCGGGCCACCAATTTCGGTGGGCAGTCAGACCGTTGTCCCGCCACGCTTGCCAGCCGCTCAATACTTTTGACCAGGCGCGGTCCCCCCATTCTAGGGCCTCCTTTGCTGTGGAGAATTGCGAAACATACCAATCTCGGCCGACGCGTGCATGGAGCACTTCATCCGCCCAATCATAGTCCTGAAAGAGCGTGCTCAGCGAATCCCCGGCTGCTTTGGCAGTTTCCCATTCAAATCGTTTTCCTGTTTTTGGCATCAGACCCTGCTCAATAAAATAAAGCACCCCATGGCGCTCCTTGGCCGTGAGTTGGGTGTTCAATCCGAGCGACCAGGTAAAGTTGATCATCACTTTGGTCCAGTCTAACCCAATGGAAATGAATCCAACTTCGCCCATCATGGCGTGCCGGGCCTCGTCCCAAATTTGGCGGGTTAAATCCCGATAATACCCCCAAGGTTGACCCTTTGTTTCGGTAATAATCGACGCCATCACCTCTGGGACATCAATCTCGCGAAGCCGCTTGTAAAACATCATTAAAACCTTTGGCCCAGCAGGTTGCGACGGATCGTAAAGAAAGGCCTCGGCGTTCACTCCCATATTGTAGGGGTCGGGAAACCGACCATCTCTTTGGGGAATTTTGTCGTATGCAAAAGGCTTTCCCGAAAAGCATCGGGATAGTTCACAAAATCTTGGCAGGTCTTCGCCTGCTATCCCTCCCGCTAGTCCCAAGCAATCATCCAGAAGTCGATCCCACTCCTGCCTTCGGTTCACCGATGCAAAGGGGATGGATTGACGTACGGCCTCACCGTAAGTGGCCATCTCTCGGAGCTCAATAATGGCAAATTTAATCAGCCGAACCGTTGGAAAATCTGCCAATGGATTGGTCTCCCTTGCGTGAAGCTCAAGCGCAGAGATTAAGGATGGCAGAGCTTTTCCATAAATTCCTTCCAGTAAATCGCCCGTCTTTGGGGCCGCTAAAATTTCCGCAAAGAAAACTGCCAAAGGTTCAGAGGGAACTACATCTAGTCCAAGGGGGGGTTCCCGCATTTCACCGATTCGCTGGCGTAAACTGGTCGCGTGTTCCGCACAATAAAAAGCGTGCAGGGAGAAGGCCATCTTCAATTCGTAAAGGGGCTCGGCCGTTAGTCTCGCCAAAAATATTTCGTGTAACTGTTTGAACGCGTAGTGATATCGCTTCAGTCGCGCCACGGACTGGGCTACGGGAAGCCCCTTTTTTTGGGCTTCAGCAAAAGAGGCGATTCCCGCGAGTGGCGGGAGCGATTTCAGACGATTCGTTGCGCTCATAGCCCACGATTCCACTTGGAAACTGGCGGAGAAGCTAGCTCGAATGGTTTGCCGTTGGCAGTCCCGCCGCCGACCACGAAACGCTTCAGGCACATGCTTCCGGCCCTTGCTCCACGGATTCTCGACTCCTCGCCCCATTTCTTTGAAAATTCGAGATCAAGTGCAATCGCCCAGTTTCCCCCGTGAAGTTTCATACGGACACTTTCTTTGGTATCCTTTGAGGAGAGATCCCCGCCGCCGCGCAAGTCACATCTGGATGCGCAACCAAGGCAAAAGTTTTTCTACGCTCCGTCATTCCATCTCCTCCCATCTGCCTGATCGACAAACTTCCGTTGGCGGCGGAAAGGCTTTACGCTAAACCATCTATTTTCCGCCATGCCAAACGCACCTCGTCAAATGATCTACCTCGATAACAACGCCACGACTCGAGTTGACCCGCTGGTGGTCGAAGAGATGCTTCCATTTCTTAGCGAGTGGTATGGAAACCCCTCAAGTGGGTATCGATTTGGTCAGCGAGTCGGGCAAGCTCTAGAGTTAGCTAGAGAGCGGGTTGCGCGCCTCCTCGGTTGCGAGGTATCGGAAATTATTTTTACAAGTTGCGGCACGGAGTCAACCAACGCGGCGATTCATTCCGCCCTAATGATGGACCGAGATCGACAACACATCGTGACCAGTCGAGTTGAGCATTCCGCTACTTTAAAGCACTGTGAAACTCTGGCGAAACGCGGACACGAGATCACCTGGTTGAGCGTCGATCAGCACGGCCAAATCGATCTTGAGGAGCTTGATCGGTCCATCCGCGCCGATACCGCCCTTGTGACCTTGATGGCCGCGAACAACGAAACTGGAGTACTTTTTCCGATTGATCAGATTTCTGAGATCGTTCGGAAAAAGGGCGTCCTCTTTCACACCGACGCCGTGCAAGCCGTCGGGAAAATTCCTATCGCCCTCGGCGATTCGAAAATCAACTTTCTCTCACTTTCTGGCCATAAGTTGCACTGCCCAAAAGGAGTGGGTGTTCTTTATGTTAACCGGAAGACGAAGTTCGCCCCCTACTTAATTGGCGGAAGTCAGGAATCAGGGAAGCGCGCAGGAACCCAGAATGTGGCGGGGATTGTCGCGCTCGGAAAAGGATGCGAACTCGCCCTCGCTGGAATTGAGTCGGAGGGAAGCCTGCTTTGGAGCCTACGCGATACCTTTGAGCGGGAACTGCTGGCAAGAATCCCAGGGTCAGAGGTCAATGGCGCGGGGTCCCCACGTTTGCCAAACACCACCAACATCTCCTTCAGTGGAATCGATTCCGAGGGAGCCCTCATGCTCCTCGATCAGCATCACCTTTGCTGTTCAAGCGGGTCGGCGTGCACGAGTGGATCGGTTCACGCTTCCCACGTATTAAAGGCGATGGGTTTCTCTGAGGAGCGCGCTCGATCCAGTCTCCGCTTCTCTTTTAGTCGCTTGAACACCGCCGATGAAGTCGATGCGGCTTTGGAAATCATTCCCAAGGTCATCGAAAAACTCCGAAGGATCTCGCCGAAAAGTCCCGCAAACTGAATGCCTGTCGTAGGCGTATCAATGGGTGGAGAGCCACTAATCAACGCAAAAATTCATGCTCTTCTAATTGATTGCTTCGCGGTTTAATCAAAATAATTAAAGTTGCAGATCTAAAAACCCAGACTTTTTTAAAAGTGCCTTTGTCGAATTTCGTCATAATTTTTATCCATTTTGCCTGATGATTTCTGAAGTCCAACCGAGTGACCTGTTCAACACCGATGCCGATCGAACGACCGCCGATCAGTCGCGGCGCGCCGCCGTGCGTAAAGCGCTGGGAAATTACAAAAATGCTCGAGGCAAGTCGGAAAGTGCGTTTGCCAGCTGGAGTCACGCCCGAGATGCAGCGGCCACGATTAAGTATGAGGGCGTTAATCATCTCGACAAGTATCTCCGAGAATTTGAGGAAAAGTTTACGGCGCGGGGCGGAAAAGTTTTCTGGGCCAGCACCAGTGCCCAAGCTCGTGAATATGTCATCAACCTAGCGCGTGAGCGGTCGGTCAAATCGATCGTCAAGTCTAAGGCTATGACCAGTGAAGAAATTCATCTGAATGAAGCTTTAGAAAAGGAAGGTTATGGGGTCGTCGAAAGCGATCTGGGGGAGTTTATTCAGCAGTTGCTCCACGAGCCCCCTTATCACTTCGTCTTTCCTTGCATGCACCTCAAGCGCGAGGAAATCAGCTCTTTATTCGAGCGAGAACTTGGTTCGCCCAAAACAGATTCTCCCGAAGAATTAACGATGATCGCTAGGCGCTTCATGCGCCGGCACTACATCGCGGCTGATATGGGTATTTCAGGCGCCAACTTCATCGTCGCCGAAACCGGGATGATTTCCATCACTGAAAACGAAGGCAATGCCCGCCTCACGACGGCGTTACCCAAAATCCACGTGGCCCTAATCGGCATCGAAAAAATCGTCCCCAAACTTGCCGATCTTGCCCTCCTTCTCCCTATGCTTGCCACCGCAGGAACGGGTCAACACCTTACCTGCTACAACTCAATGTATGGGGGCCCTCGGCAACCGGGCGAAATCGACGGTCCCGAAGAATTTCATGTTGTCTTGCTCGACAATCACCGTACTCGACTGCTTGCGGATCCCGAGCAGCGCGACGCCCTCCACTGCATCCGCTGTGGTGCTTGCCTAAACGTTTGCCCGATCTTTAAAAATATTGGTGGTCACGCTTACGGCACCACTTATCAAGGTCCGATCGGTTCCGTGATCACCCCCCATCTGCGAGGTCTCCAAGATTGGAAGCATCTCAGTGGCGCGTCATCTCTCTGTGGCGCTTGTACGGAGGCCTGCCCCGTTAAAATCGATATTCATCATCATCTCCTCCACAACCGGCGAAATGCGGCTGAAGAGCGGAAGATTTGGTGGGAACGCCTGATCTGGTTCGGCTATGTTGAACTCATGAAGCGCCCTTGGGCTTTTAAACTTGCTTTGCGGCTTGCTCCGCTCGGTCAACGATTCCATAGCCTTGTCCTTGGAACGCCTTTCGACCCCGTCGGGAGATGGACAAAAACCCGTGACTTTCCTGAAGCGTCTCCACAATCGTTTCATGACTATTGGCAGAATCGAAAGGCGGAGGCGCAATGAGTGGCGATCGCGAACAGTTGCTCGCCCGCGTCACCGAGGCGCTTCGCGTTCCTGCGCCCCGGCATCATGAGGTCTCCGCTCAGCCTAGGAAACCCAGCGTAACCGCCCCGTTTCGCGAGTGGCTTCCACCAGTCGGCGACTCCATCGATGCCCAGATCGATCTCTTTGCAAAGCAGTCAGATATCCTCAAGACGGAGTTCTGTGTCTGCGCTTCTTTAGCTGTCGCCGCCGAGCACCTGAGTAGACTGGCTCAGGAGCATGATTGGAAGCGTCTTGCCCTTCACCGAGGGGAACTCACCGACGCGATTGCCCTCAAGCTATCACCCGCACTGCAACTGCTTCCTGTTGATGCTGGTTATGAAAAAGACGACCTTGAAACCGCCGATGCTGGGCTGACCGAGTGCGAGTCGCTCGTCGCTCAAACGGGTTCGGTCTGCGTCACTTCTTTGAGCTCTGGTGGTCGGGCGTTGAGTGTGCTTCCGCCCCACCATTTGGTCATTGCTCGGCGTGGACAGCTCCTCCCTGATCTTGCCGCCGCTTATGAGGACCTCGCTATCAAATACGCCAGCGGATATCCGAGTTTCATTTCGCTGATTAGTGGACCTAGTCGGACGGGCGACATCGAGCGCATCCTCGTGCTCGGTGCCCACGGGCCGAAAAAGCTCACGGTCTTGCTTGTTCCTTAAAACCTCAGGAGATCGGCGATGAAGCTATCGCCCATCGATCGATGGGCAGAGGTCAAAGACGCAATCCAAGTTCACACTCATCGGGCGATCATCGGGGTGGGTCACCATGAGTTCACGCATTGATGCCCACCATTTTTGGCACTCAGACGTTTCTGCAATCGCCGCCCAGCGTTCCTCCGATTCAATTTCCGCGTAGGCAAAAAGTTGAAGCGTATCTGGGTGGAGAAATATCGAGTAACTTCGGACGCCATGAGAACTCAAAATTGCCCCCAATTCTGGCCAGATCGGATTGTGTCGGCGCTGATACTCTGGGGCCTTTCCAGGATGGAGTTGAAAGACAAAGGCCTTCCGAATCAGTGGTAAAGATTCCATGAGACGGCTCTTGTACCAGTCATCGGCGCCATCTGACTAGACCCTTCCATCTCCCTGAACGACGAATGGACGGAGGACGAAATTGTCTTGATCGGGTCCGATATCGAACCACCTATCAAAGTTTTTCAAATCACCCCACTACGGGCGTTGACAGGCTTTTTCCGAGGACCCATATTAAGAATTCTAAAAATTGTGTGGGCGCTTTCGATTAAAGATCAAGTGCTCAACTTCGACTCAATCAGCGACCCACGATTCCATCCAAAGCATCTCATTTCAAACACTTCCAAATCAACTCCCATGCCTAATCCAACCGGTCAAAATATCCTCTCTGCCGACGTCGAAATCAAAGGTTCGATCAAGTTTCAAAATGAGCTCACCATTGACGGAAAGGTCGAGGGGGAAATCACCTCTGCTGGCACGTTAACTGTTGGCGAAAACGCCGAAATTCGTGGAGAAATTAAAACGAAGTCTGCAACCGTCCTCGGCAAAGTGCATGGCAATATTACGGTTGACGATCGCTGCGAACTCAAGGCTCGGGCCGTTCTTTATGGAGATCTCAAGGCATCCCGCCTTGTTATCGAGGAAGGCGCCACTTTTGTGGGGAAATCAGAGGTCAACCCGCTCAAGACTGGTCAGCGCCCGCCTCAAGCGGCGCCCGCTTCGGCTATTAATCTGCGGTAATCGTGGCCTGTTGTGGCCGCGAATACTCCCAAAGACGCTGATAAGACCAGCGCCGACTGTCCGCATTGCGGATTCAGTCAGCTTGAATCGCCGTTCGCCAAGTCCACTTTCTGTCGGAAATGTGGCCAGCATTATTCGATCGAAAAACTTCTCGCTAAAGAGATTTCTAGCCTTAAGGGCCCTTCTTTTTTCGACAAGTTAACCAAGCTGGTTTCTGGGGAAAAAATTCGAGACATTTCTTGCTTCAGTTGTGGGCACCATCAACAGGTGAGTAGCGCCGCTCAATCTAGTCTTTGTCCTCAGTGCAGTTCGTACATCGATCTCCGTGATTTCAAAATTGCTGGCCCCTTTGGACGAAGTATTCAAACCCAAGGTGAGGTCACTCTTTCATCTAAGGCCGACGTCGCGAGTGCGAAAATTTCCTGCGGCTCAGCATTTATTGAAGGTCGACTCCGCGGAACGCTTCTCTGCACCGGTGAAGCGCGCTTCAAGGTTCAGGGGAAGTTTCTTGGGGAGATCGATGCCAACCGCCTGATCATTGAGAAGAAGTCGGAAGTGGAATTTGTCCGCACGGTCAAGGCGCAATCAGTGCAGATTCATGGCAAAATTCTTGCCGAGATTCATTGTTCAGGATGCGTCACCATCGCTAATGGGGGAGCTCTTGAGGGGGTGATTCATGCCAGGGCGATCAATATCGAAAAGGGAGGAATCTTTAGCGGGGAACTTTTCATTGGCCAGGAAGAGGTTGCGCCAGCGATTGCGGAAGTTGTCCCAGTGCCGGTTGTCGTCAAGCCACTTCCCCAAAAACTGCCAATCCAATCTTACGCTGCCAAAGCCCTGAGGAATCGGCCCGCCAAAGGCAATCCGCCTCCTAATTAAAAGCGGCTTGGGGGACTTCAGGGCTTCTTTAGCTGCCTCATTTCTTGGGCGGCCTGTTGTGAGGCAAGGTTGTCTGGGTATTCGGCGATGACCTTTTCGTAAATCTGGGTGGCTTGTTCTTTTTGTTCCTTGGTTCCACCCGCTCGGAGTAAACGAGCCCTCGCCATGAGTGCTATCGGGGTGCTGAACGTTTTCCCATAGATGGTCGAAACCTTATCATATTCAGCCATCGCCTCGGCACCCTTCCCTTGGGCTTCTAGATTAGTGGCGAGACTGGTCAACCCGCCAGAGATCAGCGGATGTTCGGGATAACGGTCCATGAAAGAGCGAATGGATTTCGTTGACTCCTCGAGTTTGCCGGCTTTGCGTTGTTGTTCCGCTAAAAGAAGCAGAGCGCATCCTGCGGCATTTGTCGTGGGATAGTCGGTAACGATCTTTTGAAATTCTTCCTCCGTCTTGGCTTTGGAAAGGAGTTCTTCCGCGCCATTTAAAGTCTTCGCCCGAGTCCACTCATAGGTACCGTAGCCGAGCAAGACCACAATGATCGTGCACATACCGAGAAGAAACTTGCTTCGGTACTGGATCCAAAAGGCTTCAAGGTCAAACTCGGTAGCAGGCGACTTAGGGTCCTTAGGGTCAGGAGTAGGGCTGGACATAGATTAGCGAAGTTTACAAGGCTGGTGGACTAGCGCAAGCCTGCAACTGAATTTGGAGCGGATGAAATCAGCCGAGGGCTAAGCGAACCGAAGTGCCCTGGTAGCCAAAGAAAAGTGGTTGAGGGAAAATACTGGTTAGCCGAGGGAAGGGATTTTTTCACTCACTGGTGTCCAATAGGCTGAGGTAACGTGATGTGGCGAAGAGTTTTGTGGGTGGTGCCGATCATTGGAGGGGTGGGCAATTCTCCAGCGAAGAGAGGGGGGAGTCTCGGCCGAAGGAAACTTAGGGTGCGGAAGGAACCGAGGTGATCACCGAGTGGATCTCCGCACCAATGGGAAAGGGGAGGCGACGCCAATGGAGAAAGTCGCTGGTGGTTTCGAGGTGATTTGTGGGTGAAATGGCGAGCCCGAGTTGAGGTTCTCGGCCCCAGATGAGGCGGGGAGGGGCTGGGGTGATTTGTTCTTCCCAGTTGATTCCGTCGGTGGAGGACCAGAGATTCGTGGCACCGCCGATCAGAAAGCGGGAGCCCGTCCAGACAATCGATTGGAAGTCTTGATCGGGGCGGGTGGGGTGGAGTTGCCAAGTCTGGCCGTCGTGAGAACTTTCGAGCAAACTGGAGGGGCCGACGATCACCCAGTGGCCAGAACCGTAAGCGATGCCTCGTGCTGGTGCGGTGTTGAGTTCCTGTGAAGTGTAGGTGGTCCCATCGGCGGTGGAGGCTCTCCAGTGGACGATTTTGTCTTGATCGGGGAGGCGAATGGAACCGAGAAATACGCAAAGGCCTCCCGCTTCTCCATCGCCCCAAGCAGCTGCCGAAGAGCTGATTGTGCCTAGCCAAGGAAGTTTTTCTCCAGTGGAAAAGAGGAGCCCGTTGGTCGAATAAAGGAGAGCGCCCGAGCGAATGGCGATGAATCGTTGGCCAGAGAAGACGATATTGGAGACTTGGCTTTTCTGAGGATGGAGAGAACTCCATTGGCGTCCGTTGCGGGAGGTGAGGATGATGCCTTGATTGCCAGTGGAGCCCACGGCGATGAATCGACCGAGCCCGAAGGCAACTTGGTGCAGCGAGAGATTGGAGAGAGATTTTTTGGGGGGGAATCGGCTAGCGATTTGCCAGACTTGGCCATCGGTGGAGGAGAGGGGAGGGGTGCCGCGTCCCACGGCAACGAAAATTTCGGGACTTTTTGGGAGGGCTGCGGGGAGGGGGGCGATGGTTAGGAGCGTGAAGAGGAGACGATAACGGAAAGGGGAGAAGAGGGATCGAAGTGGATGCGGTCGATTGTTGATCATGTGAGCCAGAGAGGAGGCAATGAGTGATGAATTAAAGTGAACTTCCGCATTTGAAAATCATCTTATGGTGACATAATAGCAGATAATTTATGGAAAAAGTGATGATTGTTGGGACAGGTTGTGCGGGTTTAACCGCAGCGATTTATGCGGCGCGGGCGAGTTTGTCGCCGATCGTTTTGGAGGGGCACGAACCTGGGGGGCAATTGTCGACGACCACGCTGGTGGAGAATTTTCCGGGGTTTCCTGATGGGATCACTGGGCCAGAATTGATTATGGCCATGAAGGCGCAAGCGGAGCGGCTTGGTGCCCGTTTTTCCTATGCTGGGGTGGAGGGATTGCAGCGTGCAGAGGGATTTCTTCGGGTGCTGGTGGATGGTCAATGGCAGGAGACGAGGTCTTTGATTGTGGCGAGTGGCGCGAGTGCGAAGTGGACTGGATTACCTGATGAAAAGAAGTTGATTGGGCATGGTTTGACGAGTTGTGCGACCTGCGATGGGGCATTTTATCGTGGAGTGCCAGTGGCGGTGATTGGGGGTGGTGATTCAGCAGCGGAAGAGGCTACATTTTTGACTCGATTTGCGAGCAAGGTGTATTTGATTCACCGCCGGGAGACCCTCAGGGCATCGAAGATTATGGCGGACCGTGTTTTGGCCAATCGGAAGATTGAGCCGATTTGGAATACGGTGCCGACGGGATATTTAGCGGATGATGAGGGAGAAATGCGGGCGATAAAGTTGCAGGACATTCGGAGTGGTGCAGAGCGGGAGTTGGAGGTGAAGTGTGTATTCGTCGCCATTGGTCATACGCCAAATACCGCTCCCTTTCGGGGAGTTTTGGATTTGGATGACAACGGGTACTTGTTGCAGAGGAATGGAACGGAAACGAATATTCCCGGGGTGTTTGCGGCGGGCGATGTATCTGATCATGTTTATCGGCAAGCAATTACGGCTTCTGGTCAAGGGTGCGCCGCGGCATTGGACGCGGAGAAATATCTCACGCAATTTGAGGAATAGCGGTGGGTTGGAGGCGAAGGACGCGAGTCGACCAATGGACATTCACTGGGGTGGCGTTGGTGACTCTGGGCTGTGGAAAATTTTTTCCGAGGGATGAAAGTTTGTGATCTAACCCAGTTTTATTCGCCGGTCGGTGGTGGGGTGAAGCGGTACCTTGCGGAGAAAGTGCGTTACATTCGAGAGCACACGGCGGCCGATGAACATTTGCTGATCATTCCGGGTGCGAGGGATGAGATCATTGAGGGCGAGCGGTCGCGAACGTACAGGATCGAGGCACCGCTGATTTCGCGGGCGTCGCAATATCGGGTGATTTTTCGTTTGGAGGCGATTGCGCGGATTTTGGAAGAAGAGCGACCAGATATCATTGAGTGTGGCGACCCGTATCAGGTTGCGTGGAAGGCCGTTCAAGCAGGGAAGGACTTAGGAATTCCGGTCGTGGGATTTTATCATTCGCACTTTCCGGAGGCGTATATTCGGAGTGGTCTAGAGAGTCTTGGAAAAACGGCGACGGAATTTTTCCACGGTCTTTCGCGGAGGTATATTGGGAGTTTATATCGTCGATTTGAGCGAACCATCGTGCCGTCTCCGGGATTGGGAGATCTGCTCGAGGGGTGGGGATTGCGAAATATTTTTCTGACGGATCTGGGAGTGGATGGGGAAATTTTCCAGCCCAAGGCAGGTGCTGGGGAGGACTTGCGAGGCGAGTTGGGGATTGCTCAGGAGAAGATTTTGTTGCTCTATGTTGGGCGGTTGGCGCAGGAAAAAAACACCCGAATTTTGTGCGAAGCTTTTCGGGATTTGTGTCGAAATTTTCCGGAGCGCTTTCACTTTTTGATTATTGGAGATGGAGTAGAGCGGAGCGAGTTAGCTGGGGTGGAATCGCTGACCCATCTCCATTATTGCGATTCGGCTCCTCGATTAGCGGCGTGTTATCGGGCGGCTGATCTTTTTGTGCATCCTGGGTTGCAGGAGACTTTTGGATTAGTGGCGCTCGAGGCCCAAGCGTGCGGAACTAGGGTGGTGGGGATTCGTGGGAGTTATATGGATCGGATTATTCATAGCGACCAAGCGGGGTGGGCGACAGAGAATCATCCTCGGGCGCTGGCGGTGGCGATTGAAGAGGCCGCCCGAGACTGTCGGTCTTGGAGTGGAGGAGCACTTAGCCAGTTGGTGATTAATCGTTATTCTTGGAGGAAAATATTTTGCCGATTATTTAATGGCTACACGGAAGTGATTGCCGACTTTCACAGGCAAAGAAGCAGGAGAGACGGAGGAACTCCTTGATGGGGGAGGAGGAAATTTTCGGGGAGGTTTTTGGGAGGTTTTTGGGAGGTTTGACCCCCTTGGCTAGGTGGCACAAGATGCAAGTCTATGTCATTGAGTCGACTTTTTGAAATTCGTCCTTATCGGGTCACGGACCGCGCGCGGGTGCGAGAACTCTGCTGTGAAACAGGTTTTTTGGGTAAGCCGATTGATCCAGTTTTTGAGGATCGCGAACTCTTTGCAGATTATTTGACGGCCTTTTACACGGACTGGGAGCCAGAGAGTTCGTTGGTCTTAGTCGTGGATGGGAAAATCTGCGGTTATTTGATGGGGTCACGGCAGTTTTTTAAGCAATGGGTGTATGGAATTTTTCAAAATGGGTGGCTTTTTTGTCGGGGTGCTTGGCGGTATGCGGGGTATTCGGCGGCGTCGAAAAAGTTTGTGCGCTGGATTGTCAGAACGGCTTGGAAAGAGGTTCCCCCCGCCCCTCGGAGGGTGGCCCACTTCCATATCAATCTTCTCCCGGAGGCGCGGCAGTTATCGACATCTCGGGCGTTGGTTGACGCTTTTCTGGGATATCTGCACGATCATGGAGAGCGACGGGTTTACGGCCAGATGGTGGTTTTTGATGGGCGTCGCGGGATAAAACTCTTTGAGCGTTACGGCTTTAAGGTTATAAACAAGGCGGAGATTACGAAGTATCAGGACATCTATTCGTCGTCTGTTTATCTTTGCACGGTCATGAAAGATTTGGAGAAGAGCAGGAAATTATACGCCAATGGCTGAGTGTGGGAATGGCTTAGAGAATCGCTCATTTTGGAGGCAATGGCTTTTTCTATCTCTTTGGGCAGGAGCCCCTTGTTGAAAAATTTGCAGAGGTTGACCAAGCCGTCGAACGGGCTGACTGGCTTGGCGGTGGCTCGAAATTGAACTGGGTCCGATCCCAAAAGTGGGGTGAACTTTTGCACGGACCACTTTGTTTGGAAGTGGAGGTTGGGGTTGGTATCGTAACCCTTGCCAACACAGCCTCCCGCGCCTATCGAGGCAGAACGCTTGCGGTCAGTCGCTTCAGCTACAGGGTGCCACTTGTTATGAAAGAGAGAGGTCAAAAAAGTCAGTGAAGTGTTTCACTTCACGATCGAAGCCGCGCCCGATCCAGTGTGGTCCAGCGACCAAGATCATCTGTTGCATCCAGCGTGTGCTCACGCGCTTGAAATCCCTCGTGACCACCGAAAACCTTGAACACCACCCCGAACAGGAAGATCCCCATACCCATCCCGCAGCCGCCGCGCATCGGTAAATGCCTCAATCAGTTCGTGGTCAGTTGCTGGGTTCGTGCTCATGGGCCAGGAGCCAGCGCTTGATGTCGAGCAGAAGTCCCTCTCGTTGACGACCGAACCCTCCGATTCTCCCGCCGGCGGCAACCACGCGGTGGCAGGGGACGACAATCGGGTAGGGGTTGGCACCGCAGGCTCCGCCAACGGCGCGTGGCGCGCTTTGGATCGCTTTGGCCAGCTCGCCGTAGCTGATCGTCTGGCCGTGCGGTATGGTTGCAATGTGTTGCCACACTTGGCGTTGGAACGGTGTGCCGACTGGCGCCAGTGGCAGGTCGAAGGGCACGGCTGGGTCGTTCAGATAAGCTCGCAATTGGCGCACAGCCTCTTGGGCCAGAGGTGTTTGCGGCGCCTGCTCAGGGTTGGAAGGCAAATAGTCGATGCCGGTGACCTCACCGTTGTGACAACGCAGGCCAATACTGAAGCCCGGTGCCGACAGAATGGCTTGATAGAGAGGAGCGTTCACGATCGTCCGAGCAGTTTTTTCATGGAGTGTTTAACGGCGGATCGCCGGGCTTAGCTTGTCAGAATGGCGTTCGAGTTTCTCATCACGGTTCTACTGCCCTACGCGACGGTTTTTGGCTGGAGCGTCTGGTTCGCTGATTTCTCCGTTACCCCCTCGACCAACCACAAGGAGGTGGTCTGGCCCATCAACCTGGTAAGCCTCGTAACCAGCCGAGGTGCAAATGAGCTCAACCCGGCCATCGTCGAGGGTCAAAGTCAAATCTCCTGTATCGCGGGCTATCTCCACGCGCCTGATCACCTTTCCCACAATCCTCCCTCGTATATCCTGCTCCGCGTCATAAGGTGCTGGGAGTCCAAACTGCTGAAGATGATCTTCTGCTGAAATGAATACTCCTGACCCAACGTACCGCAGTAGTGACTCCTGGGTGAGCGAGATGCCGCCGCTGAGATTCATGGAACAAACCCCATGCTCGCCAATGGAAAATCCCTCGACGGTGCGGTTGGTCATTATCTCGGCGATCGTCATAATTACCGCGAACGTTTGAGGCCTGCCACCCGCTCCCAGAGGCGCGCCTCCGCTGGAGTTTTAGGGTTCCGGCGGCCCTCCTGCTTTGACCCCGGCGCGGTCAGCGACTGGTCAGCACCGCCTGATTCGCTGTCTTTATGACGGCGTCTCCTGATCCATCGGCGAAACAAATCAAAGAGGGTGCCAGGTCCTTCAGTGACCCACCAGTATGCCCCGAGAGGCATCGAAAGGAAGACGGTGTGATTTTTAAGCACGACCCACATTGAGGGCATCGGATGGGTAGTCATCTCTTTGATAAATGCCCAATACAGAAGGTAACTGAGGACAAAGGCACTGCCAAAGACGACGGGAATGGCCGCAATCCTGGGCAAACCAAAAATCCTCCCGAAGACCGATCCAATCGCGCAGGCAGGAGCAAAAACACCCCAACCGATGGAAATTCCTGCGACAATGATGGTGATAATCCCTGCGGGATAGGCAATCGGTCCCCCTAGACCTTCATTCAAAGTGGCGGCAACTATCAGCAGTACAACATAAGCAATCGTCCAGAGAATACATCCTGTGATGATCGCCATCGAAACGATCAACAAGTGTCTTGTAACAAAGGAAATGACTGAAATTACGTTGTTCATTTTTTCAGCGAACCGTGGGATTGAGGAGGGCGCGGCATTTTTTCTGCAGACGCGGCACGCTAGGTAATTGTTTCTTCTCCAGCGTGGGCGGGCGCGGCCCTTTGATTTTCCGTTCGTGGGACTGACCAGTATCAGCCCGAGGAGGATTCCCAAGCTAAATGTGGCTGGGAGAGTCGGGCGTTCGAAAATCCGGGGTGAGGCGGCGGATGGGAGTTCAGTGGGGATCGAGCGGACTGGGTGCGCGGAGGGGAGGTGGGCGTCGGGTCGTGGCTCGAGGCTCTTTGGTAGGGGGAGGATCGGATGTCTGCCGCCTTGGGAACCGGCAAAGCGGAGATGGAAAGGTTCGGCTTTGACGCCGTCGACGATCCTGCCCATGGTGGGAAAATGAAGGAAGAGGATTTGTTGGATAAACTCAAAAAGATCGAGCGCCTCCACGCCGGGGCCACCACGCCTGGGGAGATGGATGCGGCCGCCGACGCCATCCGGCGGATCCGTAAACGGCTTGAGGAGATCGAAAGGACAGAGCCGCCCATCGAATACAAATTCAAACTTCAGGATGGCTGGAATAAGCAGTTATTCATCGCCCTGCTCCGCCGCTATTCCATCACCCCATACCGATACAGTCGGCAGCGCCGCACCACGGTGATGGCCCGTCTGCCCCGCAGTTTCGTGAACGAGACCCTCTGGCCGGAATATACCGAACTCAGTAAAACGCTCAGATCCTACCTTTCGGAAGTGACCAACCGCGTCATCTCCGAAGCCATCCACGCGGGCACTGCCGAGGCGGAAGAGCGCGCTGGGGAGTTTCTCGACTGATGGGCGCCCGCACCCTCACAGGGACCGCCTTCAGTCGTTCCGCCACGACCTTGCCACTCCTCCAAACACCCCGCCTTTCCTTGCAAAAATCGCGGCGATCACTGTAGGGATAGCCGTAAAACCTAGTCCACTCCACGATGCGTTTCTCTTTCGTTGTCCTTTTACTTCTTGCCCTTGGGTTGTCGACGATCGCCGCCGAGAAAGCGAAGAAGACGGATGACTCATCGTTGATTCCAAAGAAGACCGATGATTCATGGATGCAGGAATACTATCAGCACCCACAACCGGAGCGTTTCGAGGCAGAGGTCAAGAAACTGCAAGCGTCCGGCGCTTTGCGGAATGAAGGGGGAATGGCACCAGTGGCGGCATTCTTCTCTCGTCTCTTTCAGTCCGCTCCGCCCGCGCAACTGGCTCAATGGCTGAAATTGATCAAGGCATTGCCGGACGCTGACCAACAGGTGTTTCTTGTCGCCTTGCGATGGGGGGGCACACGTGAAACACAAGACGCCTTGCGCGCTATCGCTTCCGGGAAAGGCAAAGCAGCCACATACGCTGGGAAGCTGCTTGATTCCAACGCGCCCGTTCTCGACAAGCTTTCCAACCCCACTCCCGAGGAACTTGATCTGTGTTGGGGGGCGTTTTTCGCGACTGGTTCCCCCGAATACGCTCTGTCCGTAATCCGTTGCGCAACCAAGCCCACCAAAGATAGGGAATTTGATCTTAGCCAAGAGGCGGCGCGATGGTCACTCAAGTCATTGTGCAACACGCACAAGAAATTACGGGATATTAAAGACAGCTTTTATAAAACGGCTTTACCAGAGGAGCGTAAATCACTTGATAAACTATTTAAAAAGTAGCTTTAGGAAGCCAACGTGGTCTCCTCAATCATCCGCACACTTGGGTTGAGCATCAAGGGGATGGGTCTTTTATCGCTCACCCTGTTTGCACTCGCGCTTCTGGCCTTGCCCGTCGGCTACATTTGGCTCTGCGGAGCCATGCGGCGAGCTGCCGTTCGTCATCCTCCCTACGTCCACTTCCTTTTCATCTTCGGCGCGGTTGGCACCTTGGTGCTCAGCGTTGCTTTCATGGGCAGCGTTCCCGGCGCCCTCGTGGGAGTTCTGTCGGCGGGGGTCGCGCCCATCGCTATTCTCCTCAGTTCGTGCTTCCTCTATCGGCGTCACCAGGATTCCCGTTTTCACAGCGCCGCTTTTTGGTCGGGGCTAGCTTACGTCGCGCTCCTCATGGTCATCAGCACCATCGTGGCGTCCTTATGAAGCCGAACTTTCAACGGACGCGAACGCCTGGCTGGCCACTCCAGCGAACCGCTCTAGCCGTCACAACCCCGGCTTCCGTCGTCGCCATTCCGCCACTGGCCGATCCCGTGCTCCACTCCGCGGTCGCGAAGCGGGGGTGCAGGCCACTTCTTCTGACGCATCTTCTTCTTCTTGCGGTTTTGTGTGTTCTGCCCTTGCAGAGCGCGCGTTCCCAAGTCGATGCGAACCCTTTCCAAACCTTCGGTCACACCTTTGACGATTTACTCGATGCCGTGCGCACCCTCCGAAAGAAGACGAATCTGGCTGCGCACTTCTGGCTGGCGATGCCTGAGTATCCCACCGCTCCTATTTTTGCGCCGGACGGCGCTGGCGAGGCATTCTTGGTCTTGCGCGTCGCCCAGACGTTCACTGAACCACTGCCCGCCAAAGAGCTGAGCGAGGAGCTTGCTCGTTTGCGGCATTCCGCGCGCTTTGCTCCCTCATACGACGCCACGCACAGACGCCTTGCTTACTATCCACCCAGCGCGGTTGCAAAATTACGCCGTAGCCTTGCCCCGTGGCTAATCACCAACGAGGAACTCGCGAAGCTTCCTTTCCTCCGCTTGACCACCGAGGTGGTGGTGGCGCGCATCCCCCGAGACCACGAGGCCGAATTTCTCGACGCCTTACTCACCGACTTCCTCCACACCAACCGAAAGGCACTGAAATGCGGCGTCGACTGGAACTAACCACTGGAACCGGACCCGACGTTTTCCGTTGGTCAGGTCGCTGAGCTTGGGTGGTCGT
>JBAWZW010000032.1:0-23708 GCA_037142835.1 Verrucomicrobiota bacterium
CCTGCGTTGTAATTACCCATGTGGTTGAGTCCCAAGGCATGCCCCAACTCATGCCCCAATGTCCGCCCCAACGATCCCCTCACCATCGGCTCCCCCTCCGTCAGTAAGGTCTTCTCCGGTGCCCGCTTCCCGTGGCTCGCCTTGTCCGACCACACCCCAACCAAAACCCGACGCCCCCCCAGCGTCGCCACCCCTTGCAAAGTTTGCCCGATATACGGGAAAAAATACACGTTGATCACCTGCGGATTCACCTCTTCAGGCCGAAAAAGCGACCCCGCTAAGGCAAAGGGCGAGCCCCCTCCACCCTCAGCGTCTCCCCTCTGAAACCCCGCGATCTGCTCGAAAATCTTCTCCCGGTTCGCGGGACTCAACAGCGGCTCCTCAATCACTTTTTCCACCTCAAACCGAATCCCCGCAGGCTTCCAAATCCGGTTGATCTCCGCCAACAAAACCGTCCGCACATCCTCCGGCTTCACCCAAACCTCCATTTTCACTCCCTTCACGGTCAAACTCGCCCCCTGAGTCAGATGAAAACGCACCGGCAGCACAATCTCCTCCAAACCCCAACCTCGCACCCCGCCAATCAGCAAAATCATCCAAAAAAGAAATCCACGCATCCCCCAATCCTTACCCTTTATCCCCAATCCGCAACCTCAAAACCCCTCGCCCCCACCCTTTCTCCCATTCAAAATCAACGCGTTCACCCCAAAATAAATCTTTCGAAACTCCACGATCCTCGCCATCGTCCGCCCTTTTCTCGTCCACTCCTCTCCCCTCTCCATCATGACGAACCAAGCGCAAAACCTCTTAACTCAAGCGGTCGAAACCGCCGAATCTTTCACCAATGCCGAACTCGTTGTCGTCGGCTACGCCCGCGCTGATGCCTATCTCGATATCGCCTTCCGCAATGCGCTCTTCGCCACTCTCCTCACCCTCGCCACCACTTTTCTCTCCCCCATGGAGATTCCCCACGACGCCGCCCTCCCCATGATCTCCCTCATCTCCCTCGCCACGTTCCTCGCCTCCCGACTCCCCGCCATCATCCGATTGACCTCCTCAAAATCCCGCCGCTCCCACGCCATCGACACCACCGTCGCCCACGCTTTTCTCTCCAAAGGCGTCCACCGAACCCGTGATCACACGGGATTGCTGATCGCATTTTTCGAGCTCGAACGCTCCACCCAAGTGGTCTTCGATACTGGCCTCGAGTCCCGCATCCCCGACGAAGTGAAAACGACCATCGTCCAATCCCTCCTCCAGACCTCCACCGTCCGCAACCTCCACACCCTCCCAGATGCCGTGGCCGCACTCGGCAAAATCCTCGCCCCTTTCATCCCGAAAACTGCCGATGATCTCAACGAGCTCCCCGACCAAGCGACGCTCGACCTCCCACAATGAACCGCCTCCTTCGCCTCCACTCCTCGCGACCTTCCCTCCTCCTCCTCTCCGCAATCCTCCTCGGCATCCTCCTCACCATCGCCGAGGCACGCGTCGGCGGCGGCCAGTCTTACTCAGGCTCCAGCCGCTCCTCCTCCAGCAGCAGCAGCACAGGTGGCAGCGAGGGAATCGGCGCTTTAATCTATCTCTTCCTCGCCCTCCCCAGACCACTGCAAATCTTTTTGGTCCTCGCCATCCTCGCTTTCAAAATTTACCAAAAATCAGGACCAACCGTCGTCTTCAATGCCCAGACTTCCCCCCGAAATCGACTCCCAATCCTCCCCCCTTCTTGGGGCCAGCAAGGACGCACAATCGACCCCACTTTCTCCGAGGTCCTCTTTCTCGAAAGAGCCTCCCTCCTCATCACCCGCACCTTTGAAGCCAGCACCAATCCCGCAAACCTCGACGCCCTCTCCCCTTACCTCACCCCAGAAATCGCCAACACCATCGCCGCCCGTCACCGGGGCGCCCACGCCGTCCGCGGCGTGGTCATCGGCTCCATCGCCGTCGCCCATGTCCGATCACGCACCTCCCCCGACGCCACCCCAAACCTCAGCGTTCAAGTCAATCTCCGCCTCAACCGCCACCTCCAATTCCCCGCAGGATCCCAACGCTTTTACTCTCAAGAATCTTGGGAGTTTCTCCGCAAAATCGGCGCCCCAGCCCGCGCAGAAGAGTCTCTCGATCGCCTCGGCTGCCCAGGCTGCGGAAGCCCGCTGGAACGCGATCCCTTCGGACGCTGCGTCCATTGCTCCACCCTTCTCCTCCCAGGAGCCTCCGATTGGTCGGTCCAATCCATCACCGTCCTCTCCGAAGAACCCCAAAAGCCCCAAACTTCCCTCCTCGCTGACCACGCCGCCGAAACTGGCACCCCAAACCCCACCGCCAAAGATCCCGACGTCCAATCCCAAATCACCGCCCTCCTGCCCGATCACGAATCGCCATACTTCACCGAACGCGCCTCCGCCATCTTTACCAATCTCCAGTCCGCCTGGAACTCCCGCAACCTCAACGCCCTCCGCCCCTTCGAAACCGATTCCCTCTGGCAAAGCCACCGCTTCTGGATCGAAGAATATTACCGCCAAAATCTCCGCAACTGCGTGGAAGAGGTTCAAATCCATCAAATCGTCATCTGTCGCGTCGAACGCGACGCCCAACACCTCGTCGCCACCTGCCGCATCTTCGCCAGTTGCCTAGACTACACCATCCAAGAACCCTCCCAGTCTCTCCTCTCCGGTAGCAAAACCATCCGTCGCGACTTCACCGAATATTGGACTTTTATAAAACATCACGACGCCACCAAGCCCAGCGATCTCCAAAATTGCCCCAGCTGTGGCGCAAAACTCGCCATCTCCCAATCTGGCTCCTGCGACTACTGCCAGAGCAAACTCACCCTCGGTCGCTTCGATTGGGTCGCCTCCCGGATCGCCCAAGACTAAAGGTGGAGCCCCATTTTCATGGATCACACCGCAAGCTGAAAAGCCACCCAGTCCCCTTCCCCCTCACTTCGCCGACGCCCCCACAGGAGCGGTCGCCGTAAAAGTAATCGGCTCGCTCCACCGGCTGAATCGGCCCGCGTTATCTTTTAAGCGGACCCGCACACGATAAGTCGACCCCACTTGAGCAAGGTTGATCGGCAACCGAAGCCCAGGTTGGAAAGGGGTGAGTTCCGCCGACTCCCAAATCGGCTCGAGCTCGTAGTGACGCCTCGCCCCGATCTGCACGGGAGCGGTGATCTCTCCCAGCCGCCACTGGATAGCCGCAAACTGCGCACCCGCTTTCTTTGAAGCGAAAGGGGTGGAGGTAAACGCGAGGGCGTTCGCAGGATAATTCGCCAATCCCGTAAAGCTAATCTTCGGGCGCTCAGGGATTTCCGCAGATTCTGACTCCGCGAGGAGATACCCGTAGCCGTAACCCGCAGCGATGCCATCGTTCAACTTCCACGGAGCATCCGCGGGTCGCAAGGCCGTCACGTAATCGGTAATATATTTCACAAATCCCCCAAAGTCCGGCGTCGCCAGGGTCCGCAGAAAATCTCCGCCCGCCATCGTTTGCTTGTCTGGATTCCGGTAAAAAGCTCCCTTATCCACCGTCCGCGGGTGGTAATTCCAAATGTATTGATCCAACTCAGGCCACCCAAGTCGCTGCCCTGGAGGGTGAAGGACCAAAAGATATTCGTCGATCAATTGTCCAAACTGTCCTCCGCGAGGCGTGGGGTCGTCGCAAAAAAGATCCAAAATTTCCCGACACCGATTACGATACTCCAGGCGAAGGGCGGGCACTTCTAAACATCGCGAGAGCTCCATAAATCCCGGCTGATGCGTCTTCGGAATGAAGACCATATCCAAGTCCCAAGGGATCGGGAGCCACCGATTTTTTTCCCCATGGTAAAGAAAATGGTTTTCGCTCGGACGCAGATCGACATTCCCCACCAGCCGATTGATCGCGTGAAAACTATAGTAAACGGGCAAGTTCACATTGGCTCGCCACCAGTTTTCATCAGCCCCACCGCGGACCGGCCCAATCCATCCGTCATAGTCCCCGTGATCCTTCGATTGCCCCAACCCTTGGTGCTTTTTATCGGGAGCACCCGCCATCCGATAGATATTTCCATCAGGCAAATCGCGCTCTTTCAGAAACGAGCCATCAGGATTTTCAATCAGCTGATAGAGCCCCCAAAGGTCGCCAGAGACCCCATCTTTCGCCGCCTCTTCCACGCCATCGATCACCCGAAACTGCACGTAGCGACATTGCGGACTCGGAACTCCCGCGACTTCATAAGAACGAAATGCCACCGCTTCATCAAGGCCCGCCATCCCCCGATTGCTATGCACCCACGGACTCGCACAGGCATTCATTGACAGGCTGTTCACCATTCGGGGATGCCGATCATTCCCCTTCGCAGGCATCTCAAAATCCCGCGACGGATTAAACTTAAATCCCCACTTATTTTTCCCCGAAACGTTCGCACTCCGCTGCCCACGATTCGAAAACGTCACGTGATCGTAGACCTTCCCCCCAGAGACTATCGTGCCCGTAAAATCCTTTTTGTTCGCCGCTTCATCCCACTGACTTTTTTCCACATCGTCCTGCGCCGCCAGCAAGGTCAAAGACGGAAGCGTGGCAAAAAGAGTATTCGCAAAGACCACCGCCACACCCTCCCCAGGCTTCCCCGCAAAACCCGCCCAAGGAGGAAATCCTCCAAAACAAAAGTAGCTGAAATTCGGGCAGTCGTCATCCGAGTAAGGAACGCGAATGCTTTGCCCACGAGCATCTTCCGCAGAAATACGATAACGGATCAGTCGTCGATTTTGCTGAAGTTTACCCGGAAGCAACACCGAATAGACGGCATCGCCCCCCCGAAGATCGCCGTCTTTCCCGTCGTCCCGCATCGGCAACGACGTCCAATCTTTTTCAAACGCCGGATCACTTTTGCGAATGTATTTGCCAGGATCCACCACCTGATAATCCAGCGTGACACTTTTCACCCCAGCCGCCGCTACCACCCGCGCCGCCACCCGAACCGCCTCCCCAGGCTTCGGCTGAACTGGCGCATGACCGATCGCCGTAATACTCGGCAACGGGGCCACCACCGCCGTAGAATTGCGCTCCCCCGGCGTCGGCTTCCCCACAGTGTTTTTCCCCACAACAAATCCCGAACTCCGCCAAGAACTACCCGCCAGATGATCCATCGCAGGATGAATTAATTCCAAAGACGCCCCTTCCCCATCCGCCGCCGTCGGCCACGGAAAACCCGTCCCAAAATCCACCTGATCAATCACTCCACCCTTCGCGTCCTTCAGTAGCAATGCCTCCCCACCATGCTTGAGCTTTCCCTTCCACACTCCGATCGCCTCCTTCCCAAAGGTCGCCTTCAATCCCTCAAGACTTTTCGCCACGATCACATACCCGGCAGGCGCAATTTTCGCCCCCGGTGGAAACGTAAACCTCACTCCCAGATCAAGTTGCCACCCACTAAGGTCAACCTCTTGGCCACCCGCATTGAAAAGTTCGATGAACTCCGATGCCGAGTTTTTATCCTTGGGATGATAGTGGATTTCATTGATGACCACCCCCAACGGTGCGCCCACCGCAGCGGCCACCAGAAAGAAAAAAAAGGACTGCCAGAAAAAACGGAACACAACAGAAGGTTTCCATTATGATTCCGAAAGGAATCCCACGCAAGCCCAACAAGCCCCCCCACCGCCGTCCTTCTCGCCCCAAACAAAACCGCCGCACCTTGCGGTGCGGCGGCTGTTCGATTGCTTGAGCGGAATGATCTCCATTCCACCACAAAAACTACGGCTGCGGAGCGCTGTCGCCAGGCCGATACTCAGGATAAGCAGGACGCGGCGCCGATGGTTCCCCACCAGTTTGCTCAAGCCGCGGCTCGCGACGCTCTCCGCCACGATCATCCCGACGCGGGCCACGATCGCCACCCCGGTCATCCCGGCGTGGACCACGATCGCCACGATCACCACCACCACGGCGCTCACCGCCACCAGCGCCACCGCCGTCGCCACGCTCCATGCTCGCCGCTGGCGCCGAGCCCATGCTCTCGCCACGCTCCTGCATCGCCGCCCGACGACTGAGTTTCACCCGGCCCTTTTCATCGACTCCCACACACTTCACCCAAATGAGCTCGCCGACCTTCAGAATGTCTTCGACGCGGTTGATCCGGAAATCAGCCAATTCGCTGATGTGCACCATGCCATCTTTCCCAGGCAAGACTTCAACGAAGCACCCGAACTCCTTGATCGTGACAATCCGGCCCTGATAAACGGAGCCGATTTCAATATCCTTGGTCATCCCTTCGATAATCTGCTTCGCCCGAGCCAAAGAATCAGCGCTCGAAGAGTAAATGTGGATGCTTCCATCGTCCTCGATGTTAATCTCCGCACCCGTCTCCGCGACGATTCCCTTAATCGTCTTTCCACCAGGCCCAATGATCAGACCGATCTTGTCCACAGGAATCCGAATGGTCTCAATCCGTGGCGCGTATTGGCTCATCTCCGCACGCGGAGCCGCCAGCGCTTGATTCATGGCGTCGAGCACCTTCATCCGCGCGTCACGCGTCCGATAAACCGCTTCCTCCATCAGCTGAAGCGAGATGCCAGGCAATTTGAGATCCAGCTGGAATCCCGTCACTCCACTGTCCGTGCCACAAAGCTTGAAGTCCATATCCCCAAAGTGATCTTCGCTCCCAATGATGTCGGTGAGCATCGAGTAACGGGAAATATTCCCGTCCGCTCCGAATTCCGTCACCAATCCACAGGAAATTCCCGCAACACTCTTCTTCAATGGCACGCCAGCGTCCAGCAATGCCAAGACCCCAGAACACACCGACGCCATCGAGGTAGACCCATTGGACTCCATCACTTCAGAAGAAACCCGAACCGCATAAGGGAAGTCTTGGACACTCGGCAAAACTGGTGCCACCGAACGCTCAGCCAGCGCTCCGTGACCGATTTCCCGACGACCGGGCGAACCTGTCCGACCCGTTTCACCCACCGAGAACGGCGGGAAATTGTAGTGCAAAATAAACCGCTTGGTTTTCTCCCCACCAGTATAGCCGTCAAGCTCCTGCGCCTCATCAGCGGGAGCGAGTGTCACCAAAGCCACCGCTTGGGTTTCGCCACGCTGAAAGAGTGCCGAACCGTGACTCCGCGGAAGCAACCCAACCTCCGCACTCAAATCGCGGATTTGATCCAATCCACGACCGTCACAACGCGTCTGCTTGTCGAGAATCGAAACCCGGAAGGCTTTCTTCTGCAAATAGTCAAATGCTTGGCTGACTTCAAATTTCGAGGCCTCAGGAAACTTCGCCACAATCGCCACGCTGACTTCTTCCTTCAAAGCCGCGATCGCTTTCTGACGCA
Organism: Verrucomicrobiota bacterium; assembly: GCA_037142835.1. GTDB lineage: Bacteria > Verrucomicrobiota > Verrucomicrobiia > Chthoniobacterales > Chthoniobacteraceae > Chthoniobacter. The sequence goes on from JBAWZW010000032.1 coordinate 7,317, forward strand.
CCACTTTGCTCTTGTTGTAAATCGCCGCTTCAATGCGGTCACCCGCCACCGCATAAGCCACTTCCATGAGCTCGTCTTTTACCGTGAAAAGAGTGACTTGACGCTTCGCCTTACCCACTCGGGCAGCGAGATCAATCTGAGCCGCAATCAACTTAGCCGCTTCACTATGCGCAAAATGTAAGGCTTTGATAAAGTCCGCCTCGGGCAACTGATCCGCCGCTCCCTCAATCATGATTACCTCGTTTTGCGTCCCGACATACACGAGGTCGAGATCACTGCGACTCATCTCTTCATGCGTCGGGTTAGCCACAAACATCCCTTGGATACGACCCACTCGAACCGCCGCCACCGGACCAGCAAAGGGGATGTCGCTGACCATCAATGCCGCACTCGCGCCGTTGATGAAAAGCATGTCGGGATCATTCACACCATCCGCACTGAGAAGGACCCCAATGATCTGCGTGTCATATAGATAGCCCTTGGGAAAGAGCGGGCGAAGCGGACGATCCGTCATCCGGCAAGTAAGGATTTCCTTCTCCGAAGGACGACCCTCCCGCTTGAAATATCCGCCGGGGAACTTGCCCACAGCGGCGGCTTTTTCGCGGTAGTCAACGGTCAAAGGAAACCAGTCTTGGCCCTCTTTAATCGTCGTCGCGGAGACTGCGGAAACCATAATGATGGTGTCGCCAGTCTGGACGGTTACCGCGCCGTCCGCGAGTTTCGCGAGCTTGCCGGTTTCAATGGTGATGGTGGTGGCTCCGATTTGAGCCGTGACGTTTTGAATACTCATATTACTGCGTTTGGTGTGGAATCGGGCACCGTGGGCAGAGTTCCGATTTCAGATTTGAACTGGGCCCGATCCCCCTTAGTCCCGTGCGGACAAAGGAAAATTTTCCCAGCTGAAATCTGCAATCGTGAAAACTGCACCTTAGTTCGGTGCCGATCGATTCTGGTTAGAAAACCGCTCAGCGGAATGCCAAGCGGAAAGGGGTGAAATAAAGAGGTTCGCCCGCGAACACATTCGCGGGCGAACCCGTAAAGGGGTTGGTGACGAACTACTTGCGCAGTCCGAGCTTTTCAATGGCGACCTTGTACCGCGCCACAGAAGAGCGCTTCAGGTAATCAAGCAACTTGCGACGGCGAGCCACCATCAACAACAGTCCGCGACGGGAAGAGTGATCCTTGGCGTGCGCCTTAAAGTGCTCGGTAAGATGGTTGATCCGCTGGGTAAGGAGTGCTACTTGCACATCAGCACTTCCCGTATCTTTAGCGTGCATGCGGAGGGATTGGATGTCTTGAACGTCGGTCATATCTTCAATTTATTTTGTGAGGGGTTAAGTATGGGAAGGAATCGGATTCTGGCAAGGAAGAATTGCAAATTTCTTCCCACCCCCACCAAGTCCACCCAAAATCCCTCCCGCAGTTCGCCCGCCAAGTGGCATCGGTGATGCTCTAATTTCCCCCATGCTGACCTTTGCTTACTCCGCTCGCGACTCCGCGGGCAAGACGATCGCCGGTCTTCAAGAGGCCCTCAACGAAGACAACGCCGTCAATACCCTCATGACCCGCGGTTGGATGGTCCTCTCCATCGAACAAAAAACTGGAGGTCGCGTCCGCTCGCCCAAAGGAAAAATCAGCGAGACCGATCTCGTTCTCTTTACCCGTCAGCTCGCCACGATGGTCGACGCCGGCCTCCCTCTCGTCTCCGCTCTCACCGCCCTCTACGAACAAGCCGATCCCAAAAAACAATCCGGCCTCCGCCGGGTCGTCGGTGAAATTACCGCCCTCATCCAACAGGGCGACTCCTTTTACGACGCCATCTCCAAACACCCCGCGGTCTTTAGCCGCCTCTATTCCAGCATGGTCAAAGCCGGCGAGTCTGGCGGCCTCCTCTCGGAAATTCTCGATCGCCTCGCCAGCTTTCTCGAGTCCGCCGCCCGCCTGAAAAAGAAAGTCAAATCGGCCATGACCTACCCAGTAATCGTCCTCGTCATCGCCCTCTCCATCACCACTTTTCTGATCGTTCGCGTGGTCCCCGTGTTCGGAGAGATTTTTGCCGACTTCGGCGCAAAACTTCCCGCACCCACCCAATTCCTTCTCGATTTAAGCGCCCTCATTCGCGGCAACTGGTATTACATCGCAGGAACGATCGCGGGGGTGGTTTTCTCCGTCAAAGCCTTCCTCAAAACGGAACGCGGCCGGCGACTTTGGGATACCTACAAACTCAAACTCCCCATCTTTGGCATTCTCGTCCACAAAATCTGCCTCACTCGCTTTGCCCGCACTTTCGCCCAACTGATCCGCGCCGGCGTCCCGATCCTCGAAGTCATGTCCATCGTCGGCGATACCTCGGGAAATTATCAGGTAGAAAAAGCCATCAAAAATGTCTCCACCGATATCGAAAGAGGCGACCAATTAGCCAACGCCTTAGCCCGCGAGCCGATCTTTCCCCCCATGCTCGTCCGGATGGTCGGCGCAGGTGAGCAAACGGGAAAAATTGATACCATGCTCGAAAAAATGGCGGACTTCTGGGACGAAGAAATCGAGGCCACCCTCAACGCCCTCACCTCGCTGATCGAACCCCTCTTAATTGTCGTCCTCGGAACGATCGTCGGCGGAATCGTCATCTCGATGTTCCTCCCCATCTTCAAACTCAGCGACGTGGTCGCTAATACCAAATAGCCACCCTCAGAAACCTAACCGGATTTCGCAAAAAAGAGCGGAAGCAAAAGTAACAACACTCCGTAAGCCAATCCCCCAAACGTCGCCAATCGCCAGCGCTGGGGACTCCTCGTCAACCAAGCAATCTGGTCACGAAGGGTGAAGGGCATTCCAATCCAAAAAAGCGAAAAGGCGATCCAAACATAAACCAGCGTCACCAGCAAAAGCCGCGAGGTCTCAGGTCGCAAAAATGCCGACTCCAAGAGCGGCTCCGCACCCAGCAGGACCAACATCCCCAATCCACGAACCGCGAGAAATTCGTCGACAAAGTACCAAGTCAAAAACCAAATCACCGGGATCGCATAGAGCACCCGCTCCCGCCAACTGCTGAACTCCCCCAAATCCATCGACTTCACCAGCCAATAAAACCAAGCCGCAGCGATGGTGACAAAAAAGACTCCCAACGCTTTGTCGCGTGGCAATGCCTGCAGCCAGCGCTTCGTCTCCTCAGGTTTAAAAAACGCCCATGAGTGACTAAAAATCAAAGCGAGTCCGACGAGGTAAAGCGCGTACTCTAATTTAAGCGGATAAATCATAATCTAGGGAGGGTAGACAACTCCTCTTCCCTCCACCCCTCAAGCGAAATGTCAAAATCTCCCCCAATCACCGCTCCGCAAATCAATCTCCAGCCGCGACCACGAAAATTTTCAACACCGCAAATCCATTCGTGGTGGGGTAAATCGCTCCAATCGCGGGCGCCTTCAGCCCAATCCTCACCCAATTTACCGAGCGGGAATGGTCAAAACAGGGGCGGCCCCTGCGGGTGGTGACTGAATGCGATACAACTGATTCAACAACGCCAAAGTGTCCTTGGATCGCAAGTCACTATGACTAACGCTGTAGTGGTATCCCGCGTACTTCACCGAAACCATCGCATCGCGCGGCGCCATGGCTGAGACCCGAATTTTCATCACCCCATTGGGCGTTCTTTTGACGTTTTTCTTCACCCGATCTAATTGATCTGGAGGGGTTTCCGTATTCCTTGAAGCCTCAAATAACACTTCAAATAGCGAGTGAAAGCGCCAATCTTTCAGAGGGAAAACCTCCCCAGAACTCGTCAGGGAAAGCACCCCGTTCGCCGAACCCACCAACAAATCTTGGCTCTCCTGCTTCCGACGCAACCCCTCCGCCCATTGCTCGAATTGGCGAAGACTCGGCGAACTCCCATGATTCACCAACACCTCCCCGCTAGGCAGCGTCACCCGGTCCACTAACAACTTGACCAATTCCGACACGGACCAACCACCTTGAAAGAGCACGCAAAAAGTTTCTGGAGAAATCGCCGTCATAAACTGCGCCACATAACTTTTCCCCTCCACTGGCGTGTACGAGATCGTGGGCTTACTCGAAAAAGAATAGTGGGCACCGGCATTCCACGAGGGAAATGGATCAACCCCAGCTTCCGCCCCCACTTGACTCTCGTAAGATGCGGTGATGTTTCCCGCTTGGAGAAACATCGGCGATTCCCGAAAGTGCATCCGCACAATGTTCAAGAGAATTTGCTGACTTTGCGTATATTGCACGGTCGTGTTAAAACTCCCAAAATCGGATCGAATCGCGTGGTTCGCCACCATACAACCACTAAGCACGAGAGGAATCATCCGCCAAACCACCGACCGAATTGTTGAAATCGCCAAAATCATTTTCAATAAATTAAGGTTGAATCGCACTTAACTCCACCCCGCGTCCAAGCCGGAGTCTTTGATCTTCCGCAAATCGCAGCAAGTCCATCAGCAAATCGTGCCGCGCTAAGGACTCCTCAAGATCCGTCCGCACATTGACGTCCGCAGTAATCACAATGCTCACCCCATCACTCCCAATGTCCGAAACACCAATCTCCGTCCGCTTCATCAAAAACAAAGGATCCTCCTGCAACCGATGACGAATCGCCGCAATCAACCCCTCCAAACGCTCTGGGGTCGCTCCTTCCGTAACCAAAATCTTTAACTTGATCACCCGATGCCGACGCGTTCCCAGGTTGTTAATCGTGGCCTCCGAAAGCTTCCCGTTGGGAATAATTGCCACGCTATCTTGCGCCGTCCGAATGCGCGTGGAACGAATCCCCACAGCCTCCACCGAACCTTGTAAAGTCCCCGTGTCGATCCAGTCGCCACTCCGAAAGGGACGGTCAGTCACCAAAGTTCCCGCCCCAAAAAGATTCGCCAATGTCTCCCGGGCCGCAATCGCAAATGCCAGCCCCCCAATACTTAATCCCGCAAGAATACTCGTCGCAGGCATAGAAAAGAAATAGGCCACCCTCAAAGCCGTTCCCACCACAATCGCCACCCGCCCACCCGCAATCACAAAGTGGAGGACCAGATCGTCGGCCTGCGTCTCCGTCTTGCGAGCCCGCTCGCCGAACCGTTCGCCAGCAGCCGTCAGCAGATGCCAAAGAACCACCGCCACACAGATCAAAAAGACTGATCCGAGCACAGGCAAGGTATGCTCACGAATCTGTGCAGGAATCCCCACAAGCACAGGGATCCGATGCGCCATCAAGATCAACACCACCACCGTGAGCGCATAGACAAATCCCCGGGATATTTCGGCGGAACGTCCAAAAAGTCGTGGCGATAACCGCGTCACCAGCCGAACGATCTTGGGAGCAAAAAAAAGGGTCAAGGAGAGGCCTCCAAAGAGCACGAGCATTTGCCAATACTCCAAAGCCATCCACCGCCCGAGCAGCCATGGCAGATGTTTCGCCACAAAATCACGCATTAAAAAATAAGGCGTAGGAGGAAGACTCCCATAAGGCAAAAAAGTCAGCGGTGGAAGCCGGTTCGTCTCCATATACAGTTCCCGAATCTGCTCGACTGTCCCTCTGGTAAACTGCCAAGGCGCATCCACCTCCGACCCACTCGGGGCGATCACAATCGATCCCAGCCCGTGCACAAAGTGGACATAGGGAGTCCGGTCCGCTCCCGCGTTGGGAATTGCTTGAAGATTCACCAACCCAATTTGATCCAAAGTCCGACGCAAATACTCCACAATCAATAGCCCGTCCTCCCGTTGAACGATCTCCGGGAGCCCCCGTAAATCGATCGTCGAAAATGCCAACTTCCGTCCATTCCCCTCCCATTCTCGCATCCCTTGAAGAAAAACTCGCATCGTGTCCCGGGGATTTTGAAGCTTGCGATAGGAATCCGCCGTCGGTGGAGCTTTCCCATACACTTCCAAAAGCGACCTCCTCGATACCTCCATCGCTTCATCACTCGGAATCAGCAGATGCCAATCTCCCGCCCCATTCCGCCGAAACTCCACCGAGAGGCTCACCTCCGTCGGATCCTGCTTCAACACTCCCGTCGCCCTATCTCCTTCTTCCCGAAGAGGAACCGATGACCAATCAAAGGTGGTCAAGTCAATGAGATCAAAATAATTTCGGACCTGATTCAGAGAAACCTCCCGAGGCACATCCGTCCCACTAGGCACAAACTCAACCGCTTGGGCGGCAAAGTCCCAAGTGACGCTCCGCCCAAAACGAGCGAGGTTCCCCGCAAAAACAAACTCCTTCAGGGCCTCTCGCGGACTCCTCAAATGCATCGGGGGAATGGCGGTCTCCCCAACCATCCGCGTCCCCGTCAACCAATTGTGCAAATCATCCCGCCCAGAAAATGTCTTTTTATCCTCACTGAGAATTAAAACCACCTCCCGCGATTGCCCACCCCCCGGCGTCCATCGACCGCTCATCCGATTTCCACTCACCTTGCCCTCGAATCGCCCACTCCACGGCGCATTCTGCCCCGTCACTTCCTCACCCGCCTGCTCAAAAATGAACCGCCGCTCGTCGTCATTCCTTTTGACATGCCAAGTCCCAGCCCAATCCCCCGCAGCCTGAATCCATGCCACCGATGCCAGTAAAAATCCCCAAGTCAGAAGTCGAACAATGCTCATCGTGTTTTAGACATTCATCCGCAAAATCCCCCGTGAGAACAACCCAGAATTCTCCTCAAGACGATGCCCTCAGCGGGAAATGCAAAAATCAAAAATCAATTTTAGATTGAGAAAAACGATCAAGGCCGCCGCCACCCACGCCAAAACTTGCACCCATCGCGGATTCACAAACGATCCCATCTTTTTCCGACACCCCGTAAAACAAACCAACGGAATGACCGCAAACCCCAGCTGCATACTCAATAGCACCTGACTCCAAATCAGCAAATCCGTGGTCCGCCCCTCCCCAAAATAGCCAATCACCCCCACCGCAGGCACGATGGCGATCCCCCGCGTAATTAGTCGCCTCAACCATGGCGCCACCCGAACTTGCAGAAATCCTTCCATGACAATCTGCCCAGCCAGCGTGCCCGTCAGCGTAGAGTTTTGCCCGCTCGCAAGGAGGGCGACCGCAAACAGCGTGCTCGCTGCCCCCACCCCCAATGTCGGACTAAGTAAGCGATAGGCGTCCTGGATCGCCGCCACCTCTTTTTGCCCAGTAGCGTGAAACGCCGCCGCCGCCAAAATCAAAATTCCCCCATTAATAAAGAGCGCAAAAAAAAGCGCCGCCGTCGAATCAATGGTCGCAAACTGAATCGCCTCCGCTTTGCCTTCCCGCGTCCGCTCAAAGTCCCGAGTCTGCACGATCGCACTATGCAGGTAGAGATTGTGCGGCATCACCGTCGCCCCAAGAATCCCGATCGCCACAAAAAGCATCTCGCGGTTTTCCCAAATCGCTGCCGTAGGAACAAATCCCCGCGCCACTCCCCAGAAATCGGGTCGCGCAAAAATCAGTTCTGCACAAAAACAACCGCCAATCACCAAAATCACCGTGATCACGAGCGCCTCCAAATAGCGAAATCCTTTGCTCTGCAGAAAGAGCACGATCAAGACATCGAGCGCGGTAATCACACAACCCCAGACCAGCGGAATCCCAAAGAGTAACTGCAATCCAATCGCCGAACCCACAATCTCCGCCAAATCGCAGGCCGCAATGGCCACCTCACAAAGAATCCAAAGCATCCAACTCACGGGCTTCGAATAGGCGTCACGACACGCCTGCGCAAGGTCCCGACCCGTGACCACCCCAAGCTTCACACAAAGATGCTGAAGCAAGATGGCGATCAAGTTCGAAAGCAGGATCACCGAAAGCAGACTGTAGCCATACCGCGAACCCCCCGCAAGATCGGTAGCCCAATTCCCCGGATCCATATAACCCACCGCCACTAAAAAACCTGGCCCCGCAAAGGCAAGGCACTTTTTCCAAAACGATGCCCCTTTCGGAACGGAAACCGACCCAAAAACTTCCGGCAACGAGCGACCACTTTGGCGAAGCCATCCCGTTGAGGGAGATGATTCCGAATCCGCTGGTTGAGGTAAGGACATAAAAATTAGCCGCGCCTAACTTTATTCACCGCTCCTAGAATTTTGTCAATCGCCAATCGGGGCTCTTCTTGACGGATTCGTTCTCTCTTCCTAGCTTTCCCCACTTCCTATGCCCAACCTGAAGAAGACCACCACCACGCCAGTCGCCTCGCAGGCCGTGGAAGATTATCTCGAGCGCATCCTCGAACTGATCAACACCAAAGGCTACGCTCGGGTGGTCGATATTGCCCAACGACTGAAAATTTCCCAAGCCAGCGTCACGAATATGGTCCAGCGCCTCGACGCCGAAGGCCTCCTCAATTACGAAAAATATCGGGGTCTCATCCTCACCACCGCAGGAGAAGCCCTCGCCAAAAATATCACCCACCGCCACCAACTCCTCACCGATTTTCTTAATCTCCTTGGTCTCGATGACGAGGTGATTTATCACGATGTCGAGGGCATGGAACATCACATCAGCCCGCCCACCCTCCGAGCGATCGAAGCCCTCACTCACCAACTCCAACGCCAACCCGCCCTCCTCGCGAAAATCCAACGAGACATCCATGACAATTGAACCCATTCAATTCGGAGGCTGGCCAAACTGCCTGCGCATCGCCAACCAATGCGCCGAACTCATCGTCACCCTCGATGTCGGCCCACGAATCATCTCCTACCTCCATCTCCCCGGTGGTTCCAATCTCCTCAAAACCAACCCCGACGAACTCGGCAGCTCCGGCGAAGATCACTTTGTCGCCCGAGGCGGTCACCGCTTCTGGGTCGCTCCAGAAAACCAGCTCACTTATCTCCCCGATAACCTCCCCGTCTCCTCTCAAATCCTCCCCGATGGCGTCGCCCTCACCGTCCAATCTGGACCGATCCGCAAAGAACTCACCATCACCCTCCACCCCGATTCCTCCGCCGTCACTATCACTCACCGAGCGACCAATCTCGGCGATGTTCCCCTCGAAATCGCCACCTGGGGCCTGACGGTAATGGAACCCGGTGGCTTGGAAATCATCCCCAGACCTCCACTCGGTGAGCATCCTCGGGATCTCCTCCCCGATCAAGTCCTTGTCCTCTGGCCTTATACCGATTCTTCCGATGACCGCTGGCGCTGGGGTCGCGAGTTTATTACCCTTCGCCAAACTCCCCATAGTTCACCAGCAAAAATCGGCCTCCGCCATCGCCAAGGCTGGGTCGGGTATCTCCTCGGCAGTAGCTTCTTTCTCAAAACGGTCGCCTTCGAAGAAAATGCCACCTACCCCGACTTCGGCTGCAACTACGAAACCTTCACCAACGCCCAAATGCTCGAACTCGAAACCCTCAGCCCGTTGCGCACCCTCCAAACTGGCGAGTCCCTCGCCCACACCGAATCTTGGCACCTTTTTGGCTCCCTCCCCGAACCAGAATCACTCAAAGAAACCGCCCTCGCCATCTGGCTCGCCCCCATCCTCGCCTCCCTTCAATTACCCGCCAATCCTCACTTATGACCTTGCCCAGATCCTTCGCCCTCACCGCTCTCGGTGCGACCTTCATCCTCTCTTACGGTTGCGCCACCGACGACGCCCAAGCCCGCTCCCGCGAAACCATGCTCGCGGAAATCAAGGCCGAGTCCCCTCGCACCGGCTACATCGCTCGCCGCTACTATAAGACGGACTACAAGTTCTGGGGCTGGGTCCGCAAACCAGGCGAGCCTTGGAGCAGTGCCGTCCTCGTGGTTTTTAATGAAAACAAAAAGTTCGCCCCTGACCGCGAACTCGGCACCATCGGCAGCGACAACAATTACGAATACCTCATCCAAGGCGAGTTCAGTGGCGACAAAGTCTACGAGCCCGCTAGCAACGCTTTTTATCCCGAGTTCATCCTCAAAAGCTACGAGCTAAAATCCGTCTCCCCAGGAAATATTTACCGCATCCCCGGGGCCACTGACCCCAATCGCCGCGTCATCGCCCGCCCCTACTAACCTCGGATGCCTCCTCGCGCCCACTCCACCCTTTCACCTAGTCACGACCCCAGTGGCTGCCAGGGGGTTTGACGCCACCCCCAGCGTCGCTTACTTTCCGCCTATGTCTCCCGCTGTTCAGGCTCGGTTCAACGCCTTTATTCTCGCCAAAGGCCTTCGCAAAACCGCCCAACGCGACGCCATCGTCGTCGCCGCCTTCAGCACCACCGATCATTATACCGCCGAAGAACTCCTCCTCTTGGCCAAAAATGTCGACCCCTCCGTCTCCCGCGCCACGGTCTACCGCACGCTCCAGCTCCTCGTTGAATGTGGCATCCTCAAAGAATTGGACTTTGGTCGCGACCAAAAAGTCTACGACCCCAATTACAACGAACACCCCCACCACAACCATCTCATCTGCGTTGACTGCGACAAAATCGTCGAGTTCGAAGACCAACACATCGAACTCCTCGAGGACTGTATTTCCAAACGCCTCGGCTTTTCCCCCTCCTCAAAAAGCCTCCGCATCGAAGCCAACTGCGACCAACTCAAAAAACTCGGCTCCTGCACAAAGCGCAAGACTTGCTGAAAATCGTTCCCTCCGCCGCCCTACTCAAAACCTCATCCCCCCCTCAAAAACTAACCCCAATCATTCAAACTCATGTGGAAAGGCCGCTTCGCCCAAGAAACCTCCGCTCTCTTACAGCAATACAGTCAATCGATTAGCTTTGACTGGCGCTTGTGGCGCCAAGACATCGCCGGCTCCATCGCTCACTCCGCCGCCTTAGAAAAAGCTGGCCTCCTCACCCCAGAAGAACGCGCCCAAATCGTTGCTGGCTTAACCGCCATCGGAAACGACATCGACGCGGGAACCTTCCAGTTCCAAGTCGAACTCGAAGACATCCACATGAATATCGAGGCCGAACTCACTCGGCGAATCGGCGCCCCAGGAGCCAAATTACACACCGCCCGAAGCCGCAATGACCAAGTCGCCCTCGATCTGCGCCTCTATCTTCGCGAAGAATCCGATACCCTCGCCGCCGCCCTCCGCAATATCCAACGCGCCCTCGTCGACCTCGGCTCTCGCCACTCCGAAATCGTCATCCCCGGTTACACCCACCTCCAACGCGCCCAACCAGTCTACCTCGCCCACCATCTCCTCGCCTACGTGGAAATGTTTGACCGCGACCACGGCCGCATCCTCGATGCCCGCAAACGCCTCAATGTCATGCCCCTCGGCTCGGGCGCCATCGCCGGTTCCACCATCCTCCTCGATCGCCAGCTCATCGCCGATCACCTCGACTTCCCCGCCCTCACCCAAAATAGCATGGACGCCGTCAGCGATCGCGACTTCGCCGTCGAACTCCTCGCCGACCTCGCCCTCGTTGCCATCCACCTCTCCAGACTCAGCGAAGACCTGATTCTTTGGGCCTCCAGCGAATTCCAATTCGTTACCATCAGCGACGCCTTCACCACCGGGAGCTCGCTCATGCCCCAGAAAAAAAATCCCGATGTCGCCGAACTCACTCGCGGAAAAACCGGCCGAGTCATCGGCAATCTCGTCGCGCTTTTAACCACCCTCAAAGGCCTGCCCATGACCTACAACCGCGATATGCAGGAAGACAAAGAACCCGTCTTCGATTCCATCGATACCATCAAATCCGCCCTCGCTGTCTTCACCGCCATGCTCGGCGGAATCACCGCCAACCCCGCCGCCTGCGCCCAAGCCGTAGCCGATCCCATGTTGCTCGCCACCGATCTCGCCGACTACCTCGTCAACCACGGCGTCCCCTTTCGCCAAGCCCACGAAGTCATCGGAAAAGCCGTCGCCCTTTGCGGACAAAAGCACTGCCAACTTCCCCAACTCACCCTCGCTGATTATCAAACCCTTTCCCCCGTCTTCACCGCAGAGGTTTTCACCCTCCTCTCCGTAGAAAAATCCATGAACGCCCGCCAAGCCGTCGGAGCCCCGAGCCCAGCAAATGTCGCCTCCCAACTCAACCGCTGGAAAACCCTCCTCGCCTAAATCACCCCTGCTTTTCCTCCGCGCGTCGCTTCGCCCCACCAAAGGTCAGAACAGCCGCACTGGGCTTCGCCTGCCACCCAGTCTTCCAGCGAAGAAAACTCAATCCGCGAAAAATCCCCCGCGCCACTTCATTGACCGCTTGATAAGGATAAGTGGTCAACCACCGCTGCCAAGATGGGAAAGGACGCCGCGAACTTTTCTGGATCGACGACTTAAATCCGCTCGCCGTTTGGGAAATTGGAAAAGGTTGCACAGAAGCCGCCCGCAGTCCAAAAACCCATTCACGATCAAAAGCGTGATCGTAAGGAAGCCACATCGGATGCAACCCCACCACAAAGGCTTCCGCCGCTCGGCGATCGAGAACATAGGCCCCCGCCCCTTTGAGCCTTCCAAAGTTGACGCAGATCGAATACCCCCCGCCAAGTGCTTGAACCGCCCGAGCAGAGCCCGCACTTAACCCCGTAAGGCGGAGGATATTCCACGATTCACGCCACTCCAAAGCCTGAGCGAGCACGCCTAAAAAATCCTCCCCAAGAACAAGGTCATCCTCACAGATCAATCCATGGTCGTCGCCCGTCTCCAAAAAGGCACGGCAAGCCGCCAAATGACTTAAATAACATCCCACCTCGCGGAGATTCGTCGGGCGACCGTGAAACCACCGATAACCAGCCTCGTCGTAGTCAGCGGTCGGAAGCTCCAACTTAGCCCCCTCCACCGCCGGAACTCGGGTCACGGAAAATTCCCGCAACTCAAATGCCCCCGTAAGAGCCGCCCAACGGTCTTCCGCTTGATCGAGGTTAATAATATAGGCGCGCATCCTTGATGAAAAAGAAAGAGAGTTTCGGCGGAGCGACCAGTCGAGTCACGGAGGAAAGTTTAAATTCGCCATCCCCTCACGGGAGTCAAACTGGAACGGGGGAAGGGTTGACAACCACCCACGGGAAGGGCATAGCCTCCACCCCATCTGAACAAATCTGTTCCAGAGAAAAGCAGAACCCAACTAACCAAAACCAGTCCATCATCATTATGAAGCATCTCGTCACCTCCATCAAAAGTCTCGGCGCCATCGCCCTTTTAGCCATCGGCGTCGGTTGCGCAGGCAACCTCCAAGAAAAAGAAAACCTCACCATCGCGGCGGGCTTCAAAGTCATCACCCCAACCAAGGCCGACCAAGTGGCACTCCTACCCACCCTGCCCGCAAACAAGGTGACCCGAGTCACTTACGCTGGCAAAACCTACTACATCCTTCCTGACCTCAAACATAACCAAGCTTATGTCGGTGGACCAAAACAGTACAAAGCCTACCAACAACTCCGCTTGGCCAAGCAGCTGAGCAACGAAAACCTCGAAGCCGCCCAAATGAACGAAATGGCTTCCACAAGCTGGGGCGGATGGGGCGGATGGGGCGCAGGTTGGGGCGGAAACAACTGGTATTAAGCGAACGGCCACGAATAATCGATTGTGAAACGCGTGGGCTGCCCCTGAAAAAGGGCGGCCCACGACTTCACCACCGCCCTCCCCAGCGCCATTTTTCCTTCTTCCAATATGAAAACTCTCTCCATCCTTTCCTTCGGCTTCGCCTTCCTCACTCTGCCGCTCGTGGCCTTCAGCCAATTCCAACCCAGCGGTCAAACCGCCACTCCCCCCGTGGCCACACCAGTGGCTGCCGCCCCAGCAGGCGCCGTCCCAGCGGGTCTCTTCGAACCTCTCCCCATTCTCAACGCCAACGCCATTCTCCGCCCCACCTACCTCCAAGGCCCGAACTTTACCGTCCGCAATCCCGTCCCGACCACCGCTGGCGCCAACCGCTACACCATCGACTCCGACTTCGGGGTTTTCGAAGCCAAGGGCAATTTACTTTTAACCCGCAGAATCGCCGAAATTAAAGCCCTCGCCCAACTCCAAACGATGTCCCAATCGAAAGAGTTTACCGACGCCTTAAAACAGGCGGCCACGGTTCCCCTCAATGTCGCCCAAAATTTAGTGGCCGATCCCGTCGCCACCATCGCCAGCGTGCCCAAAGGCATTGTGGGACTGATCAACCGCACGGGACAATCCATCAAAGAAGCCACCCAAAATCGCCAAGCCGCTCCTGAACAAGGCAATGTCGTCAGCAATGTCAGCGGGTTTGCAAAAACCAAACGCGACTTAGCCTTCCAACTCGGCGTCGATCCCTACACCACCAACCCCGTTTTCCAGCAAGAATTGAGCAAGGTCGCGTGGCCAGCATTCTTGGGAAAATTCACAGTCAACTTAGGCATGGCCGCCGTCTCCGGTGGAGTAGGAACCGCCCTCTCCGCGACGAATTTAAGCAGTTCGCTGAACGATGCCTTACGCGACAAAAGCCCCGCAGATTTGCGCCTCATGAATCTCGGCAAACTGCTCGGCATGGGCGTTTCCCGCGAAGATGCCAATAACTTTCTCAATAACAACGCCTTAACTCCTTCGACACAAACCGTCCTCGTCGGCGCTCTCACCCAACTAGGCAACATCTCCGGGCAGGCCGAATTTATTCGCCAAGCAACCACCAGCCAAGATGAATACGAAGGCTTATCGTTTCAGCAAGCCGCCGAACTCATCGCCAAACTCAACAAAGACTCCTCCGTCTCCAGCATTAAGCACCTCGGCGGTTTAACCGTCTGCCAAACAAAAGACGGCACGGTCGTGGTCCCAATCCAATGGGACTACGTCGCTTGGACCGCTGGCACCTCCCAGTTTGCCACCGCCCTCAAGGCCGCCACTTTCCCCAAACCCGCCACCGCCTACAGCGCGATGATCACCGGGGTGGCTTCCCCCATGGCCACCGAAGCCCTCACGAAACTAGGAGTGAGTCTCCAGCAAAAGTCCCTTCCCGGCCCCCTCCAGTAACCCTCCAGAGGAACCCCCGCCGAGGGCTCCACTCCCTCCGCCTCGTGGCTTTCACCTTGAGCGTGAAGGCTTTCCAGCGGCTAATCTTTTCCACAAGAGACCTGTCCACCGCGCCTTGGCCTCAGCCACATCCAGCTTGCGGTTGCGATAGACCAGCACGTAATCGGCGGTCAGCGCCTTGCCTCGTTTACCGTAGCCCTCGATCCGGCCCGGCGTGATCGAATATTCACGGTCAACTTTGCTCCCCTCCACCTCACCCCAACCCGCCGCCTTCAACGCGGGGTCAATATGTTCGGCTCGGGTTTCAGCTTCGTTCATGGTTGCTTAAGTGAGTAACGCCCGTTTTTTTTGCCGCCGATTTTTTCCACCAGTCCGGCTTCCAGCAAAGGACGGAGCAAGTCCATGGCGCCCTGCCTGGAAATGGCGAGCGCCTCCCATATCTCAGCGGGCGACATCCTCCCGTGATCCCGGAGCAGCTTGAGCAGATGCTCCTGCCTGGGTCGCAAAACCAGTTTCTCTGGCGATTTCACCTGATAGGATCGCACTCTGAGCCACACCCGGTCCAGCGTTTGGCGCACGCCCTCAGCGGAGTATTCCAGCCAACCGGTGAGGTCCTCGCCCGATCTGCGAACCGCATCCAGCGCGGCGTAGTAACCGGGTCGGTCTTCCCAATAATACTCATCGACCGAGAATATGTGATGGCTGTCGAAACCGCGCCGATAGAGTTCCCACAGCGAAAGGGCGCGGCCCGTCCGCCCGTTGCCATCGGCGAAGGGATGGATGTCCTCGAAGCGATAGTGCAGAATCGCGGAACTGAGCACCGGGGAAAGCTCGACGGATTTCTTGTTCCACCAATCCAACAACTCGAACATCAGCCCGGAAACATCCAAGGCGGCGGGCGGGAAATGATTGCCGACCCGCACCTGAATCGTCCGATAGCGGCCCGCCGTTCCTTGGTCCATCACGCTCTCCGCGAGGATCCGGTGGAGCTCGAAGACGTCCTCGTGGCGGATGGCCTTCTTCTTGGGGTGTTTTTCCACGTAGCGCAGGCCGGCGAAGTAATTCAGCACCTCGCGGTTGGAGCGGACATCCGAGGCGGCGAGTTCACGCCCTTCCTCCAAAGCCCGCACTTGCTCCAGGGTCAGCGGATTTCCCTCGATGGCCGTGGAGGCGTGGACGTTGCGGGTGCGGGTGTCCTGTTGGAGCGCGGGAATCCAAGAAAGCTCCACCGCCGCTGCTTGGATCCGCTCCCGCAACGCGGCGATCTCCTCCACCAGCGAAAGCAGGTGCGGACTGATCGTGAATTGCGGTTCGTAGGCCACGGCGTAAGTCAAGCGTAAGTCAAGTCATCAGTCAAGCAATCAAAATGCTCCACCGAAGGCTTAGTGGAGCAGCGACTTTTTCAACGCCTCCAGCTTCCGCGAGGAGAGGCGGACGAGGCGGTGAAGTTCAGCTTCGTTCATTTGCGTAATAACTACCCATCCGCGGCAGGAATGGAAACACCCCAGATTCGAATATCAATCGGAACCATTCCTTC